>DAIQPK010000028.1:0-8165 GCA_036787375.1 Patescibacteria group bacterium
GTGAGAAAAGTTTTATCTTCATATTTTGTTAACAAATATTCAGAGGGTTATCCAAAAAAACGTTATTATGGAGGCAACGAAAATGTTGACGAAGTGGAACTTTTGGCCATTGAGAGAGCAAAAAAACTTTTTGGTGTTCCTTATGTTAATGTTCAGCCATATTCTGGTAGTCCGGCTAACTTTGCTGTTTATATGGCCACTTGTAAACCAGGAGAGATAATAATGGGTCAAAGTTTAACTACCGGTGGTCATTTAACTCATGGTCATAATGTCTCTGCTAGCGGAATATTTTTTAAATCTTATCAGTATGGTTTAAAGAAGACTGGTCTTTATGAAGATAAAGATCTTTTTGATTATCAAGAGATAGAAGCTTTAGCTTTAAAAGTAAAACCGAAAGCAATCTTGGTTGGGGCTAGTGCTTATCCTTTAGTTCTTCATTATGATAAGTTTGCTAAAATTGCTGATAAAGTTGGTGCTTATTTAATTGCTGATATTGCTCATGTAGCTGGATTAATTGCTGCCGGAGTTCATCCAAGTCCAGTTAAGTATGTTCATATCATAACGACAACTACTCATAAAACTTTAAGAGGTCCAAGAGGAGCAATGATTATGGTCACTGACAAAGGATTAAAAAAAGATCCCGATCTTCCCGATAAAATTAATAAAGCGGTATTTCCAGGACTTCAAGGGGGTCCCCATGATAATCAGACAGCCGCTATTGCGGTTGCTTTATATGAAGCATTGCAGCCATCATTTAAAAAATATGGTCAACAGATAATTAAAAATTCTAAAGCTTTAGCTAAAGTTTTAATTAATGGTGGTTTAAAACTGGTTGGTGGTGGTAGTGAAAATCATTTAATTTTAGTTAATTTAACTAATATTTTGGGAAAAGGAGCTGGTATTTTTGCTCAAAAAGCTTTGGATTTAGCGGGAATAACTCTAAATAAAAATACTGTTCCTGATGAAGAGTCTTCACCTTTTTATCCTTCTGGAATTAGAATGGGAACGCCAGCAATTACTTCAAGAGGAATGAAAGAAAAAGAAGTCAAATTTATTGGTAGGAAAATTTTAGAAGTAATTGAGACTATTAAAAAATATCGATTACCTGAAGAAAAAGAAAAAAGAAAAGACTATATTGATAACTTTGATAAAGAGATTAAAAAAAATCCGGTTATTAAAAAGATTAGACAAGAGATTAAAAAGTTTGCTTTAAAATTTCCTATTCCTTAAAAGTTAATAGTTAATTTTTTTTCTTATGAATAAAAAAAGCAGCCAATATTTATTGACAACTTTAGTAATGACTGTTAATAAAGAGTTAGTTTTGGTTTTTTATCTTTTATCAGTGATTTTGATTACTTTATTAGTCTCTCATCAACAATTAATTGTCGGTACCGTTGTTAATAGTTTATTATTTTTTACTAGTTATAAACTATCAGAAAAATCCTATTTGCCAATAGCAGTTTTTCCCAGTATTGTCGCTGTTTTTCAAGGATTACTTTTTGGAAAACTAACGATTTTTTTAATCTATTTTTTACCATTTATTTGGTTGGGAAATTATTTTTTAATGATTATTTCTAAAAGATTGAGTTGGTTAATTGGCATTATTGTTAAGGTGTTGTTTTTATTTTTAATAGCTAATTTATTGGTTAATTTAAAGATTGTTCCAAAGATATTTTTAACTAGTATGGGTTTGTTTCAATTGGTGACAGCGGTTTTAGGATATTCTCTTTATTTATTAATCAGCAAACTTTTCAAGATAAAATAAGAATATGGATTCTTCACTTGAGATTATTGAAAAGATTAAAAGCTCTGGATTAACAGGAAGAGGAGGAGCTGGTTATCCAACAGGATTAAAATGGGAGTCAATGTATAATAGTAGTTATTCAGAGATTTATATTGTTGTTAATGGTTCAGAAGGTGAGCCAGCAACTGAGAAAGATGGTTATATTTTAGAAAATTATTTAACTGAGTTAGTGGAAGGAGTAAGAATTGCTTATAAAATTTTTTCTCATACTAAAAAAATTTACTTCTATTTAAGAAAAGATTATTTTCAAAAATATAAAAAACTAATTGAGAAAAAAACATCTGGTTTACCAGTGGTAGTTTTTAAAGAACCAGGAGGCTATCTGTGTGGAGAGAATACAACTTTGATTAACTCAATTGAAGGTAAAAGATTAGAACCACGAAGAAAACCACCTTATTGTTCTCAGGTTGGTTTATGGGGATTACCGACCTTAGTTAATAACATTGAGACTTTTTATCGAGTTTATCAGATAGTTAATAATCAATACAAAAAAACTCGTTCTTATACTTTAACTGGCGAAATAACTAATCCTGGAGTTTATGATCTAAGTTTAGATTTGAGTTTAAAACAGTTATTTGAAAAAACTGATAATCAATTGACAGAAAATCACTTTGTTCAAGTTGGTGGTGGTGCTAGTGGGCAGTACTTTAGTTATGATGAGTTAGAGTCTCAATCAGCTAATCTAGGAACAGGAGCAGTTATTGTTTATAACTGTCAAAAAATTGACTTTTTTCAACTAATGAAAATCAAGTTAGATTTTCTTTTAAAAGAAAACTGTGGTAAGTGTACTCCTTGTCGGGAAGGACTATTTGTTTTAAAACAGATGATAGAAAAAAAACAGATATCTGATCAAATGAGATTAATTTTTTCTGCTTTGAAAAAAACCAGTTTTTGCGGTTTAGGAGAAGGAGCAGGAGTATCATTTATCAGTTTATGGAATAAAAAAGATAAGATATGGAAAAAGTAACAATCATTATTGATGGTAAGAAATTTGAGGCAAAAAAAGAAGACAATCTTCTTTCTTTTTTATTAAAAAATCATTTTCCTATTCCTCATCTATGTTATCATCCTGATTTTGAACCAGAAGAGAACTGTTGTTTATGTTTAGTTGAGGTTAATGGAAAAATTAAAACTTCTTGCAGTGTTAAAATAAAAGCCGGTTTAGAAGTTAAAACTAATACTGAGCAAGTAAAAGAGTTAAGAAAAACTAATCTTTTATTAATTCAGCAATCTAAGTTAAGAAAACAGGCAAGAAAAGAATTTAGTTTTGGAGGAATTATTAACTATGATATGAAAAAGTGTGTTGATTGTCGAAATTGTTTAAAAGCCTGTGATTTAATTCAACATATTAATGCAGTTGAGATGAAAAACTATGGTTGTCAAGAAGAGATTTTGCCAACTAATAATCCTTGTATTTATTGTGGTCAGTGTTTAACTCATTGTCCGGTAAATGCAATTTCCACAAATGAAGATGAGTATAAAAGAATTGTTAGTTATCTTAATGATAAAAACTATATTAAGATCGCCCAGATAGCACCATCAATTAGAGCTGCCATAGGTGAGGAGTTTGGTCTTAAGTATGGAGAGATAATAACTGATAAAATTGTTGAAGTTTTAAAAAAACTAGGTTTTAATTATGTTTTTGATACTAGTTTTGCTGCTGATATTACGACAATTGAAGAGGCTAAAGAATTAATTGAAAGATTAGAGACCGGAGAAAAACTACCAATGTTTACTTCTTGTTGTCCAGGTTGGGTTAAATATGTACAAAGTTATTATCCAGATTTAGAGCCTTTATTAACCAGTGTTCTATCGCCAGAGATTAAAATGGGCAATATTATTAAGCATTATTTTGTCAAGAAAAAAAATCTACCAATTGACAAGATTAAGGTTATCTCAATTATGCCTTGTACGGCAAAAAAATGGGAGGTAAGAAGAAAAGAGTTTATTATTGATGGTTGTTATCCAGTTGATGATAGTTTAACTACGGTTGAGACTGCGAGATTAATTAAAGAAAAAGGAATTGATTTTAAAAATCTTCGAGGTTTACCTTTTGATAATCCTTTAGGAAAAGCAACTGGTGCTGGAATTATCTTTGGTTCAACCGGTGGAGTGATGACAGCGGCTTTAAGAACAGCTTACTATTTAATAACTGGTAAAAATCCTCAACAGTTGGATTTTGAAAAGGAAATAACCTCTTTAAAAGGATTAAAGATTTTTAAAATAAAAATTATTGATAAGAGTTTAAGAATTGCAGTTGTTGATGGTTTAGGTAATTTTAAGTTAATTGGTAATCAATTAAAGAACTTTGATTATATTGAGGTAATGGCTTGTCCTGGAGGTTGTTTGGCTGGAGGCGGACAACCAAAACCAGTTAATGATTTTATTAGAGAAAAAAGAAAGCAGGCTCTTTTATTAATTGATAAAAACTTAAAATTAAGATTAGCTCATGAGAATCCTGAGGTTAAGATAGTATATAAAGAATTTTTAAAAAATGATCAGTTAATAAAAAAATACTGTCATATCAATCATTAACTTAAACTGTTATAATTTTTTTTAAAAAAATATGAAAAAACTATCTAATCTTGGGATGTCAAGAGAGGCAAGATTACTACCAATTGAAAAAATTGCTGAAAAAGTTGGTCTATCTAAAGATGAATTAGAGTTTTATGGTGATTACAAAGCTAAGATTAAATATAAAGCAATTGAGAAAAGAGAAAAAAATAAGGAAGGTAATTTAATTTTGGTTACTGCTACTAATCCAACTAAGTTTGGTGAGGGAAAAACTACCATTACGGTTGGTTTGGCCCAAGGATTAGCCCAATTAGGAAAAAAAACCATTGTTTGTTTAAGAGAGCCGTCATTAGGACCGGTTTTTGGAGTTAAAGGTGGAGCAACTGGTGGTGGTTATTCACAGGTTCATCCGGTTGATGAGATTAATTTACACTTTACTGCTGATTTACATGCGATTACTTCAGCTAATAATTTAATCTCTGCTGTGATTGATAATCATTTACAGATGGGTAATAGTTTAAAAATTGATGTTCGTCAGATTTCTTGGCATCGGGTTTTGGATATGAATGATCGATCGTTAAGAAACATTGTTATTGGTTTAGGAGGAAAGGCTCAAGGAGTACCCCGGGAAGAACATTTTGATATTACAGTTGCCTCTGAAATTATGGCGGTTTTGTGTCTATCTAAAAATTTAAAGGATTTAAAAGAAAGAGTAGCTAAGATTGTTGTTGCCTCAACTATCGATGGACAATCAGTGACAGTAGCTGATTTAAAAATAGTTGGGGCAGTGGTTGCTTTATTAAAAGATGCGTTAAAACCAAATTTAGTTCAGACAACTGAAGGAGTACCAGCTTTAATTCATGGAGGTCCATTTGCCAATATTGCTCATGGATGTAATTCAATTATGGCAACTAAGTTAGGTTTAAAGTTGGCTGATTATCTGGTTACTGAGGCCGGTTTTGGGGCTGATTTAGGAGCAGAAAAGTTTTTAAATATTAAATCAAGAGTAGCTAATTTAAAACCAAAAACAGTTGTTATTGTAACAACAGTGAGAGCATTAAAATATCATGGAGAAGGTAATTTAAGAAATGGCTTACCTAATTTAGAAAAACATATTGAAAACATAAGAAAGTTTGGTTTAACACCAATTGTTGCTGTTAATAAGTTTCCTGATGATACTGAGGAAGAATTAAGGACAATAAAAGAGTTTGGAGAAAAAAATAATGTTAAAGCAGCTTTAACCGATGTTTTTATGAAAGGAGGAAAAGGAGCGGTTGAGTTAGCTGGTTATGTGATTGATGAGATAGAAAAAAACTCTAATTTTCATTATCTTTATGATCTAAACACTTCTTTAAGAGAAAAAATTGAAATAATTGCCAAAGAGATCTATGGAGCCAGTGGAGTTGATTTTTCTGAGACAGCTTTAAATCAGATAAAAAAGTATGAGAGTTGGGGATATAAAGATCTACCAGTTTGTATGGCAAAAACACAGTACTCTTTATCAGATAATCCATTACTTTTAGGTAGACCAAAAAATTTTCGTATCTCAGTAAAACAGATAAGATTGTCAGCTGGAGCAGGTTTTTTTGTTGTATTAACAGGAGAGATAATGACTATGCCAGGACTACCAAAAGTACCAGCAGCTGAGATAATTGATATAAATGAAAAAAATGAGATTACTGGAATGTGATTTATTAATGATTTAAACTGAAATATGATTTTGCTTGATGGTAAAAACTTAAATAAGGAAATTATCACTAATTTAAAGGAAAAAGTTTCTCAATTAACTATTAAACCAGGATTAGCTGTAGTCTTAATTGGTGATGATCCAGCTTCTGAAATCTATGTTTCTTCAAAGGTAAGAGCCTGTCAGGAAGTTGGTTTTTATTCAGAAAAAATTGTTTTACCAAACACAGTTTCTGAAAAAGAGATTTTTGAAATTTTAGATAAATTAAATAATGATAAAAAGATTCATGGTATTTTAGTTCAGTTTCCTTTACCAAAAAATCTCTCTTATTTAGAAGATAAGATTATTAATTTTATTAATCCTTTAAAAGATGTTGATTGTTTTCATCCTTTAAATGTTGGTAAATTTTTTGCTGCTAAAAGAATTGATATTAACTTATTAGTTCCTTGCACACCAAAAGGAATTATTAGTCTTTTAAAAAAGTATCAGATTGATTTGTTAGGCAGGCAAGTAGTGGTTTGTGGAAGAAGTAATTTAGTAGGAAAACCAGTGTCAATTTTGCTTTGTCTTGAGGGAGCAACAGTAACAATTACTCATTCAAAAACTAAAGATTTATTTAAGATCACTTCTCAAGCAGATGTTTTAATAACAGCAATTGGAAAACCAAAATATTTTAAAAAACAAGCGATCAAAGAAGGAGCAGTTGTAGTTGATGTGGGTATTAATCGAGTTGGTAAAAAAATTTATGGTGATGTTGATTTTGAAGATGTTAAAAATAAAGTTTATGCGATGACACCAGTTCCAGGAGGAGTTGGGCCAATGACAGTTGCTTCACTAATGGAGAACATTTTAATTGTTTATAAAAAACAGATTAATTTTCAAAAATGACAAAGAAATCAGAAGAAAGATCAGTTAGAACTGGTTTAGGTTTTGGAATTACCTCAGGGGGTGATTACTACTTTGGGGTTAATGATTGGTTTAAATGCAGGAACGAGTTCAGAAACAGCGGTTTTGGGAGGGATATTAGTGATTACTTTTGCTGATGCTTTATCTGATGCCTCAGGAATTCATATAGCTGAAGAGTCTAAGGGTAGTGCTTCTAAAGATATTTGGATAGCAACAGGATCGACATTTTTGACAAAGTTTATTTTTGCTTTTTCTTTTGTGATTCCCGTAGTTTTATTTTCTTTAGATCAGGCAGTTAAAATAAGTATTTTATTGGGATTGTTTTATCTATCAATTTTTAGTTTTTATTTGGCTAAAAGACAAAATAAGTTTTCTTGGTCAATTATTTTTGAGTACTTATTAATTACTATTTTAGTTATTATCATTAGTCAGTTTTTTTGGTAGTTTAGTTAAAGTATTTTAAATGAGATTATTTAGAGGTGGAGATTTTTTCCTGAGGAACAGTTTCTTTATCTGGTTTTAAACCAGCTTTTTCTTTGAGATAGTTTATCACATCATAACTACCCATAAAACATCTTCCTTCGGGAGTATAAAGGAAAGGAACGCCGATAGTTGAGGTAATTAGTCCACAACTTTTAGCGGCTTTTTCAAATTCTAAGGCATTATCTTTATTATTGTAAATCTCTTTTTTTGTTAAGTTAATTTTTTCTTCAATTTTATTTTCTTTTATCCATTGTTCAACATTTTTACAATAAGGACAGGTGTTGCCATAAAAAAAGATTGGTGTTTTACTAATAAAATTATTATCAGATTGATTATTTTGAAGAGTTTTCTTATTTTCACCACCAACTATTATTAAAAGAAGAACTAAACTAATAATTAAAACAATTATTAAGATTAATGCTTTTTTCATAATTTGAATTATACCATTTTGTGATTAAGTTTAAATTAACAAAAAAAATCTAATTATTTTTTTATAATTGTGAGTTTTTAAAATATACTTTGAGATATTAAAAAAGTTAAAAAGTATGGAAGAAATTAGGAAAAGGCCAATAAGATAAATTATTACCGAATGAGAGTTGATAATTCTGAGGTTATTCTTCTATTTTTATTAGGTGGTTAACTCAAACTTATCGTATTTTGATAATGTGATTATTGAAATTGACGGTATTTTAGCAGGATCAGTTGTGAAAAAAAATCGTTCATTATTCATACAAGGCGAGAAAAAAATAACAATTAGTTAATATTTAATAA
>DAIQPK010000029.1:0-8144 GCA_036787375.1 Patescibacteria group bacterium
TCGACTTGCATATCTCAGGCACGCCGCCAACGTTCATCCTGAGCCAGGATCAAACTCTTAAGAAAGTTGGCTATTGCCCCAATTTTTACAAAGCAGGGCTCCTAACCCGATTAATAAACTAAATCGTATTTTTAAGGTACGTTTTTATATTTTAATAAAAAGCGATTATTTAGTCAATAGAGTTTTCGTTTTTAAGAGATTCTTTTAATGATTAATTTAGAAAGCAGGTCTTTATTTTTTGATAATTCAATCAAACCATTTATAGTAGTTAATAAGCTGTCTTTTTTATAAACATCGATTTTTAGCTCTTGAGAAAAGAATTTTTCAATTCCTTCAATTTTTGATAAACCACCAGTGAGAAAAATTCCATTTTTAGTTATCTCATCAATAATTTCTGGAGCAGTTGACTCAATTACTTCTTTAATGTTGTCTAATATTAGATTAAAATTAACTAATAAGGCTTCTTTAATATCAGAAGTTTTGATTTTTACTGTTTTTGGTAGACTATTTTCTAAAGCTTTACCTCTTATTGGAATAGTTTTTTCTTGATTATTAAAATTTAGTAGATTAATTTTTAAAAATTCACAGGTGTTTTCTCCTAAAATTATTCCGTATTTTAAGTATAAATAATTATAAATTTGTTTATTCATAGAATCTCCCGCATTTTTTAAGGTTCTTTGACTAATAATTCCTCCAGAGCCAACAATATTTATTTCTATTAAGCCTCCTCCTAAATCAATCACTAAATGAGGTTCATTTGAAAACACATTTATCTGACAACCAGCTGCTGTGGCAATGGCTTTTTCAATTAAAAAAATCTCATTAATTTTATTTTTATATAATACTTCCTCAATCGCTTTTTGCTCGATCTCTGTAGCTATTGAAGGAATAACAGAAAAACCGTTTATTAACGGTTTAAAAAAACTGGTTTTAAGATAGAGATTAACTGATTTTTCAAGATATTTAGAAATTAAAGCTGTAGCTCCGTCAAAGTCAGTAATAACACCGTTAACAACTGGTTTAATAATTTTAATATAATCTGGCACCTTACCAATTATTGATTTAGCCTCAGTTCCAAAAAAAATGTATTCATTAATTTTTTCATTAAAACCAATCACAGTTGGTTCACGAAGGATTACCCCTTTATCTTTAATGGCTATTTTGGTTTCTGTTGTTCCAATATCAAAAAAAACTTCAAGAGAGTTAAAAAATGGAGGTTTAATTTTTCTTAATAAATCTTTATAATTATTTATCATGGTTTTAGAAAAAATAATTCAATTTTTATATTCATTATTATTTTTTATAGTTCCATTATTTTTTTTTCCTTTTACTTCAGAGCTTTTTGAATTTAATAAGATTATTCTCATATATTTAATATCAGTTTTAATAGGTTTTTTTTGGCTTCTTAAAATGATTTTAACAAAAAAGATTATCTTTAAAAAGACGTTTTTAGATATTCCTTTATTTTTGTTTTTTATTATTCAGATTATATCAACAATATTTTCTATAGATAAAAATGTTTCCTTATTTGGTTATTATGGTCGTTTTAATGGTGGTTTAATTTCAATTTTCGTTTATATTTTTTTATTTTATGCTGCAGTTTCTAATAAGGTAAATTTTTTATCACTTTTAAAAGTTAGTTTATTATCATCATTTATTTCAATAATTTATGCTCTTCCAGGAAAACTCAATCATGATTTGACTTGTATTTTGGTTAGTCAAGGAAAGATTATAGACAATAGTTGTTGGTCAACTGAAATAAACGTTTTTAATCCAGCAATTAGAGCTTTTTCTACTTTAGGTCAACCTAATTGGTTTGGTGCATTTTTAGTAGTTAATTTTTTTATTGGCTTATACTTTTTTTTAAATAATCTAAATAAAAAAAAACAATTTTTTATTTATTTAAGTTATTTATTTTTAAACTTTAGTTTTATTCTTTTTTCAAGATCAAAATCATCCTTTTTAGCATTAATTATTGGATTAATTATTTTTGTTATTTTTTATCTTAAGAAAATAAAAAAATTAAAGAAAGCTTTTATTAGTCTTTTTTTAATAATTAGTTTTTCGATTATTTTATTTAAAACCGGTATTGATAAATTAGATTATTTACTTAACTTCAAAAATTTAGTTTTAAAAAATAAGATAGTAGAAAATAGAAAAATTAATAATAATCGAGATAGTCAAACATCAATTAAGATTACGGATTCTGGAGTAATAAGAAGAATAGTTTGGGAAGGAGCGATTGAGCTAGGAAAAAAATATCCTTTATTTGGTACAGGAGTCGAGACATTTGGTTATAGTTATTATTTTGTTCGTCCAAAAGAGCATAATTTAACGTCTGAATGGGATTTTGTTTATAATAAAGCTCATAATGAATTCTTAAATTATTTAGCGACAACTGGTTTTGTTGGTTTTTTTAGCTATCTGATTTTAATTTTTATCGTTATTTATCAGTTTTTTAAGAATATTTTTTTTATAAAAAATGAAAATATTAATAAAGATATTTATATTTTTCTATTAATAATTTATTTAGGGATTTTGATTACTAATTTTTTTGGTTTTTCAACAACTACAATTAATTTATTTTTTTATATAATTCCTGGTTTTTTAGTTATAAAAACTCTTGAAAACGAACAAAAACAAAAAGAAAGAAAAATCAATTTTGATATTTCTAAAAATCAATTAATCTTATCAATAATTTTAGTCTTATTTTTTTCTTATTTGTTTTTATTAATTTTAAGATATTGGTTAGCTGATGTGAATTACTCAAAAGCTTTAAATTATTTGAAGATAAATGATTATCAAAAAACTGCTTTTTATCTTAATAAAGCAATTAATTTAAAAAAAGAACCAATTTATTTAGATAAATATTCATCTATTTTGGCTAGCTTGTCTTTTTTATCTTCTTATGAAAATAATAAAATTTTAGTTAAGGAGTTAATATCAAAAAGTGAAGATTTAAATAATCAAACAATTAAGGGTTCACCATATAATATTTTTTATTGGAAGACGAAGATAAAAAATCAATATTATTATTATTTAGCTACCGGAAATTTTCATTATCTATATAGAGGAATTGAGTATCTGAATAAAATTAAAAACTTATTTCCTACTGATCCAAAAATTTATTACACTGAAGCTTTATTTTATAGTTTGTTAATTGAATCTGAGGAAGATGAAGCAAAAAAATATGATTTTTACAATAAAACACTAAGAATTATAAGGGAAACTTTAAGTTTAAAAAAAGATTTTTATGAAGCAATTGAATTAAAAAAAGAGATTGAAAATAAAATTAATAATTTTTTAAATCTTAAAAAATGAAATTAATCAATACAAAGATAAAAAAAGAGCAAATTATTAAAATAATTATTTTTATTACCTCAATATTATTAATTTTATCGTCATTAGCACCAATTTTGTTTTACTTTAAATGATAGATAATTTTTTTATTGAGAGTCTGCCAGGAACAAGTTTTTTAACTATAAGAAAGTTTAAGAGATTAAAAATAAAAACTTATTTTGAGTTACTCAACTACTTTCCATTTCGTTATCAAGATTATTCAATAATTTCTAAAATTAATCTTTGTCAATTAGGAGAGCAAGTAACAATTACTGGTATAGTGAAAGCTAGAAAATTACAAATAGCAAAAACAGGAATTAAAATAATTACTTTTATTTTAGAAGATGATACAGGACAAATTGAGATAGTTTTTTACAATCAACCTTATTTACTTAACTTAATAAGAATTGGTAGTCAACTTTCAGTAGCAGGAAAAGTTGATTATTTTGGTAAAAAAAAAGTTTTTTTAGCAAAGGAATATGAGATTGATTGGCCAAAGATACACACGGGTAAACTAGTACCAATTTATCAGGAAAAATATGGTTTATCTTCAAGGATATTTCGAGAAAAAATTAATTATATAATTACCAACTATTTAGATAAAATTGAAGATTTTTTACCCTCTGAAATTGTTGTCTCAAATCGGTTATTATTAGAAAAAGAAGCTTATCGAGAAATTCATTTTCCTCAATCAAAAGTCTTAGCAGAAAAAGCTAAGGAAAGATTAGGTTTCGATGAGTTTTTTTTAATCCAATTATCTTCTCAGTTAATTAAAAAAAAATGGGCAAAAGAAAAAACTGGCTATTGTTTTATTATTAAAGATTTTGAAAAAGAAATTAACCAACTTATTAAATCACTTCCTTTTGAGTTAACTAATGCTCAAAAAAGAGTTTGGCAAGAAATTTTAACAGATTTAAATCAGAACAAACCAATGAATCGTTTATTACAAGGAGATGTTGGTTCAGGAAAAACAGTAATTGCTGGTTTAGCTTCCTTTGTCAGTTATTTAAATAAATTTCAAACTTTAATAATGGCACCAACAGAGATTTTGGCACAACAACATTATCAAACAATTACTAATTTATTTAAGAATTACCCAATAAAGATTGGTTTAATAACAAGCTCAATTAAAACAAATAATTTTTCAATAAAAAAAATTAATATTGATAATTTAGATATTATTATTGGTACTCATGCTCTTATTTCAAAAAAAACGGTTTTTTCACGAGTAGGATTGGTGGTTATTGATGAACAGCATCGCTTCGGTGTAGGTCAAAGAAATGAACTAAAGAAGAAAGGGATTAATCCTCATTTGTTGACAATGACAGCGACACCAATTCCAAGAACCGTGATGCTAACTTTATATGGAGAGTTAGATTTATCGATAATTGATGAGATGCCAAAAGGACGATTACCAGTGAAAACATTTTTTGTTTCGAAAACCAAAAGAAGTGATTGTTATCAGTGGATTAAAAAACAAATTATTGAAAAAAATACCCAGGTTTTTATAGTGTGTCCGCTTATTGATGAGTCAAGTGTGGAAACTTTAAAATCAGTAAGAGCAGTAAAAAAAGAGTTTGAAAATTTAAAAAAAATTTTTTTTGAATTTGAGTTAGGCCTTCTTCATGGTAAATTAAAAAATAAAGTGAAAGATAAAGTAATTAATGAATTTAGAAATCATCAATTAGATATTTTAGTGACAACTTCAGTAGTTGAGGTAGGTGTTGATATTCCTCAGGCAACTATTATGATTATCGAAGGAGCGGAAAGATTTGGTTTAGCTCAACTTCATCAATTAAGAGGTCGAGTGGGTAGAAGTGATAAACAGTCTTATTGTTTTTTATTTACAGAAAGTGAAAATTCAGCAATCGTATCTCGATTAAACTTTTTTGCTAAAACAACTAGTGGACAAAGATTGGCGGAAGAAGATTTAAAGATACGCGGACCAGGAGAAATATATGGAGCTAAACAACATGGAATAAGTGAGTTAAAAATTGCTTCGTTTAATGATTATTCTTTAATTGAAAAATCAAAAAAAATGGTTAGTTATTTTTTAGAACATTATCAATTAGATAATTTTTATCAGTTAAAAAAAAGATTAAATCAATATCGAATCGGAGAGATTACCAATGATTAAATTTAACTTAAAAATAAGTTAAGTTAAAAATTAGTATAGAATTATTATTTTTAAAGTGTTGGAGTAAAATTGAAGTTTGGAGTAATAGTATAACTAGATTCTTGATAGTCCCAAGGTTTATTAACGCCAAACTTAATAGTTGATTCTCCAGATTTATCTTTTTCATTAGTGGCAATAATTTGCAGTTCATAGATACCGTCTGATAAGGTAATTGGTTCTGATATTTCTTTTTTATCTTCATTGATTGATTTAATTTCATTACCATTTAATTTTATTTTAATATTTTTAATTTTTAATAAAGAAATAATTTTAGCATTAATATTGAAACTATTATTATTTACCGTAGTATTTCCCATAGGATTTTTTATAGAAACCATTACTTCGTTTGATGAAGCATCAGAGATTTCTTTAGGAGGTTTAAATTTCTGATCGGTTTGTTCATTGACCCATTTATTAATTGCCTCTTGCCAACGATTAACTCCGTCTTGAGATAAAGGATCATTTTCTATGATAATAATAAATTCTTTCTCCTCAAAATTACCAGTTTTAATCTCGACTTCATTAGCAATTTTTCCAGTAATTTTGGAAATTTTTATTTTTTTATAAAATGGTGAGATATCTTTGGGTTCGCTACCCTCAATAAAGTACTCGCTTCTAGTTGGATAACCGTCTTTTGGCAGACCACCTAAGAAAGCATCAATAATAACTGCTTTTACTTTATTTGGTTTTTCAACAATACCATCTTCATATTTTTTTAATACTTCTTTCATTAGGCGATAAAAAATTGGTGAGGCGCCAGTAGTACCAGAAGCAATTGCTGGATTCATTGGTGAATTATCATTATTCCCTACCCAAACACCAACAGTAATTGATTTTGTATAACCAATTACCCAGTTATCTCTTTTATCGTCAGTTGTACCAGTTTTAACAGCGACAGTTTTTCCGGGAATGTTTAGATAAGAATGAGGGCCGAAAACCTCTAAACGGGCATTGTTATCAGATAAAATATGAGAAATTAAAAAGGCAATTTCTTTAGAAAAAATTTTTTTTTCTTGATATTTTTTTGGTTGAAAAATTTTTTTATCTTGATAATCTTTGATTTCTAAAATATTATTTATTGGTTTCTTTATTCCACCATTGGCGAAAACAGAAAAAGCGGCAGTTAAATCTAAAAGAGTAGTTTCTCCCCCACCCAAAGTAATTGATAAACCAAATCTTTTTAAATTTTCCTCGGTGGGAGCAAATTGAACCAGGCCCATGCTATATGCTTTTTGTAAAAAATCTTTAATACCAATTATAGCAAGCATCTTAACAGCGGGAATATTTTCAGAATTACCTAAAGCAAATCTTATTTGCATTGGTCCTCGATATTTTCCGTCATAGTTTACTGGAATATATGGTTTATCATTTGATAATCCAGTGGTAAACTCAGTTTTTAAATCCATTAAAACCATAGCAGGTGTATATCCTTTTTCAAAAGCAATGGCATAGGTAATTGGTTTTACAGTTGAACCAGGTTGTCTTAGTCCTAAAGCAGCATTAAACTTTCCAAATTCATCGTTATTATAGTCATAGCTTCCTACCATTGTTAAAATATCACCAGTTTTTGAATCTAAAATAACTACGGCAGCATTGGTAACATTGTACTTTTTAAGTTTATTAATTTCTTCTTTAACAATCTTTTCAGTGATTTTTTGAATTTCTAAATCTAAGGTGGTTTTTATTTTTATTCCTTGATCAATTATTTTTGGAGAATATTCATCTTCAATTTTATTTTTAACATAAAAAACAAAATGAGGAGCAGAAAAGGTGATGTTTTGTTTTGAAAAAGTAATTTTATCTAGTTGTTTTAATGCTTGCTTTTCTTGGATTTTAGTTATATAACCATCTTCTCGCATTCGTCTTAAAACATCGGTTGTTCGTTTTTTCCAGGCATCTTTTTTTCCAATAAAAGGTGAATAAACTGATGGAGATTGAGGTAAACCCGCTAAAATTGCTGTCTCAATAAGATTTAGATCTTTAACTTCTTTATTAAAATAAGCTCTAGCTGCTGTTCCTACTCCCCAATATGTTCCTCCATATGGAGATTCATTAAGATACATAAGTAAGATTTCATCTTTTGAATAACGTTTTTCTACTTGGTAAGCAAGAATTATTTCTTGAATTTTTCTTGATAAAGTTCTTTTTGAAGATAAAAGAGTATTTTTTATTAATTGTTGAGTGATTGTTGAGCCTCCTTGAATACCTTTTCCAATAAGAATATTAAAAAAAGCACGAATAATTCCTGATTGAGAAAAACCTTGATGTTTATAAAAATTTTTATCCTCAATAGCAATGGTAGCTTTTTTTAAATAATCAGGTAGATCATTTAGTTTAACTGGAATTCTGTTTTTATCTTGAAACATATCGTAAATGATTTTTCCATTTCGATCATAAAAAATTGTTGATGCTTGAGAAATTTTAGAAAGTTTACTAGGTGAAGGTAGATCTTTTGAATACCAAGCGAAAAGAATTAGACTAAAAATAAAGGCTACGGTTATTATAATGATTATAAAAATAACAAGGCTAGTGATTAACTTCTGTTTTTTGTATTTATATTTAAACTCTAATAGATATTGCATAGAATAATTATAACAAGATGGAATAAAAGATAGATATAATTAAATAT
>DAIQPK010000030.1:0-8081 GCA_036787375.1 Patescibacteria group bacterium
AAAAGATAGAAAACTAGTAATTGAGCTAAAATAAAAACTTAAAATTAAAGATAGCTGTCTTCTTTTAATTACTTTTAACAATTATTATTTGTGAAAATTTAATTTTTTTGATAATCTAAAATAGTATGATAGAAGATGATGATATTGATGAAACAGAAAAACAACAAAGAAGACAAAAAGAGTTAGAAAGGATAAGAAGAGAAGCTAAAGAGGAGGCAAGAAGATTGCAAGGTAGTACTGATGAGTTAGAAAGAGAGATTATTCATGATGGTCAAAAGATTGAAGAAGCTAGAGAAGAAGTTGAAAAAATGAGAAAGGCATTAAAAAGAAGCGCAGCCGTTGATGAACAAAGATTAGAGAATGAGACAAATAATGCTTTTAGATTGGTCTTAAAAAGAATTTACGAGGTTAAAGAAGGAAGAGTTAAGCCGAAAAGTGGAGAGATTGGAGAGAGTTTTATTGCAAAATTAATAGAAGAAGGGATTGACGGACGACTAAACCAGTATAATGCGCCTTATATTTATCCAATTATTGAAAGATTAATTTTATCAGAAACAATTACTCTTCAAGAATTAAAAGAGTTTTTTAAAAAAATTAACAGAAATGTTTTTTTAGATAAAGATTTAATCCGAGGATTAGCAGAGGTTTATAAAGAAACAGCTCGAAAAATTGACCCAACTCTTAACGAATTTCATTTGGGAGAGATTTTTAAAGTCTCTGAACATCGTTTTACTAACACAGATGGTGTTTTATATGAGATGTTAGAAGAGATGGGTGAGGAGTATACTGAGTTTTTCGAAGCGATTTTATCTTCAAAAAACTTTGTTGAGTACGCCATAAAAAAACAAGAAGAGATTGGAAAACAAATAGAGAAAGAAGACGAGAGTTTCTCTAGTTTATCACCAGAAGAAAAAAGAAAAAAAATCGCCGAAAGATTTAGTCAATATTTAAGAAATAAAGTAGCAACAATAATTTTTAAAATCTATGCAGTTGCCGATATGCATCAAAATGAACCATTTGATCATATAGAAAAACATGGTATCTTTATGTTTACTCCTTCAGATTTTTATTTAAGTTTTATTCATAAAATAGAAGACCTAAAAGGAAGTTTTTCTACAATTAAAGATATCTTTGTTTCTATTCCTAAGTTTGAAGAAAGAGTGGTTATCAATCCTGATACTGGTCGTGAATCAAGAGCAAAGATTCTTAAAGAAAAAAATAATTATCTAAACTTAAAAGATGGCTATTCAGCTTCTGCCTTTTTTGATAATCTATATCAATATGCTACTTCTCAAAAAGAAAGATTATCTTTTGGTCATAATATTAGATATTTAATAAAGGTGGCGTCAACAAATGATAAAATTCAAGAAGAGGGATTTTTTAAGATGTTAAAGAATTTTTCTGCTAATTTAAACTCTTCTTATCTCGATGAAATATTTTTAGAAGGAGATTTAGGTAATATTGTGATGGCAGCAATAAATATTTTTGAAAGGAATTTAGAATTAACTTTCGCGCAAAAGCATTGGCAAGGAGATCCAAAACTTTTAGAGTTAATTTTTGCCAGCTTATCCAGATACGAAAGAGAAATGCTTGATGAGTTTATTAAAAGATATGGAGCTAGGTATAGTCAAGAAGAGATAAGAAGGGCGATTTATAATGCTCAGATAATATTTTTAGGTGTCAATTATCAACTTCTTCATTATTTTTCTTTTATAGAACCAGAGACTCCGATAACTGCAAGTGGGTATGGTGAGATAATGATGTCATTTTATAATCAAGGAACTACTATTCAAAGAAGATTTGGTGGTAATAATTTAACAGCTGGAGGAGCTGACTATATGCCGATTAATTACTATATTTCTAATTTCGATCATCGAGACGGAAAGAAAAAATGGAAGATAGCTTATGATGAATCTTTTGAAAGAGGCAGAGCAGTATTTTATCCCTTGACTTTAGATGATAATTGGAAAACAGTGAGATTAGCAATTAATCCAGGAAATATATGTGAGGCGGGTGGTTTTAGTTATTTAGCTCGTTGGCGCATGTTTAACGCCTATAAATATTACTTAATTGAAACTGGAGTACTAAGTTATGATAAAGAAAGTTTAGATTTTGATAAACATGGGGTTAAGACTTATACTTTGGCCTGGAAACATTTAGAGAATTTAGGTATTAATACTTTAAAAAATTTTGCTATTGACAAGTTTATTTTAGATGAAATTGTAAAAGATGGTGAACCTAACGAAACTAAAATTGAGGCTTTTGTAAATCTTTTTGAATATCTGTATGATCGTTATTATAGTCAAACAATAGCAGGAGTAACATTAGGCAATATTTTTTTACCAAAAGAAGTTAGAGATAAAGAGAGTTTTGTTGCTTATTTGAAAAAAAGATTAAGTAGTCGTTATCCTCCTTCGGTAATTAAAGGTTTTGCTAAAGAGTTAATTTATGATGTTTTTACCATGATGTTGATTGAAAGATCGCCTTCAAAACTACTTACTTTAGAAAAACCAATGTTTACTCAAAATGGAGAAATATTAATGGATGAAGTAAGACAAAGACTGACTACTGGTGAAGGAACAAAAATGAGTTATGAAGAGTTTCAGATCGCATTGAAAGACTTACAGTATGTCGAGACTGAGTTAAGAGCGAGAACTATTAAAGAAATGGAAAGATTAAAAGAGAGATTAGGGAATGTCTATGGGGATTTAGAACAGTCAAAAAGTCAGATAGATTTTGTATTAGACGAAGCTAAAATAAGAAGATTTCTAACTGAGTATTATCAATTAAAGGGTTTACCTAAAGAAGAGAGAGAAAAAAGAATAGGAGCAACAATAAGTGTTTTTAAAACAACTATTGGAGGAGCTAAAGAGATTCCTCAAATAGCAAAGTGGGAGCGTAAATTAGCTGGAGAAGGTGATAAATCTGGTGAGATTAAAGAAAAGAAAGAGCAGTTAGCAGAAAAAAAGAGAAAAATATTGAGAACTAATAAAGAAAGATTAGAGATAGAAAATTTAGAATGGGAGATTTTTAGACTGGAGAAAATGTTAGAGGCAAGAGAAAGGTTTGTTTCAAGATTTCAATGGTTTTCTAAGATGTGGCGAGAGGACGAATGGGGAATGTCAATTACCTCAGGTGATTTAGCATATCCTTTTTTAAGATTTTCAGCTAATGGGCAGGAGTTAATGTATCGAGTGGCTGGTTTTAATTATGATGTGGCAGAGGTCCCGGCTAAGGTTTGGGCAGGTGGTTTTACTGAGGCTTTAAGACAGGCAAGGGTTAATCATAGTTTAGAGCCAGTTTATAAAATAATAGATGATGTTTCTAAAGCAGCGCTTGGACAATGGGGAGCTGGTTATCAAGCTTCAAAATGTGTGATGCCTTTTTTAAAAAGAATGGTTTATTACTTTAGAAGAGATGAAAGAAGAGGGGCTATTTTGAATTTAAGAAGATTAAGAGATATGTTTAAAACCATACCAGCAAAAGAGTTAGAGGACTTAAGTTATTCTTTTTCTCAGGAGGATGCTGGTGGTTGGCGAGCGGGTAATATTTATGATTTTGGACCTGATGACTTAACTGAGATAACTCGGGTAATTATTGGTGGTCGGGGTAAAAAGTATGTTGATTATTCTCCATCAGAGATTCCTTTTAAATTAACAACCATAGGAGAAAAACATAAGTTTATTGGTAGATTAGCAGAAAAATTGCCATTTTTGAAAAAATTAGCTAATAGAGAAACTTTTGTTAGAGATTTGGGAAAAGAAGTATCGGCGACCGCTGTTAAGTATAATGGTGGATTTACTTGGGATAAGTTTTGGAGATTAGAGATTGAACCGAGATTGATATTGATTCTTTTATTTATTACACTAATATTATTAGGAAAAAGCGCTAAAGAAGATTTGAAAATTGGTGGAGGAAAACAATAATTATGTTTAGAAAAATTTTTTTTCTATTAGTTTTTCTGATTTTTTTTATTAAACCAGTTTATTCTTTAAATTTTAATATTAATTGTGGCTATGCTGATACTGAGTATAATCAATGTTGTTTTATACCAACAGCTCAAATAAATAATAATAATTTAATACAACAAGTGGGACAAACATTAATACAACAAGCTCAAGAAGGAGCTCAAAATATGATTACTAATACCCCTTTAGGTTATTTTATAGGTAGACAATGTATAATAGGCGAACCAACAAATGAAAATGGTCAATGTATATGTAAGCAAGTAGCTCAGCCGACTCTAGTAGTTAATTATGAATTTGTTTGTAAAAGATTTTTTAGGAATAATACCAAATTCTTAAATAGTTGTTTAAATTGTATTAGATCTGGTGGTTATTATAGCGCTATTGGTTGTGTGCCGATTAATTTATCTAATTTTGTTAGTCAGTTTTTATTAGGAAGGATGATTGGTTTGGCAGGAATAATTGCTTTATTTTGTATAATCTACTCAGCATTTCAAATTCAGTCATCTCAAGGAAATACAGAAAAAATAAAAAAATCTCAAGATATGCTTATTAGTTGTATATTAGGATTAATCTTAATTATTTTTTCTATTTTTATTTTAAGATTAATAGGAGTAAATATATTACAGATACCCGGTTTAAAATAAAATTTTTATACTTTGGCAGCTTCAATTATTCTTTTTGCTCTTTCTAAAACATTTTTAGGAAGCTCTCTTTGTCCAGCAGTAGTAAGTTTTCCTTCTTCGCCAGGAACATTTTTCTTACCAGTAATTGCGTCGTAACCTGTTCTTAAATAATATAATTGATTGGCAAAACCCATTGTTGTTGAACCAATAGTTGAGACAGATCCAAAAAGGACACCAGGAGAGGTGGGAAGGTTTAATCCTTCTTTACCGATAATTGTTTGTTTTAAAACCTTGAGCAAATCTGGGATCATTAAGAAAATAAAAACTCCAATAATGGAAGCAAGAGCGTTCATTTGAAAAGTTAAGCCTGTATCCCAACTTCCCACATTTACTCCCATACTAAAACCAGGTAATGAAAAAGCATTGGTATTAGTTTTGATATTATAATAAAGAGCTCGACTTAAATAAATTAAAAATAAAAAGCCAGGAAAGACTATCAAATTACCCAAGATATTTTTTATCCACGATGAAAAACTTGATTTGCCAGGAACTGCTTCAAGTAAAAGATATAATGGAGCAAGAATAATATAAACGATTAAATTTATAAGACAAGATAAAAGAGTAAAAAAAATCCTAAATCCTAAAAATAATATTCCAAAAAAAACTATAAAAAAGGGAATTCCATAGATAATAAAAACAAGAAGTAGGATTCTTACAATTATTCTAACAAGTTTAATATTGAGAAAACCTGCTATTCCTAGTTCACCATCTCCTAATATATCAAGAACAAAATTAGCAACAGGATTTATAAATAAAACTCCGATTACGAAAACAAAAATGTTAAATATAACAGTAAGAATAAAACTCAAAACTCCATGAGCACCTAAAATTCCACCACCGAAAACTGAATTATAAGCACCAAAATACATGTCGAAATGTTTTACATCAAAAGCAATAGAAAGCGGGACATTAAATTTTTCAGTAAACTGTGAAAAGGTATGTTCTAATTGGTTTTGTGGTATTATATTTATAAAAACGTCTTTTATAATTGGTAAAGAAATATACACAAGATCAATCATCAAACCACCTATCGGATAAGAAAAAGTAATTAAAATTAAAGCGATAACGATTTTTGGTAAGGCGTTTTCCACGGAGATAACAGTTTGTGGATTTAGTTTCATTCTAAACATAATCATAAAACCAATTGTTACCAATACTAAAACAATTAATATATATGAGATATTTCTCATGTTTTCCCAGATTTTATAAATAAATTGAAGTGAGGCTAAACCAATTCCTGGTGTAGACTGGTTTTGAGCGTAAGTTTTGGGAATAAAATGAGCTTTTTCTAAACTATTATAAACCCAATAGATTGATGAGGCAGGTCTGATGACAAAAACTGAAGCAAATACTTTATCAATTACACCAGACAGACTATTTTGATAGTTTTCTTTAATTGATTTTTTA
Source organism: Patescibacteria group bacterium (assembly GCA_036787375.1). Lineage (GTDB taxonomy): Bacteria > Patescibacteriota > Microgenomatia > UBA1406 > GWC2-37-13 > GWC2-37-13. The sequence continues at coordinate 6,059 of DAIQPK010000030.1, forward strand.
TTTTGACACTCATAGCCGGTTGAAAAACAAAGAGTTGACTGATATGCTTTTAATAGATATTTTTCTTTAGTGGGATCTTTTTCTTGAATAATTTTTTTAGAATAAGCGATATCTTCGGTAATTAGTTGTTCTTCAGTTTTTAAGTTATTAACTGGTTTTTTTTGAGTAAAAGAAGAAAAAAGAAAAAAGATTAAAAAATAAACTGTTAAAACAAGTAAAACTTTATTTAAAATAGAAAAAAACTTCTTAATATAAAATAAATAAAAAGATAACATATATTTTAATAATAACAGATATTTTTATTTAAAGTTAAATTGATTTTCTTTTAAATTAGGGAAATTGTCTTTTATCCATTTAAAAAACTCTTGCTTATTTTTTTCTTTTGGTTCGCTTAATTCAACAATAAACTTGTCTTCTCTGTAATCAAAATCAATTTTAAATAAACCACTGTTAAAAGGAGTCAATTTTCTTAAGGTTTGTTTTTCAATTGCTTGATCTTTTACTTCTTGTGGAGTTTCTTCTTCTAAAACTCCAGTAAAATCAACTGGACTAATTATTATTGTTGTTGGTAAAGAGACAGAAGGAGAAATAAGAGTTTTCTTTCTCGTTTCTATTTTGGTTGGTGTAGGGAAATAGTTTTCTATAACCTGTTGATTGTAAGATTTTTTATTAATAGGATAAAAGATTACTAATAAAAATAAGATAATTAAAACCCCAGAGATTAAAAGATAACTTTTGATATTGTGAGTATTCACACTTTAATTATAAACTATTTTTTAACTCCAAAGGCAACTCGATATTTGGGAAATGGATAACGACTATTTTGATTTATGGGAGGTGTTTGAAATCGACCATAGTATGGATCATAAGCCCAAATATTTCCTTGGTTATCAATCTCAGTAATCCAGAAAAAATGACCTCCTCCATTTTCTTTAAAATTAGCTAAAGTAAAAAAGGTCCAACCGGCTTCTGAATAGTTTTTTAATTCTTCAACTACTTTATCGGCTGGTTGTTGATTAAGGTAGATATAATCAGTTGTTCTTAGTCCTAAACTTTCTAAAATGTTTCTTGCATCATAATAGCTTGAGCCTCGACAACCAAGATAAGCACCTCTTTGTTTGTATAAATTAATCATAAATTGAGGATTATATTGATTATTTAAATAAGATGAAGAAATCATAGCGACTGTAGTTGTGCCGCAACCAGATTGGCATAAAGTGCATCCGTCTGGTAAAGGTAGATCAGCATAAGGACTATTACACTGAGCATAGTAAACATTTCCTAATCCTAAGGTAGATGAAGAATATATAGGGTCCTGATCATTAAGGATATTTTGATGATTAGAAGATAATGAAGGTCTAGGAGTAATAGTTATTCTGTCGTCAAAATAAATAGTGAAGAAACCTAGATCTAATGGTGGTATTGGGGTAGGCGTTGATTTTAAAAACCTTAATTGGTTATTAATTAGAGAAAAAGTAGTTTCATTTTTGTTTTCAGAGGTTATTAATTCAAGTGTTAAATTATTAATATTGATTTCTAATTTATTATTTTTTATCCATTGAGACAACCATTGAAAAAATTTTTCTTTTGCTTGAGAGGTTTTTTCTATTAAAACAATTTTTTTATCAATCTCTGAATAATAAACAAGAAAGTCTTCAGTTTCATAAGGAAGATAGGTTTTTAATTTATTTTCAATTAAAGGATTAAGATTATTAAGATTTAAAAATATTTTATTTTTTCGATCGCTTTTTTCATTAATTTGAGCTTGATTATTTAAGATAAAAGGGGTTGGCGAAATAATAGGATTATTTTGATTATTTATTTTACTCTTTTTTAAAGATGTTAACAGCAATATTAAAAATATTAGAAATAAAAAAATAGTACTTGCAATAAAAATAATTTTTTTCATATAATCAAAATTATGACTACCTTTTTTGATTTTATAAAAAAACCCCCTTCTAATTCAAATCAAAATAATCAACAAGATATTTCTTCAATTAACTTACAAGAAGATGATAAAATA
>DAIQPK010000031.1:0-7918 GCA_036787375.1 Patescibacteria group bacterium
GAAAATATTGGATAAAATGGTAAAAATGTTAAATATAACCAATAGTTAAATCAGTAATCAATCAAAGTCAGTTGGAATCAGTAGGTGAACTTGGTAGCTTAACTGAGATATTTAATTTTTAATTTTGAATATTTAACTTCTCAAACCAACCTTTACGCAATAAAATGGCAATTATTGCATAAACAGCAATATCAAGCCAAGAATCATCAAGAAATTCATTTTGGGGCTTTCCACCAGTCATTAAAAGATGCTTAATCCGATTAAACTTTTCACTAATCCGAAAAGCAATTCCTAACTCTCCCATATCTAAAATGTTTCCTTTTCCATAGTCTTTATGTTTTTTTAATAAAAGTCTCTAAAGCCTGTTGACAAACTTTCTCAAACGCCTCATCTAAATATTTTGGATCTTTCATAGGTTTTAAAAAACTAATAATAAAATGCAGTTAACTAATTAATTGTACTAATTTAATCATATTGTATAATTTATTCTTTATCTTTTCATCAACAAAAACTGCAATCAAACCATATTGAAAATGTCCATATAAAACTATACTTCTTAAAGGTGCTAAAAGAATTGCTGGTAATCCTAATAAATCCTCTTCTCCATCAATCATTAACGATTGAGGTTTTTTTTCTTTTAAAAATAAATTAATTAATTTTTTAATTTGACAGACAGTAGTTGAGTTAACTGTACCCGGTTGATTTTCCCATTTGTCAGCTAATTCATTAGTTAAATAATTTCTTTTAAATAAACTAGTCAAATCTTGAGAAATTGGTAATCTTTTTGATTTAAAATCAATTATTTTTAAATCTGGGGCTAGGTTATTTTTTAAAAACTCACCAACAATAATATCACCAACTGCCACTGTCATCACTGACTTAAATCTTTCCTTTAAAAACTGGCTAATGTTTTGATAGACTTTTCCCATTGGTTTTTTTAATTCTAATTTTATCGACTCAGGAATAACTAAGGTTTTTTTAAATAAATTAAAATAAACTCTTCCTTTTCTATCAATCTCACCGATTCTAATTCTCTCTGAAGAAACTAATTGGCCATCATCAGTTAAAACATCATTAACAATTATCAGTCTTAACTTTTCTAAACCATTATCTTCTCTCAATTGATTAATTTTTAAACCATTTAAATATGTCTGTCTTGATAAAACTAATCCTTGAACTTTTTTTAATTTATCAACTTTTCCAATAAAATCATTAATAGGAATAATTAGGGCTCTATCAAGCCACTTTTTTTTTGATAAAAAATTACAAACGGATTTTTTTCTTTGAGAATATGATTCGATTGCCTCAAATAAAACTTTATTTTTTAACAATAACTGACTTTTTGAAATACCAATAATCACTTTTTTACTTAAAGAAAAACTTATCTCTAGTAATTTCTTATGACCAAGATGAAAATGATCAAATGTCCCACCTAAAGCAATTTTCTCAAAAGAATATTTTTTTTTCTTAAAAAAAATCTTTAATTGAGATACTAAATAGTCCGGTACTCTATCTTGCCAGCTTTTATTATTTTTAACTAATTTTCTAATTCGCCAACCCTCATAAAGATATCTTTTATAATAAGGAAGTCTTTTTACCTGATAACCAGCCTTTTCCATAATTTTATTAGTCCACTCATTATTACCGATTACTAAATTAAATCTATCAACTTGTTTTTTTACATTTTCTAACCAGTTTTCATCATTAAAAAAATCTTCTAACTCAACTATTTTAATAATTTTTTCTGATAAACTCTCTTTTTCAATTACTTTTTTTAAAATTAACCGACGTTGCCAGCTACTTAAAGGATTATTTTTATCATAAATACTAGCACTACCAATCCCAATTACTAACTTGTCAATAAACTCAAAAGATTTTTTTAATAAATACAAATGACCAAGATGAAAAGGCTGAAAACGACCAATAAGAAGACCGATTTTATCTTCCATAAAAATTGAAGCTCCGATGGCTAAAAACCCTCGGACTCTTTTGATTAATTGTTAACTGGTTATCTATTCATATCTGAAATCCGTCCGAAGCGGAAACCTTCTATCTATCCGAGAATTGATAACCTCTCGGATTTTCGCAAAGGCGGATTAAATATTTAATCTTTAATATTAGTTATTTACATAGTATACTATAGAAAATTATGACAGTATTACCAGAAATCAATCCAGAAAAAGAAACTAAAAAAATTACTCAGTTTTTAAAATCAGTCCAAAAACAAACCGGTTTAAACCGAGTGGTTTTAGGACTATCAGGCGGGGTTGATTCTTACACAGTCTTAAAACTTTTAAAAAAAAGTTATTCTAAAAATAATATTTTTGTTGTTTATCTTCCTTATGAAGCTGGTTTTTTTTCCTTTTTAAATGATCAAACAAAAACTATTATTTCTTTAATAAAACAAGAAAAAATTCCTGAGGAAAACTTTATTCTTATCTCTTTAAAAGAAATCGGAGAAAAAATCTTTAATCAGTTAAAAACCATTAATAAAAAAGGTTGGGAAAAATTAATTTGCGAGATTAAAAAGTGTTTTACTTGTCCTAATGCTAATTATCTTAATAAAATAAGAGCTGGAAATGTTTTGGCTAGATTAAGAATGATTTTATTATTTGATATTGCTAAAAAAGTTAATGGTTTAGTTTGTGGAACAGAAAATAAATCAGAAAAACTTTTAGGTTATTTTACTCGTTTTGGCGATGCTGCCTCAGACATCGAACCAATTATCAATTATTACAAAACTCAAGTTTATCGATTAGCAAAACATCTAAAAGTTCCGGAAATAATTATTAAGACTTCTCCATCAGCTAATCTTTGGGAAAATCAGACTGATGAAGAAGAACTCGGTTTTACTTATAAAGAAGCTGATCAGGTCTTATATATTTTTTTAGAAAAAAGAAAAACTCTTAATCAGATTAAGAAATTAGGCTTTAAAAATACTGAAAAAATTATTAAGAGATATAAAGATAATTTATTTAAACAAAAAACTCCTTATTACTTAAGGAAATAAAATCTCAGTTAAAACAAAAAGAAGATATATCAAAAGCAAGATTTTACCTTCTTTAGCAGATATTTCTCTTTTTGAGCGAGAAAAAATATAAAAAACTCCTAAACCTAATAGAGTTATTAATAACGTCCGTAAAGAATAATTTGAGACATTAATTCTATCACCATTTAATAAAGTAAAGATCCCAAAAAATAAAGTATTAGCAGCGGCGCTACCTAAATAATCACCTAAAGCCACCTCTTTTTTTCCCATTAATACTGATCTAATTGCCAAAGACAGTTCAGGAATGTTAGTGCCAATAGGAATAAAAACAATACTAATCATAAAAGCAGAAATATTTAAAAAATCTGCTAACTCAACTGTGGTGGTGACAATAAACCGACTCATAAAAAAAGTGATTACTAAAGCAACAATTAACTCCAACCAATCCTCAAAGGCAGTTTTTTCTTTTATCAACGAAGTATCTTTAATAACTGTCATCAAACCTTTTTTCTTTTCAATAAAATAAAAAAGAACTCCATAAATTAAAATTAAAAAAACGCTTTCTGTCCGAGTTAATAAATTATCAGCAATTAAAAAAATTGGTGCTGCCACCACTAACAAAGCAAAAATCATATCGTTTTCTGATAACTGATGAACCATCTTTGCTCCTTTTCCAAAAATTGCCAAAACCGGAATAACAAAAATAAAAAGCATAAGGGAAGCGCCAACTAAATTGCCAACAAAGACATCCGGAGTCTTAGCCAAAATCGAGTTAATACCGACGCTAAACTCAGGAATCGAAGTTAGAATTCCCAAAACAAAAAAAGAAAAAGCAAATGAAGATAGGTTTAATCTTTTAGCAAATCGCTCCACTAAAGAGATAATAATTCCTGAACAAATCCATAAAATCAAAAAAGCAAAAGGATAAAATACTGTTTTGATGAAAAGCAACATAAATTAATCCTAACAAAAAAACAAAAAGAAGAAAAGAGATTTTTTTTCTTTTTCCCGCCCCGCTAAGGCGGGGCGGGAAGAGATAATTTTTATTATTGATTTTCTTCTCTGTTAAATCTCCTTCTATTTTGAAAACCTCCACGCCTAAAATTATTTGGTCTTTCTTGAGGTGGTCGAGCTTCAGAAACAACTAATTTTCTTCCCTTAAAATCTTGACCGTTTAATGTCTCAATTGCTTTTTTTGCTTCCTCTTCGGTCTCCATCTCCACAAAACCAAAACCTTTTGATCGATCAGTATCGCGATAACGAATCACTGTCGCTGAAATCACATTGCCTACGGTTGAAAAATGAGTTTTTAAATCCTCATCGCTAACTTCATACAAAAGATTACCAACATAAAGTTTCTTATTCACTTTTTATCACCTCCCTCCAACCAGCCAACTTTATATAACCGACTCGGTTATATTTATATGGTTTTAGCAAGTTAGAACAATACAAAAATTGGAGATAATCAAGATTAGTTAGAATTTTAGAAAATGAGGTTAAAGAAAAAAAATTACTCACGAAAAATTTTCATTACGCTATTAAGATTCTTTTATGAATAATCAAAAAGCAAAAATAATAATAAAAATACATTATAACAAAAAATAAAATCAAAATGCAAGAGAAAATTGAGTTAAAATCAGTTAAGATCAGTTAAAACCAGTTGGAATCGGTTGAATCAGTAATCAGTTGAGTCAGAGTCTTATAATAAGCCGTGGGTGAATCTATCAGGTTCACTGGCGAAGGTAAGTCAGTCTTCCTTGAAGATCCGTCCTCAGTAAATCATTTTGATATTTAATTTTTAATTTTGAATTTTTAATTTATTTATGATTTATTTTTTAGGATTTATTTTAATGTTAGAAATTTGATGTTAAATATCTTCATCTTGTCACCTGAAAACTTTTCACCTTTTCCAATAACTCTCTGGCTTTTTGATCTTCTTTAAAATGACGCCTGACTGGCTCAATTAATTTATCAAGAAGATTAGCTAAAGTATTTTTTAAATCCATTGGGTGGATTTGTTTTTCTAAATAACATTTTTCTAACTCTTGATAACTACCAAAAACTAACTTTCCTCCCCATTTCTCTGGTCTCTCAATCCGCAACTCACTAACTCGCAAACGCTCAAAACTCTCAAACACAATATATTTAAAATATTCTAAAATCGGATTACCATCAACAACACCCTCAGGACAATAAGCTTTATTAATCTTTCTTTTAATATCATTGGTTGTGTCGGTCATAAAAATTGCTGAATCAGGAACTGACTTTGACATTTTTAAAGCAATCACCTGATCAATTTTAGAAACATTAACATCAAACTTTTTTGAAGATGGTGACGTCAACCCTCTTAACATATGATGAGAGACAACCACTGGTTTCCAAAATCCTAAAATTGGACCAATCTCCCGAGCCAGCATATTAACCTTTCTTTGATCCATCCCCAACTGACAGATTTTTGCTTTCAGATAAAAAATATCAGCACACTGCATACAAGAATAGATAATCATTGCCCCTGTTAATTTATCCAATGACTCTTCTCTTCCCATAATCTCAGCTGTCCGGATAAATCGTCGCAAAGCATTTGATCGACCAACCTTAATTACCAACTGCCAGTAATTAGGATCTTTGACTAAATCAGATGCCCAGATAAATTTAACCTTAGATAAATCCATACCACTTGCTTTCCAAACCTCAATAAAGTATTTGCCGACAGTCTGAATCTTTTCTAAATCTCCATCTAATTTATTATTCGCCATTGCGTGCCAATCAGCCACTAACATCTTAAATCTAATTCCTGCTCGAGTAATTTTATTGACATTAATTGCCCGAAGTAATCCTTGAGCAATATGAATCTGTCCTGAAGGCTCAAATCCATCATAAGCCACTAACTCCTCACTGCTTTCTAATAACTTTTTTAACTCATCTTCGCCAATAATCTCCTCTCCAACTTGTTTTATTAAAGTTAATTTTTCTGCTATTGTCATAATATAAAGTATATCATAAAGTTTTAATCAGGTCCGTCCTTCTTAAAATTGCCTCTTGAAAAATTAACTGATTTTCCTTCATAATGTTTTTAATGATTAAAAATCCATCTTACGACAATCTTTATCAACAATCAATCTCTAATATAGAGTCCTTTTGGGAAAATCAAGCTCGACAACTTTACTGGTTTAAACCTTGGAAAAAAGTCTTAGACTGGCAGTTTCCCTATACCTGTTGGTTTCAAGAAGCAGAAACTAACTTAATTTATAATGTCTTAGATCGCTGGTTAAAAACTCCAACTGCTCAAAAAAATGCTCTAATTTGGGTAGATCAAAATTTAAATGAAAAAAAATATACTTACAAAAAACTCGCTTTAGAAGTCAATAAATTTGCCAATGCTTTAAGAAGTTTGGGAGTGAAAAAAGGTGATAGAATTACAATTTATTTACCAAGAATTCCTGAACAATTTATTGCTATGCTTGGCTGTTTAAAAATTGGTGCTATTCATTCAGTTGTCTACTCGGGATTTTCTGCTGAAGCTTTAAAAAGCCGGATCGACGATGCCCAGTCAAAAATTTTAATCTGCGCTAATAGTTATCCTTATGGAGAAAAAACCATTAACTCTTTGGAAAATGTCGAAAAAGCTTTAAAGAACGATCAGTATATTGAAAAAGTAATTGTTGTTCAAAAACTGTCTGAACCCAAAATTAAAAATAATAATAAATTTATCTGGTGGCATGAAATTATTGAAAAACAAGATGATCTCTGTTCAACTATGATTTTAAAATCAACAGACGTGTCTTTTATTTTATACACAAGTGGGACCACTGGAAAACCAAAAGGCATTATTCACGATCACGGCGGTTATATGGTTGGAGTTTACACGACTTTAAAAACTGTTTTTGATATTCAAGAAGATGATGTCTTTTGGTCAACCGCTGATGCTGGCTGGATAACAGGCCATTCATATATTTTATATGGACCTCTTTTAAACGGAATTACTAGTTTTGTCTATGAAGGTCCACCCCAATATCCTAATATTGAAATCTGGTGGAAACTAATAGAAAAATATCAGATTACTAAATTTTATACCGCGCCAACTGCTATCAGAATGTTAATGCGCTTTGGTGAAGATAAACCGAAAAAATATGATTTATCATCTTTAAAAATATTAGGTAGTGTTGGTGAGCCAATTAATCCTGAAGCCTGGCAATGGTTTTATAAAAATATCGGTCGTGAAAAATGTCCTGTTATGGATACTTGGTGGCAGACGGAAACTGGTATGCATATGCTTACTCCAATTCCTCAAGTTCAGTTAAAACCCGGCAGTTGTTTTAAACCTTTTTATGGTGTCAAAGCTGATGTGGTGGAAATTAAAGATAATAAACTAATTTTAGAAAAAACTCTTCCTCGCCAAGGTCATCTAATAATCACCACTCCTTGGCCAGCCATGATGCTTGATGTCTTTAATAATCCAAAAAGATATTTAGAAACTTATTTTAAAGAAAATCAATATGAAAATAAAATTAGTGATAAATTTACTTATAAAAACTTTCTTTATTTTACCGGCGATATGGCCCGGATTGATGAAGATGGTTATTTTTGGATTTTAGGTCGAGATGATGATGTAATAAAAGTCTCAGGTCATCGATTAGGATCAGCTGAAATTGAATCAGCTTTAGTTGCCAATAAAAAAGTCGCTGAGGCTGCTGTAATTAGTAAACCTCATGAGATTAAAGGTGAATCAATTAAAGCTTTTGTAATTTTAAAACATGATGTTAAACCTTCTGATGAATTAAAAAAAGAGTTAATTCTTCAAGTAAGAATGCAAATTGGCCCAATTGCCAGTCCTGATGAGATTGAGTTTGTAGAAAAACTTCCTAAAACCCGCTCAGGAAAAATTATGCGTCGCGTCTTAAAAGCTCAAGAATTAGGACTACCAGTTGG
>DAIQPK010000032.1:0-7800 GCA_036787375.1 Patescibacteria group bacterium
CAAAGTTAGGATAACCGAGTCGGTTATACTGGTGGCAAACTGGAAGGATTTTGTTATAATTTTAAATTATGAAGTATCAACCAAAAAATTTTGAAGACAAATGGGTGAAAAAATGGGAGGAGGAGAAAATTTATGAAGTAAATAATAATGTTGATAAAGATAAAAAACAGTTTATCTTTCCCATGTTTCCTTATCCATCAGGCGCAGGACTGCATGTTGGTCACGTCCGTATTTATACTGGTACGGATGTGATTGCCCGATTCTACCGAATGAAAGGATATCGGGTTTTACATCCAATTGGTTGGGATGCCTTTGGGTTGCCAGCAGAAAACGCTGCCATTAAAGCAAAAAAAAACCCGATCGATATAGTGCCAAAAAACATCAAAAACTTCAGGCGTCAGGTAAAAATGCTAGGTTTTTCCTATGATTTTAGTCGTGAGTACTCAACCACTGATACCGCTTATTATAAATGGACTCAATGGCTTTTTATTCAGTTTTACAAACAAGGACTTTTATACAAAAAAAAAATGCCGATTAATTACTGTCCAAAATGTAAGACTGGTTTGGCTGATGAAGAAGTTTTACCTGATGGTACTCATGAGCGTTGCGGTAATTTAATTACTAAAAAAGAACTACCTCAATGGGTTTTCAAAATCACTAACTATGCTGATAAATTAGTTGATGATTTAAAAGATTTAGACTGGCCTGAAGGAATATTGGAAATGCAAAGAAACTGGATTGGTCGATCTGAGGGGACAGAGATAAAGTTTGAAGTTTATTCTCAATCAGAAAAAAAATATATTTCAGTTTTTACAACTCGAGCTGATACTTTGTTTGGAGTGACTGCTTTGGTGATAGCACCTGAACATTGGATTGTTAATCAGATATTAAATTCAAAATTTAAAATGCAAAATTCAAAGTTATTGGAAATTAAAGATTATATTGAAAAAGCAAAAAGAAAGTCAGAGTTAGCAAGAACTGATTTAGCTAAAGAAAAAACTGGTGTTTTTACTGGGTTATATGTTATACATCCTTTAACTAAAGAAAAAATTCCTCTATGGATTGCTGATTATGTGATTGGTTGGTATGGTTATGGAGCGGTGATGGTTGTTCCAGCTCATGATGAACGTGATTTTGAGTTTGCTAAAAAATATCATTTACCAATTAAAAAAGTTATCGTTCGTCAAAAAAATAAAAAAGAAAGAGATTATGATAAGGCCCTAACTGATTATGGTTATTTAATTAACTCAAAAGAGTTTAATGGTTTGTCATCTAGTGAGGCGATTAAGAAAATTACGGAAAAACTTGAAGATTTAGGTTTAGGAAAAAGACAATTAACTTATAAACTCCGTGATTGGATTTTTTCCAGACAAAGATATTGGGGCGAGCCGATTCCGATGGTCTTTTGTGAAAAATGTGCTAAAAATAGTTTTTTTATAGATAAAAAAAAGATAGTTATTCTTATTGATGATTCGAACTTTTTTTATGGAAAGAAAAAGTTTTTTAAAGTTGATTTATCAAAACTGATTGATTATTTAGAGAAGGAGTTTGAGGTAGAGGTTGATGTTAAATACTTTATTTCTATTCCTGATAAAAAGGATAGTGCTTATAAAAAAACTATTAATTACTTGGAAAAAATTAAAAATATTAAAAATATTTCTATTGTTGAGAAATCTTTAAAATATATCAATTCAAACAGTGGAAAAATTGTGAAAAAAGAAAACGTTGATGTAGAGATTGCTGTTGAGGTAATGAAAAAAATTTCTGATTATGACACTTTTATTATTTTATCTGGTGATAGTGATTTTGTTTATTTAAGAGATCAGGTTTTAGAAAATAATAAGAAGATATTATTTTTAAGTTTTAAACATAATTTATCTTGGGAGTTAAAAAAAGGAAAGTATTTTTATTTAGAAAGAATTAGGGATTATATAGAATATAGTAATAAAAAAACCCCGCCATTTAAGCGGGGACTGTTACTAAAATATTTATACCATAATTTAACTTCTTTGTCAACTGATAATAAAAGTGATAATTGGTTGCCAATTGATGAGAGTCAACTTCCATTAGAACTTCCTTATATTAACTCTTACGAACCAACTGAGACAGGTGAGTCGCCACTTTCTCAAATACCAGGGTTTGTTAATACTACTTGTCCTAACTGTGGTGGGCCAGCTGAAAGAGAAACTGATACGATGCCTAATTGGGCCGGATCATGTTGGTATTTTTTAGCTTATTGTTTTTGGAATGAGCCAAAATTAAGAGAAATTAAACCATCGGTTGAAAATTGGAATAAGTATATTAAGCCGTTAATTTCTAAATGGTTACCTGCTGATTGGTATTTAGGTGGGGCTGAGCATGCGGTTCTCCATCTTTTATATGCTCGTTTTTGGGTTAAGGCTTTGTATGAGGCTAAATTATTAGATTTTTCCGAACCGTTTTTACGATTAAGAAATGTAGGGATGATTTTAGCTGAGGATCACCGAAAGATGAGTAAAAGTTTTGGCAATGTGATTAATCCTGATGATGTGGTTTCTGAGTTTGGCGCTGATGCTTTGCGAGTTTATGAGATGTTTATGGCACCTTTTGATAGTGAGATTGCTTGGTCAACTAAGGCTTTACAAGGAGCTTATCGATTTGTCAAAAGAGTCTGGGAGATGTTTAATAAATTTAAAATTCAGAGTTCAAAGTTGAAAATTGAAGAAGATAAAAAATTACTAGTCAAACTTAATAAAACCATTAAAAAAGTCACCGATGATATTCCTAAAGTTAAGTTTAATACGGCGATTGCTTCAATGATGGAGTTTATTAACGATTTTGAAAAAAGCATTCAAATTTCAAATTCTAAATCCCAAGTCCTAAATTTATCTGTTGAAAACGCAAAAAAGTTTTTGAAGATTTTGGCTCCATTTACACCATTTTTAACTGAAGAAATCTGGCGAGAGGTTTTTGGTGAAAAAACTTCTATTCATTTATCAGTATGGCCGGAAATTGAGGAGGAAATAATAGATGAAGAAGTTATTATTCCAGTTCAAGTTAATGGTAAATTAAGAGACACGATAAAAGTTAAAAAATCAAAAATTAAAAATCAACAAGAAATTGAAAATTTGGCGTTAAAAAGTGAAAAGGTGAAAAAATATTTAAAAACTGATAAATATAAAATAATTTATGTCGAAGGAAAGGTAGTGAATTTGGTGGTTAAGGGAAATTAGTTATTTTGTGCTAGATTGATGATGTTTTAATGAATTAGCCAAATTGCTTAACAGTTAAATCCCAATGTTATTAATGAGAGTAAAATGTCATTTTTCGAATGAGGAGAAATAGCTAAAAGCATTATTTCTTGAATAATATCTCCTTCAGTTATAAAATCTAATGCGTTTTCTAGAGGATTCTTATACTTTTTAGAAATATTTAAATCATCATTCTTCTTCTCTTTTTATGTTATTAGATATTTATTTTTAGTGATTATTTTTGTTTCTTGGATATAATTTTTGGTGGCTCTTTTAGTATATTTGGCTTTATTTCTATCATTTCTGATGGTTTTTTTAATTTATAATATTTCCGTTCCCTTCATATTTTTATATATTACTTCTTCTTTTTGTCAATGCCAAGAGGGAAAAAACATCTAACATTAAAATAAAACATATGAAACGTGAAACATAAAAAGTAAAGCTTGAATAGGTTCACGCGTTTACGGGTTGCGTGTTTGCGAGTTATGTGTTTGCGAGTTATGAGTTGATAGTGTGTGAGTTGGTGGGTTTTTAAAACTAGTTAAAAATAGAAGTCTTGTGCCAAGCCGTGGGTGAACCTGCCAGATTCACTAGCGGGTTGTGGCAATATTCTAAAGACATCAAACTTTAAACATCTAATAAATCAGTTAAATTAGTTGAATCGATTAAATCAGTGGATCAGATATTTTTTGATAACAGTGGTTTTTTTATGTCCTATTTTTCTTAATTGGGGTTTTTGTAAAAATTGTTTTTTCATTTTTGTTCTTGCTGTGTTTAGGTTTTCTAGCGTCGGATAATATTTTCCATCAGGACCTTTATAGGATGAATATTGATCTTTTTGATCTCTATGCTTATTATTTTTAGATAGAAATCACCCAATCTTTTTCTCTATCATATAGAGCTATTTTACTACTACTTGTCAAGTAGGTTAAAAAAGTTGTTGAGTGCTTATAAGAAAATTGGAGCCAAAGATGTTATGTTATTAAAGGTTTAAATACCAATAAGGGATAAATCTAATAATAGTTTTACCAAGTTTTTTACGCTGATAAATATTTTTGTTTATTAACAAAACTTCACTTTGATTAATCTAACAGGTCTACTACTTAGTAGAAATAAAAATTAGAAAATGAGGTTGACAATTTTTCTATTTTCTATTATTATAGAAAATAACCGTAGTTAATTATTTAATAAATAGAAAATTATGCTTAAAATTGAGATTATCTGGAGAGAATTGTTGGATCAAATTATAGAAAATTATAATTTTGAGTTTACTATTACTCAGTTGGCAAAAAAATATAATCTATCAACCAGTGTTGTCAATCATGCTTTAATTCCTTTAAGAGATTTGAATATGGTCAAGATAAATAAATTTTCCTCAAGAGTAGTTGATTGGGAAAGATTATTATATTTTTGGGTAACCAGAAGAAACTTTAAAAAAGATATTAGTTATTCAACCTTTTCTAATTTATCTGTTTATGATCGAGAAGGATTAATGCCAGCTGAAGTAATCCCAACTGCTTATACTGCCTTTCGGTTAAAATTTAAAAAAATTCCTACTGATTATGATAATGTATATTTTTATTCAGATGAAATTGAAAAAATTAAAAAAAGATTTCCTATTAAAAATGGCAAACCTAATATTTTTATCTTAAAACCCGATAGATATCTTATAAGAGATAAAAAACTTAGTTTAGCTCAGCTTTTTGTTGATTTATGGAGTTTGCCTGAGTGGTATGCTAAAGACTTTCAAGAGGCAACTCTTTTGGAAATTAAAAATAAATTAAAACAATGAATAATTTTTATCAAAATTATTTAACTGACAAAAGTTTTACCTTATTAACCGAGTTTAAAAGACGTTATCAGTTTGTATTAATTGGTGGTTGGGGAGTTTATTTTTATACTAATGCTTTAAAGTCAAAAGACATTGATATTATTATTGATTATTCACAACTTGAAAAAATCAAAAAAGATTTTCCTTTGGAGAAAAATAATAAACTAAGAAAATATCAGATAAAAGTTGAAGAAATTGATATTGATATTTATTTGCCTTACTATTCTAAGTTAGGGATGCCAGTTGAAGAAATTATTAAAAAGACAACTTTGGTCAATGGTTTTATTGTCTTAAAAAAGGAATTTCTCTTGATAACAAAACTTAAAGCTTATCAAGACAGAAAAAATAGTGTCAAAGGTCAAAAAGACTTAATTGATATTATTAGTTTGGTTTTATTAGAGGATTTTGACTGTCAATATTTTTTAAGATTAATAAAAAGATATAAATTAGAAAGTATTCAAAAAACCCTTTTAGAGATAATTAAAAAAACTAAAAAAATTGAAGAGATACATTTAAATCAACATCTTTTTTCTAAAAAAAGAAAAATACTTTTGGAAAAATTTAGTTAATTTAGATCTTTTTGTCAATCCGTGGTTGAAACTGGCAGGTTCATTTGGGTTTATTTGCGACTAACATTAAAATAAAAATCCTAAATCCTAAATACCAAATCACAAATAAATAATAAATAAATTAAAAATTCAAAATCTAGCTATGTACCGAATTTATTCTGGTTCATGGTAAAAATTGAAAATCTTACTGAACCTGCCAATCATCTGCTGTTTTCAACTGATTCCAACTGACTTTGATTGATTACCGATTCAACTGATTTAACTATTGGTTATATTTAACATTTTTACCATTTTATCCAATATTTTCTTTTCAATATATTCTTATATTTTTATAACAATCTACAATTTATGCCAAAGTTAGGATAACCGAGTCGGTTGATAGTTGATAAGATGGAAAAATTAATGTTTTAATTCAGTATAATTTACCTTATGAAAAAACTAAAAACCTTTTATAGTTTTTCTTTTGGTTGTCGGGTTAATGAAGCAGAAAAAGAAGAAATTGATAAAAAGATGATTGAAAATGGATTTATTTTTGATGAAAAAAATCCTGACGTTTATATTATCAATACTTGCGCAGTCACTCATAAAGCTGAAAGAGAGGCAAGACAGTTAGTTTATAAAATTAATAAAACTTTACCAAAAACAAAAATTGTTATTACTGGCTGCAGCGCTACGTATTGGAAAAAAAACAACTACTATCAAGATTTACCAGTTAGTTTGTTGGTTGATAATCTTAATAAAGAGTATTTAGTTGAGTTGTTAAAAAAACATTTTCAAAATAGTTTAAATTTGAGTTCTAATTATAATAGTGAGAAAAGTTTTATAACTAGTAAGTTTCTATCTTCAAAAAGAGCCATGATTAAAATTCAAGATGGATGTCAAAGATATTGTACTTTTTGTATTGTCCCATATCTACGGGCTTTTCCTAGATCAAGAAAAATTAATGATATTTTAACAATGGTGAAAAATATGCAAGATAAAGTTACGGAAGTAGTTTTAACAGCAATTAATACGGAAGCTTTTGGTTATGATACAAAGGAAAGTTTTATTGAGTTATTAAAAACAATTTTGGAAAAAACCAAAATTAAAAGATTAAGCTTAGGATCAATTCATCCATGGAGCATAAATGATAATTTTTTTGATTTTTATAAAAATTACCATAAAAGTGAGCGATTCATTGATTTTTTTCATATACCAATTCAATCTGGGTCAGATAGGATGTTGATCTTAATGAAAAGAGGGTATAAAACTTCTGAGATTTTAGAAAAATTAAAAAAAATAAAAAAAATCAACCCTTTTGCTTTTATTGGTACAGATTTAATTGTTGGTTTTTTAGAGGAGACAGATAAAGATTTTCAAGACAGTTTAGAGTTTTTAAAAATTACTCCAATTGATAAATTTCATGTATTTAGATTTTCCAAAAGAACCAAAACCCAAGCTTATTTTATGGCAAAAAAACTTAAAGAGCCAGATGAAAAAACAAAAGAAAAAAGATCAAATGCGTTAATTGAGTTAGGAAGGAAAAAATATTTTCAGTTTTTAGAAAAAAACTTAGGTCGGGAGTCAAAAGTGTTAATTTTAAATAAAAGAGAGGGTGATTTTTGTCATGGATTATTAGATAATCAACTACCGATTTTAATTCCTTATTCTAAAAAACTTCAGTTTGGAGAGATTTATCCGGTTAAAGTTATGGATTTAAAAAAGGGAAGGTTGGTGGGAGAGGCTTGTTAAGCGGAGGAGGTGGGATTCGAACCCACGTGTCCCGGTTTAGGGGACGCGGTTTAGCAAACCGCTGCCATCGGCCTCTAGGCGACTCCTCCTTAAACTATATTATAAAACATAAAACGTAAAACGTGAAACGTAGAAAATCAAACATCAAACATTAAAATACAAAATTCATTCTAGTTGAGTTACTGAACTTGTCAGGTTCACCCACGACTTGGCATAAGAGTCTGATTCCAACTAATTTTGACTGATTACCAATTCAACCGATTCAACTGATTATAACTGATTTAACTGTTGACTATATTTAACACTTATATCATTTTAGTCAATATTTTATTTCTTGTGTATTTTTAGATTATTATAACAATCTATAATTTATGCCAAAGTTATGATAACCGAGTCGGTTGTAGGAGTGGCAGAATTAAATTTTCAGGAACTCTTTGAC
>DAIQPK010000033.1:0-7675 GCA_036787375.1 Patescibacteria group bacterium
TCAATTTTTATGGTGTTAGTATTTCCGGGTTTACCGTAATGATCTCCATAAATAGCAATTACTTTGTCTCCTTTATTTAAAAATTTTTTTTCTTTTAGAAAAATTAAAGCTTTCTGAACGGGAACAATTTTAGTTTTTTCTGTTAAAAAAAATGGATATACTCCCCAAAGAAGATTTATCTGACTTTTTATGTTTTCTTTTTGGGTAAAAGTATAAATTGATAAAGATGGTTTATATTTTGAGATTAAATGAACAGTTTTTCCAGTTTCTGTAAAAACAACAATTGCTTTGATATTTGTTAAATTATCTTCAACTAGTTTATAAGCAGCATAAACAATTTGTTCGGTTAGATTATTAGGATTGGTTTTTGAATTAAAAATAAAAAGATGGTTTTTTTCTATAAAGTTAGCGACTTTATTCATAGTTTCTACAGCTTTGATGGGATATCTGCCGTTTGCTGTTTCACCTGAGAGCATAATTGCCGAGGTACCATCATAAATAGCATTAGCAATATCACTAACTTCTGCCCGAGTTGGTCTTTTATTTTCTATCATTGATTCAAGCATTTGGGTGGCAGTAATAACTGGTTTTCCTTGATCAAGACATTTTTTAATGATTAATTTTTGATAAAAAGGAACTTTTTCTATTGGTAGTTGAACTCCTAAATCACCTCGGGCAACCATAATTGCATCTGAGTACTTAATTATTTCATCAATATTTTCGATTGCTTCTTGAGTTTCGATTTTAGAAATTATTTTTATTTTAGATGAGTTTTTCTTTAAGATATTCTTTAGATCTAAAATATCATTCTTTGTTCTTACAAAAGACAAAGCTAGATAATCAACATTAGTTTTAACTGCCAAATCTATAAATAGCTTATCTTTTTCTGTGATTGATTGAAGATTTAATTTAAGACCAGGAAAACAAGTATTTTTATTTCCGGAAATTTCTCCGCCTTCAATCACTTTAGTTTTTAAAACTTTATCATTTTTATCAATAACTTCAAATTCTAAATTGCCATCAGCAATAAAAATTTTTTGTCCCGAGTTAATTTTTTCTAAAATCTTTTCATCTAAAATTATTGTTTTTAAGTTATTAATTTTTTTTGAAGCAAAATAGACAATCTCATTTTTTTCAAAGGTTTCTTTTTCTTTATCAAAATGACCAATTCTAATTTCTGATCCTTGAAGATCAATTAAAGTGGTTAAAACCATCTCTAATTTTTTTGATAGTTTTTTTATTAAATTAATTTTTTCCTGATGCCAATCTAAAGTATTGTGTTTGCTATTAAAACGGAAAATTCTTGCTCCAGCAAAGATCATTTTTTCCAAAACTTCTTCCCTATCGCAACTTGGACCAACGGTGGCAATAATTTTTGTTTTTGAAGAAAGATTAATCATTTTTATTTTCCTATTTGTTTTGCCCAATTACTGATTAATTGATTATTTTTATCGGTATCGAAAAGATAACCGTCGATTTTTAAAGGTGAAGTTTTTATTATTCCTTGATGAGATTTAATAAACTCTTCTAAGACATCAACAGCGCCACAAAAATGAGTATATGAAGAGTCGCCCAAGCCCATAATGGTAAAAGATTTATTTTCAAAAGATTTATTTTGACAGTTATTCATAAAAGTAAAAAAGTCTTGATGAGGTTGACCTTCTTTTCCTTCATAATCCCATGAAGGCGAGGCAAAAATTCTTAAATCATAAGATAAGATATCTTCAAAATTAATCTCACTGATCATTTTTAGATTAACTTGATGGCCTAATTTTTCTAGTTCTTGTTTTAAGTATTCTGAGGCGGTTTGGGTACTACCTGAATAAGTAGCATAAAAAATTCCAATTTTCATAAAAAAAATTATAACATATTTTTAAAATTATTTTTTTTGAATTAAAAATTTTGAAAATAAATAAACATAAATAAACAAAATTAATTACATTAAAAAAATCAGTCATTAAACGATAAAAAAGCTGTATTGTTTTAACAAATATTACAAACTTTTAATAATTTTGATAGATTTAAAATTTAAGAATTAAGTTTTTTTAAATAGAGGTGTTTTCCGTCGAGGTAACATCTTTCAATTTCGCTAAATGTAAAATTTGGCGGAGAGGGTGGGATTCGAACCCACGATCACCTTTCGGCGATGCACGCTCTCCAAGCGTGTGCATTCGTCCACTCTGCCACCTCTCCAATTAATTAAGAATACTTAAAAACAATAACTATTTTATCAAATCCTCAAGGATTATTCTTTACAACAGTCAACTGCAGATTTAATAAATTGAGAGAGTTTGTTTAAAATTGACTCTTCTTTTTCAGTTTTTTTAGTCATCGCCGGTGGTTTTAAAGTTTGACTATTATTTTTATTATCTAAAACTAAACTTAAAAATAAATTAAAAACTTCATAAGATCTCATAAACATAGTTTTTGCCTCTTCCCTATTCCCTTCTTTTAAATACTTTGTTCCTGTTTCCATTAATCTCATTGATGAGGCAAGTAAGTGTTTACTAACACACCAGATTTCGCCTTGATAATTTTTAATTATTTTTTTTAATAACTCAATCCTAATTTTCCTAATTCCATCTAAACAATCAAGATATTTATCATCATTAGTTTTTGCCCAAGTAAAAAAAAGATGTTCTTCAATTGAGATAAGATTCATTATCACAACTGCTAAGTCTTCCAGAGAACTTAAGTCAAAAGGATTGTCTTTTTTTATTGACTGAAGTTTTTTTATAAATTAATCGATTTTATTTTGGCTATTCATATTAATTTTAATATAACATAAAAAATTATGCTAATTAAACTGAGAAAAACTAAAGGAATAATGATTTTTTGATAGTAAAAATAAACTTTGTTATTATTTAAAAATCTTAAAAAATTATCAAAAAAATAAGAAAAAAATAAAATTAAAACTCCAATAATAATTCCTAATAATAATTTATCGACCCCCAGTAGAGTATTTTCCGGAATATCAATTAGTTGTTGTTGATAAAGAATAAAAATTGTCAAAAAAGAGATAATAATTGTTGATAAAACATCTAGATTTTTAAATTTAAATGGTTTATTTCTAATCCAATTATTAATTGATAAAATTAAAGAAGCTATTAATCCACCAATCCAAATTCCAGAAATTAGATCATCAATACCTAAATATCTCGACAAACCTACTCCGGAGGCAATCGCTATTGTGCATAAAGGACAAACAGCCTTTACAGGATAAGCAATTAAAAAAAATAATAAAAATAAAAAAAACCATTTCATATTCTTAAAATATCAAATTTTTTTAAAGGATACCAGTTTCTTTAAGGCGAGAAAAAATAATCTGATTTCTTTTTTTAATTTTTTTTAAACTTAATGGATAGATTAAACCAAAGTATTGTTGTTGATTTTCAATTGTTAGCTGGTTGATATAAGGAATAATATTTTTAGCAAAAAATTTTAGTTGATTAACTGATAAATAATCAATTGGTAAAGAGTCATTAAGTCGAGTACCAATAGGAAAATGAATAGCATTAAAATATGGTTGATTATTTTTATCTTTTAAAAGCAAATATTTTTTAATTGTTAAGATATTTTTTTCCCAGTCCTCAATTATAGTTTTTATTTTTTTATCAACAACAAAATGATAGACATCAATTAATCCAAAACAGTTAACTTGATTTTTTCTTAATAAATCAATCGTTTTGATAGTTTTTTTTAATCCTTTAATTCCTCGTTGATGATTTTCAATTAATAATTTTTTAGGCGGATTTTTAATAATTAAGTTAATGATTTTATTATTTTCTAAAAAAGGCTGGTGAAAAAGTATTGGGTAATTTGAAAAATTTTCTAGAAGGATTTTTGGTTGAAGAAGATTAAGGTTAACAAAGTAGAGGCTAATTTTTTTTAAAAATGAAAGATATTTTTCTCCGCCAGTCTGACCATGAAAAGATAAGTTTTTTATGCCAAAATTTAATAATCTATCAATAATTTTTTTAGTTTTTTTTAAAGGTTTAAAAGGGATAATTTCAACACCGTTAAAAGTATTATTTAGAAAATATGGTTGGTAAATTTCTAAAAATTGGCTAATACTTCCCTGCCAACCAATACTGTCAGTGGAGATAGATTTAATTAAACTTTGTTTATTCATTTTGAATATTGAATTTTTCTCTCTTTTATTAAGAAATTATATTATATATAGTGTATTATTATAAAATATAATAAGTAAATAAAATATGAATTTTTTAGAAAAAATTAAAAAAAAATTTTTCATTTTTTTTTCAATAATTTTATCTTTTTTAATAACAATTATTTTAAACTTTCTCTTTTTTTTTGAAGGAACGCCAAGAATAAATTCTTTTAAAATTAATTATTTAATAAAAAATTTTCGAAATAATTTAATTATTTTCAAAAATAACTTATCATATAAATTTTTTGTAAGAGAAAAAATAAATTATAATCAAATTTTTGATTATAATAGAGTTGAAGATCATAATTTTTATTATAAAGATTTCAAAGAAATAGTTTTAACTCCAACGCCTACTAATATTGTTAGACCAACATTAATATTTCCAACTTTAATACCAACTTTAATGCCAACCTCTACGATTTATTTTTATCAACCAACATTAACTATTTTAACTCCAACACCTACTGATATTCTTAAGCCAACTTTAATGATACCAACTTTAGCACCAACATTAAAAATTATTTTAACTCCAACACCAATTTATAATCCTGGTGGAGCAATTTATATTTCTAATCCTTTAAGCCAATCTTATTATAATCCAAAAATAGCTCATTTATGTTATAATCCTGATAATTTTATTGAATATTATGCAAACAACGCACCTAAGACAAATTGTTATTCACTTGTTAGAGCTGAAGTGGAGAAAAATCTTACTTCAGTTTCTATTTTAGGAAAAACAATTACTGTTCATAAAAAAGCCTATCCAGCTTTTAAAGCGGTAGCTGATAAATTAAAAGACTTTAAAGATTATCGAATTAATACTATAGGTGCTTATGTGTTTAGATGTAATGTTAATGCTTCTACCTCTGGAAAGAATGATCTTTGCTCATCGGGCTGTGTTTTGTCAACTCATTCTTTTGGAATCGCTGTTGATATTAATTGGGAAGAAAACTGTAATGGTTGTGAAAATTTTACTATGCCGATTGAGATTGTTGATGCCTTTGAGTCTTATGGTTTTCGCTGGGGAGGAAGATATAAATCAATATTTGGAGGAACAATAGATGCGATGCATTTTGAGTATTTGTATGATTTATGTAAACATTTAAATTAATTAAAGATTTTTTTATAATTCATAATATGATTTTAAAAGAAGCCATTTTAAGATTTTTAGAATATTGTGAGTTGGATAAAAATTTATCTCTAAAAACCGTTAGAATGTATGGATATTATCTAATTTTTTTTGAAAACTGGTTAAGAAAAAAATTAAAAAAATTAAACCAATCTATTGATAGTTTTAATGTGGAAAAAATTGATGAAAATGTTATCAGAGAGTTTAGATTATATATTTCTCATTATTATAAAAATCCTTATAAAGGTCAATTAAAAAGACAAACTCAAAACTATTTTTTAGTAGCTTTAAGAAGTTTTTTTAAGTTCTTAATTAGACAAAAATTAAAAGTAGTTTCTCCTGAAATCATTGATTTAGGAAAAGTCAGAGATAGAAACATTAAGTTTTTAACTGAGGATGAAAGAGAAAAACTATTTAAAGCAGTTGATTTAAATGAGAAAACTGGTTTAAGAGATCGAACGATTTTAGAAGTCTTGTTTTCAACAGGCTTGCGGGTTTCTGAGTTGATATCTTTAAATCGTGATCAAATCAATATTGAGTTAGGAGAGTTTGGAGTGATTGGAAAAGGAGGTAAGGCAAGAGTGGTTTTTTTGTCTAAAAAAGCTAAAGACTGGTTAAAAAAATATTTAGACTCAAGAAAAGATCCATACCGGCCGGTTTTTATTCGTTATTCAGGTCCAAAACCAAAACAAGAATTAACTGATGAAAAACTAAGATTGTCAGTAAGATCAGTAGAAAGATTAATTGAAAAATACAGAAAAAAATCAGGATTAGTTCATAGGATAGGACCACACGTGTTAAGACATTCATTTGCGACCGATTTATTATCTCACGGAGCCGATTTACGTAGTGTTCAGGAAATGTTAGGACATAAAAATATTTCCACCACTCAGATTTATACTCATGTTACTAATCAAAGACTTAAAGAGATTCATGAAAAATATCACTCAGGAAATAAATAAGGTCCGTCTTTCTGACAAGTTTATCCTTCTTTTGGGTATAGTTTTGATTTTTATAATTGTTTTTTCTTTTTTGGCAATAAAAAGAGTTTATACTTTAAATTCTTATTATTACGATTTAGGAATTATGGATCAAGTGGTTTATAACACCTCTAAGGGAAGATTTTTAGAGATGACTAATCAAGATTTTATGAGAAATATGTCACGACTAGCAATTCACTTTGATCCTATTTTGGCAATTTTTGCTCCTTTTTACTGGTTTTTTCCTAGTTTTGAAGTTTTACTTATTGGACAGGTGGTTATTGTTGGTTTAGGAGCTTTAGGTATTTATTTATTAAGTCAAATAATAATTAAAAAACCTAATATTAGTTTATTATTTTCAATTTTATATTTATTATATTTTCCCGTTCAAAGACAAATCCTTTTTGATTTTCATGCCGTTACTTTAGCAACGACATTTTTAATATTTAGTTTATATTTTTTAGAGATAAAAAATTTTTTTTGGTTTTATTTTTTTATATTTTTAAGTTTACTAACTAAAGAACATATTGGATTAATAATAATGTTTTTAGGTTTATATGTTTTTTTTATAAAAAAAGAAAAAAAAGTTGGCTTAACAACATTTTTTTTAGGTTCGATTTTTTTTATTTCAACGGTTTATTTTATTATTCCCTATTTTCGAGGAGAAGACCATTTTGCTAGTCATTATTTTAGTGATTTACATTTGCGTTATAAAGATATTATTTTTAATGGAATTGAATATACAAAAAAAATATTATTAGGAAATCTTTATAGTTTTTTTGCTCCTTATCAATTATTAATTGCTTTACCAGAGTGGGCAATCAATACTTTTAGTTTAAATAATAATCAGCGAGCAATTTATTTTCATTACCAAGCAATAATTATTGTTTTCGTTTTTTACTCATTAATTTATGGTTATAAAAATTTTGATAAAGTTATTAAAAATCAGTTAACTAAAAAAATGTTTTTTATAATTTTTTTGTTATTAAATATCTATTCTATTTATTTATATAATCCTCTTCCCTATTTTTTTGTTAAACAACCGGTAAAGTTTAAAGAAATTAATCCAATAAATTATCAGTCAATTAAATTATGGAGAGAAAAATTAAAAGATGAAAATATCAAACTATCGACAACACCAAAATTGGCACCGTTTTTTACTAATCGAAAATATTATCATAATTTTTTATATGATCCAGCTTTTGGTCAAATGGGTTATACAGAAAAAGATATTATAAAACAGATTAATGATTATAAAAATTCTGATTATGTAATTATATATCGTCCAGAGATAGGTGATATTGACAAAGGTGGATTGCCAGTTAAGTTTTATCAAAGATTAAAAGAAGATAAAAATTTTCAGATGGTTTATTCTGATAATTTAAATGAAAATAG
>DAIQPK010000034.1:0-7628 GCA_036787375.1 Patescibacteria group bacterium
AGAATTCGATTCATGGTAGATATGGAAAGTAAAACATAAAATATGAAAGATAAAACATAAAGCTTGAATGGGTTTATGTGTTTACGAATTGTGTGTTTGCGAGTTACGTGTTTGCGAGTTATAGGGCAAAGATAGACTGTCTTCTCAGCAGGTCTGTCCTTAATAAAACTTTTCATTTTAATTTGTAATCTAGTATTTAGAGTTTAGGATTTTTATTAGTACATAGCTTATAATAAGCAAACCGGGGCGGTTAGACTAGGTGGCAAAGTCAGGTTTTTTTGTATATTCTAATTACTGGATGATCAAAAACTGTCCACGTCTCTTCAGCCATCTCATCACCTAATCCAACATCAAATTCAGCTACTTTTTTAAATCCTAATCTTCCAGAAAATAAATCATTATAATATTGGTTTAGTAATGGATATCT
The DNA here is from genome assembly GCA_036787375.1 of Patescibacteria group bacterium. Classification (GTDB taxonomy): domain Bacteria; phylum Patescibacteriota; class Microgenomatia; order UBA1406; family GWC2-37-13; genus GWC2-37-13. The sequence continues at coordinate 428 of DAIQPK010000034.1, forward strand.
TTTTTTTAATTCTTGACATTTATCAGGAAAAAAAATTTTTAATTTTGAATTTTTAATTTTTAATTTTTCATCACAATAATGATTAATAAAAATTCTTCTTGAAGGAACAAAAATATAATCAGCTTTTTCTAAATGATTTTTTAACTCTTCCTGTAAAAAAACATTCTCATCTAAATCATAAAAATTAAAAGAAACTATTTGATAATTTTTATAAATATCATTTTGATTTTTAATTCTTGATTTTTGATTTATTATCGGAATATCAACTACATTAGCTGTCTCTGAAAGAACATAAGAGTTTTCTGGAATGTTTTTAAATATCCAATCACTAGCTTGAAAACGAATATCTGGTTGATAATAAACCTTAAGATAATTTATTCCCGGCAAAACGGATAATACAACAATTATAATTTTTACAATAGTTATAATTTTTATTCTTATCAACCATAAAATTGCCAATATTGTCATTATTGGAAAAACTATCGCCATAAATCTTGTCCATTTAGCAAAAACAAAAGCATTAGGTAAAAAATAAATTAAAAAAAACGTTCTTAATAGATTATTTTTTTTATCTTTCCAGTTTAAAAAGAAAAAACCTAATATAAACAAGAAAAAAACCATCATCCCTAACGCATAAGGAAAAATCTTTTCAACTTGGAACAAAACTGGAACCGTCTCAATAAACTGATGAGTATAAAAAACAATGTATTTTCCTAAAGCAACATCTTTTTCATAATTAATTGCTGATAAGAAGTCTTGAAAATTAATTAAATTATGAGGAGAAAAAATAATAAAAATTATTCCACTTAAAAATAAATAAATAAAGACATCAAAAATCTTTGTTAAAAATGAATATAGTCTTTTAAATCGATAGTTCTGAGTGATTAAAACCAATAAAGGAACTATAAAAAAAATTAATGAAGAAACCTTAGTTGCCAAAGACAATCCCGAAAAAATTGATAAACCAATAACATAATTTAAAACACTAATCTTTTTTAAACTAAAATTCAATGTTAAATAAACTATTAATGAATAAAATAACATTAATAAAGACTCGGTTGTTCCAAAATGAGAAAATTGAATTGCGTATGGAGAAAAAATTATTATTAAAAATAACAAACTCTTAATAAAAAAATGATTTTTCTTCTCATTTAAAAATAGGTTGATAATTTTAAACATTATTAATCCAGTCAGTAATGAAGAAATAACTGAAATAAGTCTTAAACTAATTACTGCTTCTTGAAAACTAATTGGATAAGCTAAATCTCCATCAAAAAACTTGATTATCAAAATTAAAACATAAGATAAATAAAGAGGAAACTGACCATAAGCATAAAAATGGGGATTAAAACAATCTTTTAACTGAAAAACTCCTTTAAATTGAAACCAGTTTTCAATTGATGACCAATTTTCAAATAATGATTTAGGTAAATTAAAATTTATTTTTGGAATCTCGCATTTTAATTGCCCGACTGCTACTGCCATATTTCTCTCATCAGGATGCATTGGGTAGGGAAGACCCCAATTCAAACCAACAAATCGAGTATAAACTAGCAATCCTATTAAAAAAAAACCAATAATAATCTTTAAAAATTTGACAAACTTTCTATTGATTTTTTCTTTCATAATTAGTATTATATTACAGATTATGAATTATCAATTAGTCTTTCTTCTTAGAAAAGAAGAAGAGAAAGAAACCATTAAAAAAATCGTTGATAATTTTGGAAAAATTATAAAAACTGAAAACTGGGGCGAAAAAACCCTTGCTTATCCTATTAAAAAAAATCGTCGAGCTTATTATTTTAATTATTTTATTGAAATTGAGCCAAAGAAAACTCTTGAGTTAAAAAGAAAACTTAATTTTGAAACTAAACTATTAAGGTATTTATTATTAGTTAATAATTAATTTTAAATATGGCAAGTAGATCTTTAAATCGAGTGATTTTAATTGGTAATTTAACCCGTGATCCTGAACTAAAATATACTCCTTCAGGAACCGCTATCTGTAATTTCGGTATTGCCACCAATAGAAATTGGATAACTGCTGATGGTCAAACAAAAGATGAGGTCCAGTATCATCGAATTGTTGCCTGGCAAAAATTAGCTGAACTTTGCGCTAAATTATTAACCAAAGGAAGAAAAGTCTATCTTGAAGGTCGACTCACTTATCGTACCTTTACTGGTAAAGATGGTCAACAACGATCAATCACTGAAATTGTTCTTGATGATTTTATCGTTTTCAATGATGGAAAAAAACCAATTACTGATGAAAACAAAACTCAAAATAACCATCAAAATTTAAAAAAAGACGTTTCTCAAGAAGAGCCCTCTGATGAAGAAATTCCTCCTCCAATCAATGAAAAATTAGCAACATCTAAAGAAGAAGTGAGTCAAGAAAATAACCAGTCTGAAAATATTAATCCAGAAGATATTCCATTTTAAATTAAAAATTAATTAAAATTATGAAATGTTTTTTTTGTCAATATAAAGTCGAACCTAATTTTAAAGATATTGATAATTTAGAAAAATTTTTATCACCAAGAAAAAAAATTTTAAGTCGAGAAAAAACTGGTCTTTGTGCTAAACATCAAAGAATGTTAACAAAACAAGTAAAATATGCTCGATTTTTAGCTTTGATTCCTTATGTTTCTTATCAGAGTTTACGCTAACTATTTTTTTATCTATAATGATTAAATGACGATTAATTATCCTATCCATAATCAAAGCAGACTCTTAATCAAAAAAGGAGACTTTATTGATTTTAATGATCCAATTTATACAAGTGAAACTAACGAAGAAATAACTATTAATATTGCCCAAGAATTAGATATTAAACCAGAAAATATTTTTCATTATTTAAAAAAACTTGTTGGTGAAAAAGTAGAAAAAAATGAGGTCTTAGCAGAAAAATCTGGATTTTTTACTCATAAAAAAATCTATGCTTCTCATTCGGGAATAATCAAAGAGATTAATCATGAAAAAGGCACAATTATTTTAAGTTTTTTATCAGAAAAAACTCAAACTTTAACCTCTGCTTTAAGAGGTGAAGTAGAAAAAATTGAAAAAGATAATCTTCTTATAAAAGTCAAAAATCTTCATCAATACCAAGCTCGTGAATCACAAAATAACTTTGGTGGAGAAACCTTCTATTTAGAAAATTTTTCCTATACTTATTCTCAAGTAGCTAACAAAATCATTGTCTGTCAAAAAATCGATTCTTACAACCTCACAAAAATTTTTGTTTTAAACGCTAAAGGAATTGTTTGTTTAGAAAAGTTAGAAGAAGAAAAAAATATTAATTTTGCATATTTTAAAAATGAAAATGATTTTAAAAAAGTAATCGACAAAAAATTACCTTATTGCACTGTGTTATCATTTTCTGGCACTATCTATTTTTATTCATGAAAAAACATGATAATCAATTTAAAATTCGGTTAATAAACTTTATTTTTATTTTAGCAATTTTAATCAGTGTATTTGGTTTTGGTTATCGTTTGGGTGAAAATAAATCTAAAAATATTCTTCTTAAATTGACCAACAATCAAAACATCGCCAATTTTGATCTTTTTTGGGATGTTTGGAATGAAATTGAAAAAAAATACGTTGAAAAGAAAAAACTAGATATTGAGAAAATGTATTACGGAGCAATAAAAGGTTTAGTTGCTTCACTTAATGATCCTTATACTTTTTTTCTCACTCCCGAAGAAAATCAACAATCAAAAAAAGATCTTCAAGGAAAGTTTGAGGGAATTGGTGCTCAACTTGGATTAAAAAATAATCAAGTAGTTGTTATTGCTCCTTTAAAAAATTCACCAGCGGAAAAAGCTGGTGTTAAAGCTGGAGATCTTATTTTAAAAGTTGATGAAAAATCAACAAAAGATTGGACCTTAAATGAAACGGTTTCAAAAATTCGCGGGCCTAAAGGAACTAAAGTAAAATTAACTCTCTTAAGAAGAGATAAAGAAATCAACCTAAAAATTACTCGTGATGAAATCTCAATTCCTTCAATTGAACTATCTTATGAAAAAAATTTAGCGATTTTAAAAATAAATCAATTCGGTGAAAATACTAATGATGAGTGGAACAAAGCGGTTTCTGAAATTAAAAATCAATGGGATAAAAAAAAGATTAAAGGAATGATTTTAGATTTAAGAAATAATCCCGGTGGTTATTTGGAAAGCTCGATTTATCTTGCATCTGAATTTTTACCTTTATATAAACTAGTAGTTAAACAAGAATCAACCAACTCAATCAAAGAGTACAAAGTGTTAAAAAATGGTCAACTATTAGATATCCCTCTAGTAGTTCTTATTAATGAGGGTTCTGCTTCAGCATCAGAAATATTAGCTGGTGCTTTAAGAGACTATAAAAGAGCCAAGATTATTGGTCAAAAATCTTTCGGAAAAGGCTCTATCCAAGAAGCAATCGATCTAAAAAATGGCGCTGGTTTACATGTAACAATTGCTAAATGGGTTCTTCCTAATGGAGATTGGATCAACAACAAAGGAATTGAACCTGATGTTAAAGTAGAAAATATAATAGAAGAAGGAAATACCTTAAACAGAGAAAATGACAGTCAGCTTGATAAAGCTATTGAAATTTTATTAAAATAAAAATAGCTGTTAATCGTTAAAATTTTCAGATTATTTTCAGTTTTCTTTTTTAAAAAAAAATATGAAAAAAATTATCTCTTTAATAATATTTCTTTTAATAGTTATCGGTATTGGCCATTACTTAGATTTATTTAAATATCTACCAAAAAATAAAAATGTTCTTGAAAAAATTAGCTCAAAACCTGTTGAAAAAGAGAAACAAATAGTTGTCTATGAAGAATCAGTTGTTACTAAAGTTATTGAAGAATCACTTCCTTCAGTTGTTACTGTAGGAGTTAAAACTACCATTTCAAGCGGTGACTTTTTTACAATTGATCCATTCAATCCTTTTTCTCCTTTTAGAAGAATTCCTGGTAGAAAAGAAAATGTTGAAAAAAATATTGGTAGTGGTTTTATCATTTCTGAAGATGGTTTAGTTATTACTAACAAACATGTTGTTTCTGAAGAAGAAGCTGAATATCAAGTATTCACTTATGATAAAAAAAAATTTAATGTTGAAAAAATCTATCGTGATCCCTTAAATGATTTAGCAATTATAAAAATTAATCCCGGAATAAATAAATTAAAAGCTTTAAAACTTGGTGACTCTAATAATTTAAAACTTGGCCAGTTAGTAATTGCCATTGGCACACCTTTAGGTGAGTTTACCAATACCGTCACCTCAGGAATTATCTCTGGTTTAGGAAGAGGTATCACTGCTGGTAGTCCTTTTGAGGGATTTGTCGAAAAATTAGATAATGTTATCCAAACTGATGCCGCTATTAATCCAGGTAATTCTGGAGGCCCCTTACTTAACTCAAAAGGAGAAGTCATTGGCGTTAATACTGCCATTGCTTCCGAAGGTCAAAACATTGGTTTTGCTTTACCAGTAAATATTGTTAAAGACTTAATTGATAACTTTAATAAACGAGGAGGAAGCTTTGAAAAACCATTTTTAGGAGTCAGATACAAAATGATTGATAAACAAACAGCCTTATTAAACAATGTTGTTGAAGGTGCTTATATTGTCGAGGTGGTTAAAAGCTCACCCGCAGAAAAAGCCGGTATTGAAGAAGAAGATATTATTATTGAGTTTGATGGAAAAAAATTAATTGGTGATGATGATCAAACCTTAGCTAAACTTATCTTAGAAAAAAAAGTTGGTGAAACTGTCTCTCTAAAAATTTGGCGTGAGAAAAAAATCATCAATCTAAGCGCAACATTAGAGGCCTCTAAATAAATCATTTTTTATGGTGTATAATTGGTTTTATGAAAAAAAACTATCTCATTCCTAAAACTCTTAAAGGTTTTCGTGATTTTTTACCTGAAGATCAGATATTAAGAGAAACTGTTATTGAAAAAATTAAAAAAATTTTTCAAAGTTATGGTTTTGATCCTATAGAAACTCCAGCTTTAGAATATGAAGAAACTCTTCTTAATAAATACGGAGAAGAAAATAATAAGCTTTTATATCTTTTCCAAGACAAAGGAAAAAGACGAATTGGCCTAAGATATGACCAGACAGTTCCTTTAGCCCGATTAGCAGCTCAATATCAAAATCTTGTCAAACCATTCAAAAGATATCAAATTCAACCAGTTTGGCGAGCTGAAAATCCTCAAAAAGGCCGCTATCGAGAGTTTTATCAATGTGATATTGATATTGTTGGCAGTGAAAGTTTTTTTGCTGATGTAGAAATTATTATCTTAACTTTAACTGTTTTAAAAAAGCTTGGTTTTAAAAATATAAAAATGTTAATTAATGATCGGGAAATCTTTAAAAATATTTCTTCAACTTTGATTGTCTCAATTGATAAATTAGAAAAAATTGGTCAAGAAGAAGTTATCAAAGAACTCATCAATAAGGGACTAACTGAAACTCAAGCCAAACAACTATTAACTAGTTTGAAAAAATCAAAACCAACAGAAACTTTAAAAAAAATTTTTCAGGAGTTAAAAAAATCAGGATTTCAAGAAAATAAGGACTATATTTTTTCGCCCACTTTAGCTCGAGGACTAGATTATTATACAAGTACTATCTTTGAAGTTGTTACCAATAATTATCAAGTTGGTTCATTAGGAGGTGGTGGTCGTTATGATCAATTAATTGGTCAATTTACTGGTCAAGATATACCTGCGGTTGGTTTTGCTTTTGGTTTTGACAGAATTATTGAGGCAATTAAATCTTTAAATCTTATTAAAATAAAAAAAACTAACACGCAAGTTTTAGTAACGATTTTTTCTCAAAAACTCTTTAATCAATCATTAACAATAACTAATCTTTTAAGAAAAAATAATATTAATACTGAAATTTATCTTAATTCGCAGGCAAAATTAGAAAAACAACTTAAATACGCTGATAAAAAAGGTATTCCTTATGTAATTATTATTGGCCCTGAAGAAAAAGAAAAAAATCTTGTTAAGATTAAAAATATGAAAACTGGTGAGCAAAAAGAAGTTCAAATAAATAAACTCTTAGATTACCTCAACTCAAGATAATTTGTTTTGTTACATCTTATTAAAGCATTTATCAATAATTACCAAACTAAAAAAAACCTAAATCCTAAACTCCAAATCACAAAATAATTCACTGAGGACAGACCTGCTGAGAA
>DAIQPK010000035.1:0-7461 GCA_036787375.1 Patescibacteria group bacterium
TTTTTTATCTCTTTTTGTTTATCAGCAACTTTCATTTTATTTTTATAAATTAAAGATAAATTGGGGTTAAGTTGATAATCAGTCCATGGTTAGATTTCTAATTTATATTCAATTTCTAATTTTTACCATGTATCAGAAATAAATTCGGTATATGGTTTAATTTTTAATTTTGAATTTTGAATTTTATTTGTGATTTGGTATTTAGGATTTAGGATTTGTATTTTAATGTTAGATTTTTTTCATCGCCTCCAGACAGATTTCAATAAACTTTTCCAAAGGTATGTTTAATCCCTGAGGATTTTCACACCTTTTAATTTCTTCTCTTCTAGTTGAGGCAGCAAACTTTGGTTCTTTAAACTTTTTTAATACTGATTTTAATTTCACGTCTGCAATTTTTTTACTTGGATAAACTAAAGCTACTGCCGTAATTAATCCAGTTAAACTATCAGCACAAAAAAGCGACCATTCAGATTTATTTTTTGGTTGATAGCCTGTTTTTTCTGGCGCATGAGCTCTAATAATATTATGAACTTTTTGGGTAATAGTCAAATCGTACCTAGCTAAAACCTCTAAGGTTCTATTGGGATGAAAAGCCTTATATTCCCCTGAATAATCAATATCATGAATTAATCCTGCCAAAAGCCAATCCTCTTTTTTTAAATCAACTTCCGTTAACTGATTATTAGTTTTTAAATAATCAAAAATCGCTCCCATACAAGACTCAACTGCTAAACAATGATGAAGGATATTTTCTTCAATCTGATTTTTTAAAGCTTGAAGAAATTGATTGCGATTTGGATAATTCATTTTTTAATAGTTTCTTTTAATATACTTTCAGCAATTTCTTTCATTTCGTTTTCTGTAAATTGAAGTTTTTCTGTGGGAAAGATTGGTTGATTACCCGGCTCACCCTCTCGAGGCAAAATATGAATATGAGCATGAGGAATCAAACCATGAGTGCCATAACTTATCCAATTAGGTTTTAAAACTTTTTGAATGGCTTTGGTAATTTCTAAAACCACTTGCCAATAATCTCCAAAACTCGGCACATCATAAGTCCAGCGATAATGAGTTTTTGGAATTAATAAAGTATGCCCTTTAACAACTGGATAAATATCTAAAAATCCTAAAAAGTCTTCATCTTCATAGACCTTATAACAAGGTAATTCACCTTTAACAATTTTGCAAAAAATACAATTACTCATAAGTGCCGAGGGGCAGAGTCGAACTGCCATCTCATGTTTTTCAGACACGCGCCGTGACCACCTTGGCTACCTCGGCAATAGTTAAAAGTATATTATAATACATCAAACATCAAAAAAATAGTAATCAACCATTTAGTATAACCGACTCGGTTGATTTATTATAAGATATGGCATCAGACTGTTGGAATAATCTAAAAATTATCAAAAATTAAAATTTGAGGAAAATAGTAAAAATATTAAATACAACCAAAAGTTTATTAATAAAACATAAAACTCTGAATGAGAATAGAATATGATTCAGAGCAAGCATGAAACGTGAAAAGTAGAATATCAAACATCTACCATTAAAATTTAAAAATCAGACTTCTAAACTTTAACTCCTAAATATTAATATTAAAATAATCTAATTCAATTAACCTAAATTAATTAAATCATTCAAATCAGTTAAATTAGTTAAAATCGATTAAAATTTGTTAGATCAAAAAACTAAATCGTAATAAAACTATCATATATAGATTTGACATAAATCTATAATCTATATTAAAAATAATTCCAAATAATTTGATTATAAACTTCATGGTGATACCAAACTTCTCCATTTTTCACTCTAATTCCTAAATCAGCTGGACTCCGATTAGCAACGTTTTGTTTTAAATCTAAATATTTTCTTTTTAATTCTTCACCTAAAATTTTTGAAATAAAATCACTGCTTTTGAAATGATTAACTGCCCCATATATTGTTGATGGTAAAAAACTAGTTCTAAATCTTTTATTTTTATCTTGTTCTATAATCTTACCTTCTAAGGCAGTTCTTATTATTGTGTAAAAAAGCAAATAAGGATTAGCATCCGGACCAACACTTCTTATCTCAATTCTAGCTGATTTTTCATTAAAAATAGGAATTCTTATCATTGCTCCTCTATCGGTTGGAGATACTTTAATTTCATTAGGCGCCTCAAAATGAGGATCCAACCTTCTATAAGCATTAACTGAACTGTTTAAAATTAAACAAATATCATTAGCTGAACTTAATATTTTTTTTATTATCTTCCAACCAAAATTAGATAGATAATTAACTCCCTTTTTATCATAAAACAAATTTTTTCCATTTTTGGCAATAGAAAAATTAGTATGCATACCACTTCCATTAATACCAATACTGGTTTGGGTAAAAAAGTAGCTGTCAAACTCATATTTCTCGCTATTTGTCTAGCAACTAATTTGTACAATTGAATTTGATCAGCAGCGTTTAAAGCATCACTATAACTATAATTTAATTCAAACTGAGATGGGCCTACTTCTCGAATTTTTTCGAAAACGTTCACCATTTTGAAAATTGCGGATTCGCAAGGTGAGATCATCGCAACACCCCCGCCCGTTACGAACGTCCTAAAGGCAAAATTCAAACTCGCCGAGAGTCGCCGTAAAAAAGAAAGAAAAAAACGCAAAAATTTTAAAGAACAATTCACAAACTTAAATGCCCTCGTTGGTGAGCTCAAATCCAAGAGGACTTGTCCAACGAGGCATTAAAAATCCCCTTGGTTTTTTGAGCTCAATATAAATATATCAAAAATCGAAATAATTTGCTATACTTTTCTCAAGTATTTTTTAGAAATTATTCTTAAAAGTAAGGAGGTGAATTATATGGCAGATCAATTTATGGAACAAATGCGACCGGAAGCCCGCCCTGTTGGCATAGGGCCAATCGAAGTAGCGTCAAGAGTAAGGGCAAACCCCGATCATCAACAATATACCGCCGATAGAGCAGTAGCTCGAGTATTATGTAATGGTATAAGCGGCATTATTGCAGCAATGGACGGAGTTGGATCGGGCGGTCAAGATTCCGCTCAAGCAGCAGAAATAATGCAAAAAATTCTGTATGATGAAATACAGCTAGAAAATCCGCCTACAATTAATCAAGCGGTAGAATTACTTAAACAGTTAATTTCGGATGCAGCAGCGAAAATAAGACAATTACAAAAAGATTTGAGCAATCCCAACGTGGATACCACTATTAGTGTAGGAATAGTCTGCTGGTCGCCAGACAGACGAAGATGTTTTTTGGTAACTGCAAACGTTGGTGATTCAAGAATTTATAGATATAGACCAGAAACGGGGGAACTTGACCAACTTACGGTTGATCATTCTGTTGTCCAAAGGTTGGTTGACGAAGGAATAATAACATCCGATGAAGCTTTTACTCATCCAGATAGAAATCTTGTTTACAGAACTGTTGGTTTGTTAAATGATCCAAAAAAAATAGATATTAAAGTTGTAGAAGTTCAGCCTGGCGATATTTTTTTTGCAGCTTCTGATGGATTATCTGATAACATTACACGGCATGGTTTGCCATTTGCAGTGCGTAAGGCATTTCGGGATGCTTACGATTCCAGAAGAAAAAGACCAAACTTGCAAAGGTTTGCTTCTGATTTAGCTCAGAAAGCAATTAATATTATGAGCACGGAGGCGGAGCACGCAAAGTTAGATGACGTTTGTGTTGCAGTGTTGAGGGTGCCAAGAAATAATTAAATGCTCGCCGAAGGCGAGCAAAATCGCGCGCGCAAAAAATAAAAAATGTGAGCGAAACCGAAGGCCCCGCCAGAGGCGGGCAGGCGAGCGAAGATGGCGCGGCGAGTGGACGGCCGCACTCGCCGCGCCTACCATTGTATCCTTTAATCTTTGATTATGAAAAAAGTCGCAGGAATTATTATTGCTTGTATTTTAATAATTGGAGTGATTCTTTTAAATAAATATTATCTTTCATCCAAAGATATTATTACCCAACCAAAATCAACCAGTCAGCCAACTATTAAACAAATCACCGTCTATCAAAAAATTTCCATTTCGCCGGAAGAAACTTTGGTTTTTTCTAAGCAGGAGATTAGCGCACAATCAACAGCCCTTGATCTTTTAAAACAAACCACTAAAATTAAAGCCAATGGTGAAGGACAAAACGCCTTTGTGGTTGAAATTAATGGCCGAGCGGCTGATAATAAGAAAAAAGAATACTGGGCATTCTTTGTTAATGGTCAGCCGGCCACGGTTGGCGCTGGTAGTTACCAGTTAAAAGAAAATGATCAGATTGAATGGAAGATCGCCACATACTAAAAAATAAACCAGTTTTCATTTCTTATTTTTTAATTATTATTTTGGCTGTTGTCGCCAGACTAATCCCCCATCCGCCTAATTTTGCTCCAATTGGTGGTCTGGCTCTTTTTGTCGGCGCTCATTATCCAAATAAAAAAGCTTTTTTTTCTTCCAATTATTGCTATGTTTATCTCTGATATCTTTTTGGGTTTTCATTCAACCATAATTTATGTTTATGGAAGTTACTTATTAATCACACTTTTGGGTAGATCTATTAAAAACAATAAAAAATTTCTAAGTATTTTCTCCGTCAGTATTTTTTCCTCAACTTTATTTTTTATTATCACTAACTTTGGTGTTTGGCTGATAAGCGGAATGTATATAAAAAACATCAACGGCTTAATTAACTGCTACCAAATGGCTATTCCTTTTTTCAGAAATACTTTATTAAGTGATTTATTTTATACTTTTTCTTTTTTCTACGTTATTACTGGTTAAATATTTTTCAAGCAAGAATTGTTTCCTTTATAGAAAAACCGTCTTACATAACACTTAAATTAAATCAACTTTAAGTAAGATCGAAAAAAAGATTTATGCAGATTTTTAATTACATTTCTATCTCTGACGATCTTTCTATCATCGCCTCAAAACAAATCTCCGTAAGTTTTTCTAAGGACAAGTTTAAGCCGTCTTTATTTTCATACTTTATTATATATTCTCTTCTTATCTCAGCAGCAAATCTTGGTTCCTTAAATCTTTTCAAAATTAATGATAGTTTAACATCTGCTAATTTTTTTACTTGGATAAACTAAAGCTACTGCCGTAATTAATCCAGTTAAACTATCAGCACAAAAAAGCGACCATTCAGATTTATTTTTTGGTTGATAGCCTGTTTTTTCTGGCGCATGAGCTCTAATAATATTATGAACTTTTTGGGTAATAGTCAAATCGTACCTAGCTAAAACCTCTAAGGTTCTATTGGGATGAAAAGCCTTATATTCCCCTGAATAATCAATATCATGAATTAATCCTGCCAAAAGCCAATCCTCTTTTTTTAAATCAACTTCCGTTAACTGATTATTAGTTTTTAAATAATCAAAAATCGCTCCCATACAAGACTCAACTGCTAAACAATGATGAAGGATATTTTCTTCAATCTGATTTTTTAAAGCTTGAAGAAATTGATTGCGATTTGGATAATTCATTTTTTAATAGTTTCTTTTAATATACTTTCAGCAATTTCTTTCATTTCGTTTTCTGTAAATTGAAGTTTTTCTGTGGGAAAGATTGGTTGATTACCCGGCTCACCCTCTCGAGGCAAAATATGAATATGAGCATGAGGAATCAAACCATGAGTGCCATAACTTATCCAATTAGGTTTTAAAACTTTTTGAATGGCTTTGGTAATTTCTAAAACCACTTGCCAATAATCTCCAAAACTCGGCACATCATAAGTCCAGCGATAATGAGTTTTTGGAATTAATAAAGTATGCCCTTTAACAACTGGATAAATATCTAAAAATCCTAAAAAGTCTTCATCTTCATAGACCTTATAACAAGGTAATTCACCTTTAACAATTTTGCAAAAAATACAATTACTCATAAGTGCCGAGGGGCAGAGTCGAACTGCCATCTCATGTTTTTCAGACACGCGCCGTGACCACCTTGGCTACCTCGGCAATAGTTAAAAGTATATTATAATACATCAAACATCAAAAAAATAGTAATCAACCATTTAGTATAACCGACTCGGTTGATTTATTATACTTTTACGTTGTTATTGATCTAATATCAGATTTACTCTTTAACTGTTCTAAATCAAGAATGTTAAACTTTATTTCAGGATATTTTTGTTGAAAAAGTTTATACTTTGAAAGTTTTACTAAACTTCTATTAACTTTTATCTCAAAAGCCTCCTGATTTTCTATCACAAAATCAACTTCAGCCTTATTAATTGTCCGCCAAAATTTTATCTCATCCGGATAATAACTATCTATTAATATTCTAAAAAAATAATTTTCCAAAAGTTGTCCTTTGTCCTCTCTTAAAACAAATGGTTTAAAATTATCAATTAAAAAATTTCGTAAACCTAAATCATAAAAATAAATTTTAGGCATCTTCGTCAGCTCTTTTCTGATGTTTTTATAAAATGGTCTAATTAAACATATGTGAAAAGATTTTTTCATTATATATAAATAATTATCAATTGAAGTCTTTGAAACACCTAAAGTAAGAGATAGCTCTAAACTGTTAACTAAATTACCTATCTGTTGTGATAAAATTTTCATCAATCTATAAAATACTTCTTCTTGTCGAATATTGGCTTCGTAAATATCTTTTTTAATATAAGAATAAACAATATCTCTTAAAACTTCTTTTTTTTCTTCAATTTCAGCAAGAACTACTCTCGGATAACCTCCATAAATCAAAAACTCATAAAAAAGTTGATTATATTTATCTTTTTCTACTAACGTTAATTTTTCAAATGGTTTTTCTACTAATTCTTTAAAGTTTTTAAAATTAAAGAACTCTTTTAAAGAAAGAGTGTAGATGTTAAAAATTCTCTTTCTTCCAACCAATGAGTCTTTAAAACGTCGATCTAAATAAAATACTGACGAACCAGAAACAATCATTTTTATTCTTCCTTGATATTGATCATATATATACTTTAAAAAATTAGTAGGATTTTTAAGATATTGAATCTCATCAATAAAAACATAATTTTTTCTTTGAAGATTAATTGGAATAATATTAAAAAGATTTTTTGGAGATTTATCTAAAATTTGACAAATATCTTGATCTTCAAGATTTAAAAAAAAATGTGGATGTCGATTAATCTCTTTTTCTAATTGGTGGAGAATAGTAGTTTTTCCTACCTGAAGAGCGCCAACTAAAATAATAATCTCATCGGTGTTTAAATATTTAATTATTTTATCAGTTATTTCTCTTCTTATACTCATAAATTTATTTTATCCGATATTTTGTATTTGTCAATAAGAAAAAATTCAATTTATTTAAATAAAACAAAAAACATAAAACCCTGAGCCAGAACAAATTCGATTCAGGGCAAACATGAGACTTAAAACTATATACCAGTATAAATACGATACATAATTTAATTTCTAATTTTTAATTTTAAATTTTTAACTATAATCGTACCAAGCCGTGG
>DAIQPK010000036.1:0-7136 GCA_036787375.1 Patescibacteria group bacterium
ATCTTTATCTCAGCTTTTTCACTAGCAACTATCTTATCACCTACTTTTAAACCTAATGGTTGAAGAATGTATCTTAACTCACCATCAGTATATTTTACTAAAGCAATAAAAGCATTTCTATTAGGATCTTTTTCAATTCTTAAAACCTCAGCCTCAATATCTTTTTTATCTCTTTTAAAATCAATAATTCGATAGTATCTTTTTTGTCTCCCTCCTTGATGACGAACAGAGATTCGACCATAATTATCTCTACCTGAGTGTTTTTTTAAGATTACTCTTAGCTTTTTAACTGGCTCTGCTTTTTTATCAATTACTTCTTTCATTTAAAAAATAAAAAAATTAACTAACTGGGAAAAAGTCAAACTCACCTTTTTTTAACTTAACAAAGGCAACCTTTTGAGAACTTAGTTTTTTAATCTTTAATTTTTTTCCTACTCGTTGTTTTTTTCCTTTTTTTATCAATGTTCTTACTAAATCGATCTTGACTGGATATAATTTTTCTAAAACCGTCTTAATCTGATTTTTATTAGCTTTTAGATTTACTAAAAACATATAGACTTTTTTTTCTTTAGCCAAATTAGTGGCTTTTTCGGTTAAGATTGGCGATATAATAATCTCATTTACTTTCATCTTTCAAAAAAATCCTTTTTAAAACTAATAATGAATCTTCTAAAAAAATAATTTTTTTATGATTTAAAATCTGATAAGTATTTAAATTCCGACAATCTTCAAAACTAATAAATGGTAGATTTCTCGCTGATAAAATTAGATTGTTTTTTTCTAATTTAGGAAAAACAATTAATGTTTTTTCCTCTTTCAAGCCGATTTTTTGCCAAATTGAAAGAAAGGTTTTTGTTTTGGGAGTAATTTTTAAGAATGAGCTATCAAAAAAAAGAAGATTATTTTCTCTATATTGAAGACTAAGAGCACCAAAAAAAGCTTTTTTCTTTTGTTTTTTATTTAAAGATAATGAATAATCTTTTGGTTTAGGCCCACCAACAACACCACCGCCAACAAATATTGGCGCCTTAATATCACCATGTCTTGCTCTTCCAGTTCCTTTTTGACGATAAATTTTTCTTGTTGAACCACTAACCTCAGCCCGCGTTTTTGTCGAAGCAGTCCCTTGGCGTTGATTGATTAAATAAACTCTTACTGCTAAAGCCAATAATTTCGGTTTTACCGAAACATTAAAAATCTCTTTTGGTAACTCAATCTGTTTTTTTTCGCCTTTAGTATTATAAAAATAAGCTAATAATCCTAATTTTTTAGATTTTGTCTTTTTCATCCGAGTTTTTTCTAAATCTTCAGTCTTTTTTTTAACCATAGTTAATGATTAATTTTTATTTCTAACAAACCTTTTTTAGGACCAGGAACTAAACCCTGAACTGTTAAACCATCTTTTTTTACCTCAATTACTGTTAAATTTTTCACCGTTACTCTTTCTCCACCCATTCTTCCTGCCATTCTTTTTCCTTTAAAAATTCTTCCTGGTGTGGTTGTCATTCCTACTGATCCTGGAGCTCTTTCTCTATCTGATTGACCATGAGTTCTTGGACCACCGGCAAAATGATGTCTTTTAACCACTCCTTGAAAACCTTTACCTTTGCTTTTACCAGAAATATCAACCTTATCTCCTGGTTTAAAAAATAGCTCTGGAGTTATTTCTTGACCAACAAAAAGCTTTTTTTCTTTAATCTCAATGCCTTTTTTTCCATTATCTTCCACTAATTTAAACTCATTATTCTGATTATTAATTCTAAATTCTTTAAAAAAACGAAGCGGGGTTTTTATCCCCGCTTTTTTTAACTCTCCTTCAACTGATTTCTTAATATTTTTAATAGTTTCAAAACCAAGTTTAAAATTAAGACATTGGTCGTTGATTACTTTAATATCCACTAAATAACAAGGAGAAGTTTTAATATAAGTAACAGGAACTCTCGCTGATTGAGAATTAAAAATTTGTGATTGATCTCCTTTTAGTCCTAAAATAAAACCCTTCATATATTTTGACAAAAATAAAAAAATAGCCCCAGATTGGGGCTATTTTTACCAATCTGGAATTTTCTAATCCCTATTTCCCGAACTAATAGGACATTTTTTGTCCAAAAGGACAGTTAACATTAGTTAAATTATATAATAAATAAAATTAATCGTCAAATGAATCATTACATCTTCACCTCTACCTCTACACCCGCTGGAAGATCAAGATGCATTAATGAATCTATGGTTTGGTTTGTAGGATTGACAATATCAATTAATCTTTTATGAGTTTTTAAACCAAAATGTTCTCGAGCGTCTTTATCAATAAAGGTTGATTTATTAACAACAAAAACTTCTTTTTTTGTTGGCAAAGGAATTGGGCCAATAATTGAGGCTCCTGTTCTAATCGCCACATCAACTATCCTCTGACAAGTATCGTCTATTAATCGATAGTCATAGGATTTTAATTTAATCCTAATCTTTCCTTTGGGCATAGATTTAAGGTACTCCTAAAAAATTTTAAAAATCAAAATCCTTTTCAAAAAAATCTTGTTTTTTATTTTTATTTAATAATATTAGTCACTATTCCTGCGCCAACCGTATGACCACCTTCTCTAATAGCAAACTTTAATTGTGGTTCTAATGCTACGGGATAAATTAATTTGGCAGTTATCTTCACATTATCACCTGGCATAACCATTTCAATACCTGCTGGTAAAGTTACCTCTCCGGTAATATCAGTGGTTTTGATATAAAACTGGGGTCGATAACCATTGAAAAATGGTGTGTGTCTTCCACCTTCTTCTTTAGTTAAAACATAAATTTCTGCTTCAAACTCAGTGTGAGGAGTAATTGTTCCTGGTTTAGCCACTACCTGACCTCTTAATACCTCATCTTTTTCTACTCCTCTTAATAATAAACCAACATTATCACCGGCTCTTGCTTCGTCTAATGTCTTTCTAAACATCTCGATTCCAGTAATAACGGTTTTTTTAGTTTCTTTAATTCCAACAATCTCAATCTCTTCATTGGTTTTGATAACACCTCGTTCAACTCTTCCAGTAACCACTGTTCCTCGACCAGATATGGTAAAAACATCCTCAATTGGCATTAAAAATGGTTGATCTACTGGTCTAACTGGTTCAGGAATATATTCATCAACTTTAACCATTAACTCTTCAATGGCTTTAACAGCCTCAGGATCATCTTGTAAAGCTTTTAAAGCGCTACCTCTAATCACCGGCACTTGGTCACCAGGAAATTTATATTTTGTCAATAAATCTCTAACTTCCATCTCAACTAAATCTAAAATCTCTTTATCAGCTACCATATCGCATTTATTTAAGAAAACAATAATCGCTGGTACATTAACCTGTCTTGCTAAAAGAATGTGCTCTCTGGTTTGGGGCATTGGTCCATCTGGAGCAGAAACAACAAGAATAGCTCCATCCATTTGAGCTGCTCCAGTAATCATATTTTTAATGTAATCAGCATGTCCTGGAGCATCAATATGAGCATAATGTCTTTTATCAGTCTCATACTCGCTGTGATGAAGATTAATAGTAACACCTCTTGCTCTTTCTTCTGGAGCTTTATCAATCTCTTCATACCTTAAAAACTTAGCTTTACCTTTTTTTGATAAGACATAATGGATCGCGGAAGTTAATGTGGTTTTTCCGTGATCAACATGACCAATGGTACCAATATTAAGATGAGGTTTGGTTCTTTGAAAAACTCCTTCTGCCATAGTTTTTTTTAAATAAAAAATTAATAATAAAAATAATAAACAAAATTACCTTTAATTTAAAAGGCTTATTAAATAATAAGCGTAAACTAACCAAAAGTCAAGAGCAATTTAGCTTATTTTTTTATAAACCTGTTAAAAAAATCAAAGATCTGATAGATAATTTTCTGCCAAAAAGAAAGTTTTTCTTCCTCAACTTCTTTAACCTCTACAGTTTTTTAATAGTATTATTACTTTCATATAAAAATGAAGATTTTGATGATTGATTTTTTATTAATTGTTGACTTTCTGGTTATTCTTCTTCTTTAAGACTATCTAAAGATTTACCTTCGTTAACAATCTCAGTTAATACCTGACCATCTGTTTTTGCCATTAATTACTCCAATCTCCTGAAGCACACCCATTACCTGCTCTTACTTTAAAGTAATAAACTGTGTTTGGTGATAGATTATTAATAGTAAAATCAATTACTCCATCATAATAACCTTTTCTAAACTCAACTCCATATCTTTCATTACCTTTAGATAAACCACAAACAATAAAATATCTATCAACAGTATTATTAACTAGAGTGAAAAAGAGTTTCGCGGTTGTCTTTGTAGTTGCGATCTAAAATAAATCAGATGAGCGATCTGGTTTTTCTAAATTACAAGTAGGTACTACTGGCGTACTAAAACTAGTTGAACCTTGAGAACTTTCTCGGGCAATAAAAGTAGTAAAGTGAAAGATATTAAAAACCAAGGTTCCATTTGAATAAGTTAAATTAGAAACAATACTTGAATTATCAACACTACCATCAGTATTAAAAATATCAACTGTCGGATTAGAATAAGATAGATTATACATTGTTAACTGAGTATTGGTACTGATAATATTTTTAATTAAATCAGCATCTAAGCCAACCTTTCTTTTGGTAGAGCTATATCAATTTTTGAATTAAGATCAGCCAACTAAACTAAAGCATCTTTATCAGTAAAATTCATCTCTGAAACAAAGGTAATCTTAACAATTGGCGAACCTTCAGGATCATTAGTTTCTGATTTTTGAAAATAAAGACCAGTAATTCTAGAATAATCAGACTGATCTCCTAAATTGGTTTTGATTCCTTGACTATTTATTAAAGAGATAATACTGCTAATTGTTGGACAACCAGTAAACCCAGAATTGCACCAACCTTTAGTCGGAGTACCTAACTGCCATCCTGAACCATTATAATAGGCTGATTGATTAGAAGCAGGAGCAGTAATTGTTCCATAAGTTGTATCAGTACCATAAGAGATTGAGTAAATGCCTAAATTACCAGCATTTAATAAAATAATCTTTCCGCCATCATCAGGAATGTTTATATCTAAAGAAAAAGTTAACATTCCCTATCTTGGCACTGTTCCTGATAAGATCTTTAAGATCTGAGATCCATCTGTTAGTTTGCAACCAGAAAGATTAACTAAGTTATCTTGGTCTAAATTAAGAATCTCAACCCATTCTGGATTAGTAGCTGAAGAAAACTCACTAATAATTAGTTTTCCTGACAAGTTGTCATTACAAGTTAAAGTAGCTGCCTGAACAGTTTTTAAAAAAGAGGTAATGAAAAAAAAGACTATTAATAAAAAAGTCCTTTAATAATTTTTTTCATCTTATTTTTTTAGTTTAAAAATACAGCTTGTTAACTATAAGGTTTGTACAGGTTTACAAAAAGTTAATAAAAAATTTTTCTTATCTTTATTTTTCATAATATCAATCCCACCGGTCTATCTTTAGATCTTCAATCTTCATCATTATCAAAAACAAGATAACAATCAACTTTAATTCTTATTGAAAGTAATATAAAGCAGTAGTAACGCCTTGTTTTAAGCTTGCTAATTGATCGCCTTCTTCTATCGTTGATTTTCAATCTTAATTTGACTAACTCCAAAACTTTCTAAAATTTGTTTTAATTTTTCTTCATATCCTGGCATTTTCCAAAAAACTGATCCTTCAGTCGTGGCATTAAGCTGATTGCTTTCAATAAAACTTAAGGCATCGATAAAATGAGCAGCTACTACCTGACAAGATAAACCTCTTAAAAGCTGACAAGCTTCTTGAACATAATCCCAATCTTGTTCATTAAAAAGATTACGAATTTCACTATTATTTGTTAAAATTCTACTGATTATCTCAGTGTTCCAAGTATTATTTGGATCAAGAACATCAACATCAGTAGTAATATAACCGTCTTCTTTTAACTTTCTTAAAACCACTTTTAAGCTTTGAACCAAATATTTTCCTGAAACTAATTTTTCATCTAATTGTTTTCCTTTTTCTTCCTCAGAGCCTAAATTATCAACTTGATGAAGAAAATGAAATCTACCTTCATCTCTACTTGCTCCATTTTTACCATAATGATTAAGGTCAATGATAGAAGCAGCTACATTAAAACCACCAGCTTCAACATTAATAATCATTTCTTGATTATCTTGCCAGTTATCAGAAATACTTAAACCTAATCTTTTTAATCTACTAACTTCTACTCTTAAAGCAAAGTTATAACCAGTACCAACAACTGCACCAATATTATTATCATCAACTAATAAAATTGGTGTATCATTAACAATGATGTATCTTCTATTAACTCCATAATCCTCTTTTACCTTACCTTAAGCTTAACCTGACAATTATGAGAAAGACCTTAGAAGATGAGAGAGCTTGTGAAAGATTAAAAGAGTATGGTAAAAAGCATTATAATCTAACTTTAGATATACCAACTATGAAGATAAGATTAGATACTCTTTTACAAATGCTTTCTCGTGTACCCTTTCCTGAAATTACCTTTTCTCAAAATGTAACACCAGAAATGATTGAAAAGCTTTCTTATGAAAGGGTAAGAGAGTTAGTCAGACAAAACCCTGATTTGTTTTTAAGGGTAGAAACCGATGATCAAAACCAGCCCCACTGGTATATATTAAACCCCGATGGGACAAAAAGATATGTTTAAAAGATAGAGGATAGAGGATAGAAGGTAGAGTTTTAAGGATGGAGGATAGAAGATAGAAATTAGTTAAATTAGTTTTAATTAGTTGAAAATAGTTAGAGTAAATTTTATCAAACAAAAATGAATGATAACCCGCCAACAAAAAATGGATCGACTTTAAACACGGATTCTTTTTGGTTAAATCGTGCTAATGAAATTCGTCAACTTTCAGAAATGCTGCAATCACAATCTGAACCATTGAATGATGTTTTATTTTCTTATCAAAAAAAATATTCACGACGTTCTAATCCATTAGTAAATGGACCAAGAATGTATGATTTTTTAAGAGCTATATATTCATTAGTTGAAGTTGAACAGGCTTTTCAAAATCAAAATCAAACTTCTCCAAGCAATTTTAAAACTGAGTTTATTTTATGGTCTTTAAAAATCCAAAAAATTCTA
>DAIQPK010000037.1:0-7074 GCA_036787375.1 Patescibacteria group bacterium
ATTTACCAGTACCGGTTTTACCGATAATATAGACATGTCGACGGCGATCATCAAAACTTAAATAGACTGGTCGTCTGATTCCTCGATAATAACCATAACCTAAAAATGTTCCTTCTGATTGGGGAACCTCAGCTGGTACTGGTCCAGTTTTTGCTTTAAGCCATTGAATATGAGGTGTTTCAACTGTTTTATTAGGAAAATGAAAAATGCTAGCTAACTCATCATTAGTTAAAATAGAGATCGTTCTTCCAAAAGGCCAAAAGGGAATATCAATTACTGGAAAAAATTTATAAATAAAGTTAATCATAAAACCACCTTTAAATCTTAAATTGGCTGAGGTTAAACTATTTTCATCTGAGGAAAACTGAACAAAAGCATTCTTGATATTTTTTAAATGTAAATCCGCCATCTCTTTTGATGGAGAAGAGACAACAAATCTAATCGCAGTATCAAAACCAGAAAGAGAACATTTATTATCGATTTTTTCCAATAGTTTAGGATCGGTTTTAAAAGTGGCTTTTTCAGGATTAGCCTCATTTTTTTTCGTACTGGAAACATATGATTTTCCTTCTTTTTTCCATTTGCTATTGCTTGGTTTAATTAAAATCTGAATAATCGCTCCTTCATTATCACCCATTTTTGAGACCGCTGAGGTAATGGCGGCAATTGAATCAGTTGGTAATTCTTTATAAGTTTTTAAAGGAAAATAAGGAGCTTCTTTAATAATTAAAGCTCCAAAAGCGACTTTGCCATCTTCATCAAAAATATTTGGCTCATCAACTTTTTTAATATCAGCATTTGGATAATAACTATAAATTGTTTTCTCCACTAAATCAATGATTTTATTTGGAGCTGAGACATAAAATCTAATCTCGGATTTTTTGGCAATAATCTCAAAAGCTAAAACATCATTAACCTCAAAAACCGACCAAAAACCAGATTTTTTAAGAGAAGAAAACGAAGCAAACATCTGCTCAGCAGCATCGATTTTTATCTCGTTATCTTTTGGTAGTTTTACTTCAACTGTCACCATCTCTAAAGAAACTTCCTCTCGTTTTTTAAGACGAAAGTAGATTATTAAAAGATAAAATAAAGCCAATGTTAAAATACCAGCAATTAGAGCGGCCGCTGTTGCCAAGCCAATATTGATTAACTGATCAAAAAAGATTTGAGCATCTGAATTTATTATCGAGTTTATCATATGATAATTAAAGTATATAATAGTCTTATGAATAGATTAAAGAGAATTTTAAATCGGCTAAATAAAGTGAAAAAACAACCAGGAAAAAAAGGGAAGCAGTTTTCATTTAGTTTGAGATTTTTAAAATATCTTGGTGTTTTTTTAGGCGGAGTTTTTTTAGGCTTTAATATTTATTTTTCTCAAAATTTGCCAAAAAGTTTTTTTGGTTTGGTTAATCTTCAAAAAAGATCAGTAATTGAGTTTTTGGAAAAGATTCAAAAAACAGAGAGTTTTTTTAGTCAATTAAAATATTTTGAGACACTTTATGCTAATAAAGATTTAAAAAAAGAGGTTTTTAGGAAAGAGGAGGAGAAAAAACAAATGATAAAAAAACTTGAACAGATATTAGAGAAAAATCCTAAATCAAGAGATGTTTTATACAGTCTTTTTTTACTAACAAAAGATAAGACTTACTTAAAAAGGGCGCAAGAAGTTGATCCAGAGATTAGATAAAAAAATCAAATTCTAAGCATTATCACTTAACATTAAATGCAGAACTTAGAGAAGATATACCATTACATCAAACTTCTAACTTTAGAAAAATAACATATAAAACTTAAAACTTAAACTTTAAAAATAGACATACTTATCACATTTTTAATAACTTTTATCTTTTTTAGAATAAATTTGAATAATTAAAGATTATCAGATGCTCTTTATCTTTCCTAAATCGAATTTTGTTCTGGTTTAGGACTTGCCCCGAACTGAACTTCGTTCTGGCTCGGGGTTTCAAGTTTTACGTTTTAATGTTAGATGTTTATTAAAGTTAGTTATAGTCTAACCGAGTCGGTTAGAATGGTGGCGGAATTATTCTATCATGGTTTTTTCTTCTTCTGAGGCAATTACTTGAAAGCCAACATGGTTTCGGCCGGCAAAAAACAGGCCCTCACCAATTCCCGCTGAAAGCAGAAAATGCTTTTCGCCACCAGTTAAGAAAAATACCTCGCTAATTTTCTCAACTGCGGCGGTTGATTGTTTTAAAATTATCTGAAGTGATGAGTTAGTAATAATGGCTTTTCCTTCTTCAGTGGATAAAAAATCTTCAACGTCTTGAGTGATTGTTGTTAAGCCTAATTTATATTTTCTGGCTCTCTTGGCAAAAAGATGAAGATAGGCCGCTGAGTCTTTTTGTTTTATTAAATACCAAGCTTCATCAACCACTAAAACCCTTTTTTTAGGATCGCGCCGCACTCGATTCCAAATATAGTCCAAGACAATATACATTGCCACCGGTCGAAGATTCTCTTCTAAGTCTCTAATTCCAAAAACGGTAAATTGATTTTTAATATCAAAGTTTGACTGTTGATTAAAAATACCACTAGCTGATCCAGCAACAAACTTTTCTAATCTATCAGCTAACTCTTTGGCTTCAGGAGTTTCCATACCAATTAATACTTTGTATAAATCTTCCATTAATGGTGGTTCGTTTTTAAAAGTATCCGGATCTTGAGTGATTCCTTTTTGTCGGTAGGTTAAGACTAAAGCCTTATCAAGCAAAGCGTCTTGGGAGGGAGTTAGATCACCCATAATGATTTTCATTAAAGCATGAAGATCTAAAATTTTATTGGATAACTCATCAGGAGTGGGATTGGTTTTTTCTAAATCAAAAGGATTAATTTTGTATTCTGAAGAGGTGGCAAAAACAATAAACTCGCCACCTAAAGACTCAGTGAGTTTTCGATATTCATTTTCAGGATCAATAATAATTACCTCCACTCCCATCATTAATAGTCTTAAAGTTTCTAATTTGACTAAAAAGCTTTTTCCACCACCTGACTTTCCTAAAATAACTGAATTAGCATTTTCTAAAGTAAACCTATCAAAGATAATTAAACTACCATCATGTTCGTTAATTCCGTATAAAATTCCTTCATTTCGGGTTAACGAGGCAGTAGCAAAGGGAAAAGTCATAGCTAAAGAGGTGGTATCCATATTTCGCCAAACCGCTAATTTATCATAAAAGATTGGTAGGGTTGATTTAAAGCCTTCCTCCATCTCAAGAGTAGCCTGGCGAACAATAATCAATAAAGAGCCTAAAACTGCATCAACTTCTTTAGTTAGGTTATCTAACTCTTCTAAGGTGTCTGCAGGAATAGTAATATAAAGACCGAACTGAAAAAATCTTTCTGCGCCTTTGGCTAACTCAGCTTGTAAAGTTAATGCATCATCTAAAGCCACCTGAACTGCTGGGTCAACCACTTTTCCGGCTTTAATATCGTTTTCAATGGTTGCTTCCATCTCGGCAATCTTTCTTTTTAAGTCCTCCAAAACATTTTTTGACTCAGTTGGATAAATATACATTGAGATATATAAAGGATGATCAAAGGTGATTAATGAATACAGCCAATTAGCAGAAACATAACGAGGATATCCGATCACATACAAAGTCCGATAAAACTTGCTGTCAATTTTTATATGATTAAAATCAACCTCAATATATGAAGGAGCGATAATATCCTTAATAGAGACTGATCCGGCAGCTAAGGTATTAGCAATTGCTGATAAATTAAAGGTTGATTGACTATTTTTTTGTTGGTTGGAAACTACCGTCATAGTTTATTGAGTCATAATAACATCGGTATAACTTTCAACTGGTGCTAACTTTCTTCCGGTTGCCGAAGGATTGTAAAGATTGTAATAGAGTTCGATCAGTTCTTGTTTGTATAAAACACTTGCCTGCAGACCAATTTTAGCTAATAAACGTAATAAGTGGTCTTTTTTTGGATAAAGAGAGGTTTTGGCTCGGGCAATTACATACTCTTTATTTAAACCAGTTGGATTAGCTCCAGTAACTCCCATCTCTAAAGGAGAGAAAGGAGTTATAAAAAAGAAGCGTTTTTCTAAAACAATATTTTTTTTAACAATCATTTTAATAAAGTTTTTATAACTAACAAGTTTTTCTTTTAAAAGAGAGTTTTGTTGAGAATTAATTCTATTGTCTAAATAATCTAAATAAGAGGAAATGTCCATTTTTTTTGAAAGAATTAAAACTTGTGTTGGGAAAGATAGAGAGTTTAATAATCCAGCATAAGAATAAATCATTGATGTTTGTTCTTCAGTTGATAATAGCCAAAAGTTGACCGCTCCAACTTCAATCACACAACAAGCAGAGTAATCCTTCATTAAAACTACATCATCTTTAATATCTTCAATCTCAATAAAAAATTGAGTTGAGGCTTTGATCGGTGATGTTGGTTTTTGAACAGTCATAATAACTCTTTAGAGAAAATTTCTATTGGTTTTTGATTGTTTTTTTCTATTCTTAATTTGATTGTATCAAAATTATATTGTTGTTTGGTATCCTTAATCTGAAAAATGTATTCGCCTTCAGAAAGGGGATTAAAGGTTAAAAAAACACCGTGATTATTGGTTTTTAAAATTCTTAATGGTTGACTATTTTCAGTTTTTTTAATATAAATTAAAATTCCTGGTAGAGGAATTGATTTATAGTTTCTGACAATTCCTGTTAAAAAAGGAGTTTTTGGAGTGAATAAAGGAGTGTTTTGGGTTTTTGAAGGGCTAATGTTTTCATTGATTGTTTTTTGAGGAGGTTTACTTTGTTGAAAAGAACTGATGGGGCTAACTAAGTATTGATTAATTTGTTGTTTTTTTTGTTGGTTTGTTAGTATTGATTGACCTTGATTTTTCCTTAAATATTCAGATAACTTATCTTTAGCGTCAATATGGGTAGTAACAATATGAGGAGGAGAGGTTAGGGAAACATTAAGTAAAAAAATTGGTGGTGGATTTTCTTTTTTAAAAATGTATTGAGTAGGTGAGGTGAGTCTTTTAATTAAGTTTTTTACCCAAACATCAAGCGGTCGATCATTAATGGGTAAAAAGGCTAAAACCAACCCTATACAAACAGTTATTATAGCCAAAAGAATGTTTAAATAAGGAATCGGTGTTAACCCATAAACAACAAAACCAACCACACAAAAAATAATTACATAAATAAATTGTTTTAAAGTCATAAAACCAATAAGTTTAAACTCAAAAGTCGTTATCTGCCTGGGAATTGGATGTTGGTCCATAACTTTAGTTTATAAAAAAAACTAAGATAAAAACAAGAATTATTTGGTTAAAATAAAGTTAAAATCAGTCAAAACAAGTTTTGCCACCATTCTAACCGACTCGGTTAGTTTATTATAGGATATGGCACCAGATTGTTTTGATAATCTAAAAATTGTTAAAAAGTAAATTTAAAGAAAACTGGTGAAAATGTTGATTATAATCAACATTTTTAATTAATAAAACATTTGATAAATTTTTAATTTTAAATTTTTGTTATTTTAGTTAAGCCAAAATGAACTTGATAGGTCATCAAGGATTGACCATAACAAACTTTTTTATTTTTTTATTGATTTAAATGATTGT
The DNA here is from genome assembly GCA_036787375.1 of Patescibacteria group bacterium. Taxonomy (GTDB): domain Bacteria; phylum Patescibacteriota; class Microgenomatia; order UBA1406; family GWC2-37-13; genus GWC2-37-13. The sequence continues at coordinate 5,618 of DAIQPK010000037.1, forward strand.
TTTATTGGTTATTTAAATTAATTCAAAGATTAAAAGATTAATAGAATTATTTTAGTTATTGATGGTTTTTCAAATCAGATTTAATATTAAACTTATTATAATTGAAGTAGTAATAGGAAAATAAAAATTAAAATCTTCTTTTTTTATAAAAATATCATCTGGTAAAAAAGGGATTTTAGGAAAGATGCTAAAAACAAAACCCAAAGAAATAAAAATAATTCCTAACAACAAAAACCAACCGCTAATATTTGTCATATTCACTTTTTTATCTCAAAACTATCATAGATTTTTTTGACTTCTTCATAAAAATAATCAACATCTTCAACATAGCTGATTGGTGGACCTTGTTTTACTAATTGAATCATTTTTTCCAGTTGTTCTTCATCTCCTTGAAAAACCGCTTCGACACCTCCATAATCACCAAAAATCTCTGGTCTTTCAAAGTTGTTTTTTACCCAACCATTAACCTTTAACATCTTTGCTTGGATCTTCGTCCAGGCTCGAAAACCAACACCAATGACGTCACCTTTAATATAACAATGAACTTGTTTTAACATAAAATAATTATATAATAAGAAATAATAAGAAATCTAAAAATCTAAAAGTAATTTACTGTCTTCTTTCAAAATAAGCTTTAAAAATCTCTTTAGCAATTGGACCAGCGATATCTGATCCTTGACCACCATTTTCTACTAAAACCACAATAGAGATTTCTGGGTTTTCAAAAGGAGCAAAAGCAGTTATCCAAGCATGGGGCGAGCTATCTTTATTTTGTGATTCCGCTGTTCCCGTCTTACAACCAACAACAATTTTTTTTAAGATCTCTTTATTATTCTCTAAAACCTTTACTTGAAAGTCAAAAAATGGCCAACCAGTACCACCAGGTTCACAAGCTTGTCTCATTCCTTCTTTAATAGTTTCAATAGTTTTTTTAGAAACTGGTAGTTTTTGACAGTTTGGTTTTTCTGCTGGTTGTTTTTTAGTTAGTCTTGGTGGGCAACGATAACCATTGTTAGCAAAAACATTAGTTATCATTAAGTTTTGAATCGGAGTGGTTAATAAATATCCTTGACCAATAGACAAGTTATAAGTATCACCAGTATACCAGTCTTCTTTTAAGTTTTTTTCCTTCCAAAATTTGGAGGGGATCAGTCCATTTTCTTCAGGCAGACCGATACCGGTTTTATCACCTAAGCCAAAAACCTCAGCCCATTTTTTAATATTTTTAAGACCTAACTTTTCACCAACCAAATAAAAAAAGATATCATTGGATCTTTTAGTTGCTTTGACAATGTTAACCAGACCATCGGTTTTTCCGTATTGGAGAAAGTACCAGTTACCGAAAGTTAATGATCCAGCTTTAATAATTCCTTTGTCTTCAAACTGAGTTTTTTCATCAATGATTTTTTCTTCTAATGAAGCAGTGGCAACTACTAATTTAAAAAGAGAGCCTGGAG
>DAIQPK010000038.1:0-6759 GCA_036787375.1 Patescibacteria group bacterium
TTGCTAAACCATTTTCTAATTTTTTAAAAGAAGAAAAAGAAAAAGAAAAAGAAAAAGAGCTAGCTTTAACTAATGCTAAAAAATTAGAAGAAGAGTTATCAGCTAAAGAAGAAAAAACAAAAAGACAGCTTCAAAATGAGATTAAAGAAATTATTGATAATGCTAAAAAACAAGCCAGTGAGATGAAAAAACAAATTATTACTCAAGCAGAAAAGGAAGCTTTATTAATTAAAGAAAAAGCAAAAAAACAGCTAGATGATTATAAGAGAAAACTAAAAGCTGAAGTCAAAAAAGAAGTTATTGATTCAGTTTTTCACACAATTGAAAAGATATTTAAAGATGAGTTAGACCAACAAACTCAAAGAAAAATTACTAAATCAATTCTTAAGAGTTTAAATTAATTTTAAAAATATGAACGATTTAAATGAAAAAATAACTGTTTATTCTTCTTATGATTTAGATAAGGACGAAAAAGAAATTATTGCTAAAAAACTAAAAAGTTTTAATTGGCAAGGTTTAATAGAGTATCAAATTGATAAAAATATTAAAGGTGGTGGTTTATTAATTAAAAAAGGTAATCAAGTAATAGATTTATCAATTTTAAGTCTTTTAAAAGAATTAAGAAATTCAATTGAAGATGAAGAAGTAGCAAAAGATTTTAAAAAAGTATTAACTAAAGAAAAAGGAACCGTTGTTTCTGTTAAAGATGGAGTAGTGATTTTTAAAGGATTAGATAGCATTGGTTATGGTGAGCTAGTTAGATTTGAAACGGGTCAAACTGGTTATGTAGTTGAGCTAGCAGAAAAAGAGATTGGTGTAATAGTTTTAGGAGATTATTTAAGTATTAAAGAAAATGATCAGGTTTATTCTTTAGAAAAAGAGTTGTCAGTTCCAGTAGGAGATAATCTTTTAGGAAGAGTGGTTGATGCTTTAGCTAATCCAATTGATGGTGAAGAAAAAATAAAAACTAGTAAGTTTTATCCGGTAGAAAAAATTGCTCCCGGAGTTGTCAGAAGACAGTCAGTTAATCAACCGGTTCAAACAGGCATTAAATCAATTGATGCTTTAATACCAATTGGAAGAGGGCAAAGAGAATTAATTATCGGTGATCGAGGGACAGGAAAAACCACTATTGCTATTGATACGATTTTAAACCAAAAAAATCAGAATATGATTTGTATTTATTGTACTATTGGTCAAAAAGCTTCTAAAGTCGCTAGTTTAGTTGATTTATTAAAAAAACGAGAAGCGATGGATTATACCATTGTTGTCTCTGCTAATGCTTCTGACCCGGTTTCAATGCAATATTTAGCTCCATACTCAGCTACGGCTATTGGTGAGTACTTTATGGATAAAGGAAAAGATGTTTTAGTAATTTATGATGATCTAACTAAACATGCTTGGGCATACCGACAAATCTCTTTAATTTTAAGAAGACCTGCCGGTCGAGAAGCTTATCCGGGCGATGTTTTTTATCTTCATTCAAGATTACTAGAAAGAGCTTGTCGATTAAATGATAAATATGGTGCTGGTTCAATTACTGCTTTACCAATTATTGAAACATTAGAAGGTGATTTATCAACTTATATTCCAACTAATGTTATTTCCATTACTGATGGTCAGATATTTTTAGAAACTGATCTATTTAATGCAGGTATGAGACCGGCAATTAATATTGGTTTGTCCGTATCAAGAGTTGGTGGTAATGCTCAAACTAAAGCAATGAAAAAAGTAGCTGGAAAGCTAAAATTAGATTTAGCTCAATATAATGCTTTGGCAGCTTTTTCTCAATTTGAAGGCGAGTTAGATGAAGAAACAAAAAAACTTCTTAATCGCGGTTCAAAAATCACTCAGATTCTTAAACAAAAAAACGGTGAACCTTTATCATTAGCCTATGAAGTAGCTATTATTTGGGCAGCCACTAATGGATATTTAGATAGTTTAGATAATGAAAAAATACCTTTGTTTGAAGAAGAATTATTTATTCAGTTAAAAAATAAAGGTAAAAAATGGATTGACAGGGTTGAAAAAAATAAAGATCTAACTGATGAAGATATCAAAGAATTAGAAAAAATTGTTAAGTCAATATACATATGAATTTAAGATTAATCAGAAAAAAAATTAGAACAGTTTCCAATGTTAAAAAAATTACTAAAGCAATGGAGATGATATCAGCAATTAAAATGAAAAAATCTCAAAATATTGCTCTAGATGGCCGACCATATAATGATTGGTTAAAAAATATCATTTTAAAAGTTGTTCCCAATTTAGAAAATCAGTTATCACCTTTATTAAAAGAACCAATTAGAACCGAAATTAGTAAATCACTTTCAATTGTTATTTCTTCAAATAAAGGTTTATGTGGTGGTTTTAATATTAATTTATTTCGTTTTATTAGTAAAAATACTGATTTTAAAAATACTGATTTTTTAATTATTGGTAAAAAAGCTAGTTTTCTTTCAAAATTAGGAGGAAATATTATTGCTGATTTTTCCTCTCCTAATCCTTTAAATAATGTCTCTGCTATCTATAACTTTGTTTTGAATAAATATTTAAATGAAAATTATTTTGAGATTAATATTTTTTATAATAAGTTTATCTCGATTTTAAAATCAGAACCAACTAAAACGAAGATTTTACCTTTGAAGATTGACTTTTATGAAAGGGAAACAACTGTTAAAGAATATAAGCATTATTTAATTGAACCATCTCCAGAAAAAATTATTGATAGGGTTTTAAATAGTTATCTTCAACAGATAATTCAAAATGCTATTATTGAATCCGAAGCAAGTGAACATTCATCAAGAATGATGGCAATGAAAAATGCTAATGAAAATGCCAACGATGTTATTTATAACTTAACTATGTTAAGAAATAAAGTTCGACAACAAAACATTACTTATGAATTATTAGACATGGTTAGTGCTAAACAATCTGTTGAATAATATTATTAAAAATTTTTATTTTTTTAATATGACCGAGGGAAAAATTTTATCTATAAGAGGAGTAGTTGTTGATGTTAAGTTTAATGAAAGTGAAACACCAAAAGTCTATGATGCTTTATTAGTTAATTTTAAAAATAAAAAACTTATTCTTGAGGTTCAGGCGATTTTAGGTAATGGTTTAGTTAGATGTGTGGCTATGGGTGACACATATGGATTAAAAAGAAATACCAAAGTTATTAATACAGGTGAACCAATTTCTATACCAGTTGGTGAAGAAACTCAAGGAAGAATTTTTAATGTTTTGGGTGAAGTAATTGATGAGTTAAAAAATATTAAGCCAAAAAAATACTCTTATATTCATAAAAATGCTCCGGTTTTAACTGAACAATCAGTAAAACAAGAAATCTTTGAAACTGGTATTAAAATAATTGATTTAATTGCCCCTTTTATTAAAGGTGGAAAAGTAGCCATTTTTGGCGGTGCAGGTGTAGGAAAAACTGTTTTAATTCAAGAGATGATTCATAATGTCGCTAAAAAACATCATGGTGTCTCAGTTTTTGCAGGTGTTGGAGAACGAAGCCGCGAAGGAAATGATCTTTATAATGAAATGAAAGAGACTAAAGTTTTACCTAATACTACCTTAGTTTTTGGTCAAATGAATGAACCTCCAGGAAACAGATTAAGAACTGCGTTAACTGGAGTAACTATGGCTGAATATTTTAGAGATGAAAAAAATATGGATGTTTTACTTTTTATTGATAACATTTTTCGTTTTGCTCAAGCAGGAAGTGAAGTTTCTGCTCTTTTAGGAAGAATACCTTCGGCGGTTGGATATCAGCCAACTTTAGCTTCAGAGATGGCTGCCTTGCAAGAAAGAATTACTTCAACTGAAAATGGTTCGATTACTTCAATTCAAGCAGTTTATGTGCCAGCTGATGATTACACTGATCCGGCGCCCGTGGCCACTTTTTCCCATCTTGATGCTTCGATTACTCTTGAAAGATCTTTGGCTGAGCAGGGTTTATATCCAGCGATTGATCCTTTAACTTCGTCATCAAGAGCTTTAGATCCCGAAGTTGTTGGTGAAGAGCATTATCAAGTCGCTCGTGAGGTCTTAAAAACTTTACAAAGATATAAAGATTTACAAGATATTATTGCTATTTTAGGTATGGAAGAGTTATCAGAAACTGATAAATTAATTGTTTCCCGAGCAAGAAAAATTCAAAGATTTTTAACTCAACCAATGTTTGTTGCTGAACCATTCACAGGAAGAGAAGGAAAATATGTTCCAATTGAAGAAACAGTTATAGGTTTTAAAGAAATATTAGAAGGAAAACATGACGATAAAAGTGAAACTTTATTTTATATGAAAGGTACTATTGATGAAGTTAAATAATTAATTATGACCAATCTTCTTGATTTAAAAATTATTACTCCCAGAAAAATTATTTATCAAGATAAAGTTTTGTCAGTATCAGTACCAGCTGATGATGGTGAAATTACGATTTTGCCAAAACATACTAATTTATTTTCATTATTAAAAGAAGGAATTATTAAAGTGAAAAAGCTTACTGATGAAGATTATTTTGCTATTGGTGCTGGTTATCTGGAAACTGATGGTAAAGAGGTGATTATTTTAGTTTCCAAAGCTTATGGTCAAGATGAAATTGATAAAACCTTAACAGAAAAAGCTATTGATGATGCAAAAAAAATCTTATTACAAGCTAAAGATGAAAAACAAAAAGCTGAAGCTATTGCTATGATGCGAAGAGCGATAATTGATAGTAAACTTCTTAAAAAAAGAAAAACAACCAAATCTTTATAAGATATAATTAAAAGATGAACTTAATTATTGTTGAATCACCAACTAAAGCAAGAACTTTTCTTAAATTTTTAAATAAGAATAAGTACACCATCTTTGCTACGGCTGGTCATATTAGAGATTTGCCTAAAAATAAATTAGCTATTGATTATCAAAATCAATTTAAACCTGAGTATCAAATTATTAGTAATAAAAAAAACATTATTAATAAGTTAAAGGAGTTAGCAAAAAACTATCAAAAAATTATTATTGCCACTGATCCTGATAGAGAGGGTGAGTCAATTGGCTATCATATTGCTTATTTGTTAGGATACGTCAAAGAAAATTGGCCAGAGATTAAAATTAATGATTCTAATAATCTAAAAAGAATTGTTTTTCATGAGATTACTAAAAAAGCGATTGAAGAGGCTTTAAATAATTGGGAGAAAATTAGAGTTAGTTTGGTTAAAGCTCAGCAAGCAAGAAGAATTTTAGACAGAGTTGTTGGTTATGAGTTGTCACCAGTTTTATGGAAAAAAACTGGTAAAAATTGGTTATCAGCTGGTCGAGTTCAAACTGTGGCATTAAAATTAATTGTCGAAAGAGAAAAGGAAATTAAAAATTTTGCTGTTGAAGAATTTTATGATATATATGGAGAATTTGTTAAAAATAAAGAAAAAATTAGCGCTAAATTAATTGCTAAAGATGATATTAAATATGAAATAAAAACAAGTTTAAATTTATTTGCCGGAGATTATCAATATAGAAAAACTACTATCAATGACAGTAATCTTAGTCAGATAAAAATCGATCTTAACAATGATAGTTTTTTTATTAATAAAATTAAAGAAACAGTTGAAAAAAGAAATCCACCACCACCATATACAACTTCTCTATTACAACAAGATGCTTTTTATAAACTAGGTTTTTCTTCAAAATTAACCATGTCACTGGCTCAACAACTTTATGAAAAGGGTTTAATTACTTATCATCGAACTGATTCTTTTAATTTATCAACTAACTTTGTTTTTAAAGTTAGAGAGTATATTAAAAAAACTTATGGAGAAAATTATCTATCAATCACACCAAGATCATATAAAACTAAGTCGAAAACTGCTCAAGAAGCTCATGAGGCAATCAGACCAACTAATTTAAAATCTATAAACAAAGATAGCCAACTAAACTCTAATCAAAAAAAACTATATCAACTGATTTTTAATCGGGCAGTTGCCACTCAAATGAAAGAAGCTGATATTAAAGTTATTCAAATCGATATTTTAAGTAAAAAAAATTATTTATTTTCTGCCGAAAATAGACTGGTTATTTTTGATGGTTTTTTAAGACTTTATCAAAAAAAAATTGATAAAAAATATAATTTTTCTGAAATTTTTAAAGCTAATGATAAAGTTAATCTAGCACTACTAACTGAAAAAAAAGACCAAACCAAACCACCATCAAGATATAATGAAGCATCGTTAATTAAAATTATGGAAGAAAAAGGTATTGGTAGGCCATCAACTTATGCTACCATTATTAATTTAATTCAAACTAAGAATTATGTTGAAAAAGAAAACCGACATTTTTTACCAACTAATTTAGGAGTTTTTATCTCTGATTATTTATCCCAAAGTTTTTCTGATATTTTTAATTTAGATTTTACTGCTTTAATGGAAGATAGTTTAGATAAAATCGCGAATACAGAGATTGATTTTCTTGAGGTTTTGACTAATTTTTATCAAAGCTTTAAGAAGGATTTAGAAAAAACCAGTTTAGATAATAAAAAAGTTATTATTGAAGAAAAATCTTTGGGAAAATGTCCATTAGATAATGGTGATTTAATTATCAAATATTCAAGATTTGGTAAGTTTATAGCTTGTTCTAATTATCCAAATTGTAAATATAAAAAAAACTTTTTAAATACTGTGAAAAATAAAAAATGTCCAAAATGTGGAGGAGAGATTGTGATAAAATACAGTAAGAATAAAAAAAGATTTTATGGATGCTCTAATTATC
>DAIQPK010000039.1:0-6510 GCA_036787375.1 Patescibacteria group bacterium
ATGGGTTTATGTGTTTACGAATTGTGTGTTTGCGAGTTACGTGTTTGCGAGTTATGAGTTACGTGTTTGAGAGTTATGAGTTAACTGGTTTAACCCATTTAGTTTTGTAGCAAATTTTAAATCAATCTGAATTAACCTGACAGGTTCATTCATGACTTGACACAAAACTTTGATTTCAACTGAGTTTGACTAATTTAACTGATTACTGGTTGAACCGATTCAACTGATTTCAACTGTTTCATGTTTTATTAATAAACTGTTGACTATATATTTAACATTTTTACTAGTTTTTTTAAAATTTAATTTTTAACAATCTTTAGATTATCAAAGCAATCTAATACCATAATTTATAATAAGCAAACCGGGTCGGTTAGACATGGTGGTAAAACGGGAATTTTTTTTGTATAATGGTTTTTATGGAGATAAAGTATTTAGGTCATTCTTCGTTTTTAATCAAAACTAAAACTGCTAAAATTGTTACTGATCCTTTTAATCCTCAGATGGTGGGATTAAAATTTCCCAAAGTTGAGGCAGATATTATCACCGTCTCTCATCAACACCAAGATCATAACAATGTAAAAGCAGTTTTACCGACTCAATCAGCTACACAACCTTTGGTTTTGGATATGTCAGGTGAGTTTGAAAAGCAAGGAGTAAGGATTTATGGTTATTTAAGTTATCATGATGAAAAAAAAGGAGCAGAAAGAGGTGAGAATATTTTATATAAGATTGAAGCAGAGGGACTATTAATTTTGCATTGCGGAGACTTAGGAGTTGTTCCCGATGATGATTTTTTAGATTTAGTTGGTGATGTTGATATTTTATTAGTGCCTACCGGTGGTTTTTACACAATCGACAGCGAAAAAGCTTATCAATTGTTAAAAAAACTTGAACCATATCTAGTTATTCCAATGCATTATAATCATAGACGATTAAATCAAGCAGTTTTTAATAAATTAGCTTCAGTTGATAATTTTATAAAAAAATTTGGTCTTGATAAACCTGAGATGTTAGCAAAATTAGTAATTAAAAAAGAGGATTTAACAGAAGAGACAAAGTTAGTTGTTTTAGAGATTAGTTAATATGCCAATAACTTCTCAATCTTTAAAAACACCTCCTCATGATCTTGAAGCCGAAAGATCAGTTTTAGGAGGGATTTTAATTGATTCAAGCGCGATTAATTTAGTAATTGAGTTTTTAAAACCAGAACATTTTTATACTCCTGAACATCGATTAATTTTTCAAGCGATGCTTTCTCTTTTTGAAAAACAACAACCAATTGATGTCGTTACCATTCAAGACGAGTTAAAAAAGACCGATTCATTAAAAAAAATTGGTGGTAAAGCCTATTTAGGTGATTTAATCAATACCGTGCCTACTTCAGCTAATGTAGAAAATTACGGTTTGATTGTTAAGAATCATTTTGTTCGTCGGCGATTAATTGAGCTATCGTCACGATTGGTAGAAAAGTCTTTTGATGATCAACAAGAAATAAAGAAAATTTTAGATGAGGCGGAAAAAGAAGTTTTTTTTCTTTCTCAAGAGCATCTTCATCGTGATTTTATTGAGTTAAAAGATATTTTAGCGGAAAGTTTTGAGCGATTGGATGAGTTTATAAAAAAAGGAACTCAAATTAGAGGCATATCAACAGGTTTTCTTGACTTAGATAATAGACTTGCGGGAATGCAAGATTCAAATTTATTAATTTTAGCTGCCAGACCAGGAATTGGAAAGACTACCTTTGCTTTAAATATTGCTTTAAATGCGGCTTTAAAAGAAAAAGTTGGTGTTGGTTTTTTTTCTTTAGAGATGAGTAAAGAGGAGTTGGTTGATAGATTATTAGTTGGTCAGGCTGATATTGATGGTTGGCGATTAAAAACTGGTAAGCTTTCAGACGATGATTATAAGAAAATTACCGAAGCAATGGGAGAGCTTTCTGAAGCGCCAATTTTTATTGATGATACCCCTGGTTTATCAATTATTGAAATGAGAACAAAGGCAAGAAAGTTAAAAGTGGAGAAAAATATTAAGTTATTAATAGTGGATTATCTTCAATTAGCTAATGCGGGTCGATTTTATGAGTCAAGAGTTAATGAGGTGTCGGCAGTTTCTCAAGGATTAAAAAATTTAGCTCGTGAGTTAAGAGTGCCAGTTTTGGCAGTTTCCCAGCTTTCTCGAGCAGTAGAACAACGAAGTCATAAAAAACCACAATTATCAGATTTAAGAGAGTCGGGATGTCTATCTTATGACTCTTTAATAGTAAGAGCAGATAATGGAGAGATAATGAAAATTGGTGACTTAGCAGAAGCAAAACTAAAAAAACCAATTCCGGTTTACTCTCTTGATGAAGATTGGCAGATCACCATAAAAAACATAATTAAAGTTTTTTCTAGTGGAAGAAAACAACTCTTTGAGTTAAAGACTCAGTCTGGTCGAGTAATTAAAGCAACTGCCAATCATAAGTTTCGGACCTTAACCGGTTGGGTAAGACTTGATCAATTAAAGTTAGGTCAAAGAATCGCCTTACCAAGATTTTATCAGCCACTATCAAAAAAATCACCATTGAAAGATGAAGAGTTGATTTTATTAGCCCATTTATTAGGAGATGGTTGTGTTTTAGGCAATCAACCAATTCATTATACCAGTGGTGATTTGGAAAGTATTGAGATTGTCAGAAAAACAGCGGAAAAGCTTTTTGGTATCAAAGGAAAGGTCATTAAACAGAAAAACTGGTTTCATATTTATTTAAGCTCACCGTATCATTTAACTCATAACAAACACCACCCAATTATAAACTGGTATAAAAAATTGTTGATAAATCCAGTTCGCTCATACGAAAAAGAGATTCCTTTATTAGTTTTTCAATCTGAAAGAGAAAAAATTAGTTTATTTTTAAAGCATCTTTGGTCAACTGATGGTAATATCTCTTGGAAAAGATTAAAAGGAAGACAACCGTCAGCAGCGATTTATTACTCATCAACCAGTAAAAAAATGATTGAACAAATCCAACATCTTCTTTTGCGTTTAGGAATTTTTTCTACGATCAGAAGCTCGGTTAAAAAAAGATATCGGACAAACTGGCAACTTCATATTCAAGGAGTGGAAAGTCAATTGGTTTTTTTGACAAAGGTTGGTTGTTTTGGAAAAAAAGGAAGAATAGTGAATCAGTTAATTAATTCTTTAAAAATGATTAAGCCAAATCCTAATAACGATATTATTGCCAAAGAGGTTTGGCAGTTGGTGAGAAAGATAAAAGATCAACAAGGATTAAGTTGGCGTGATCTTTTTCAAAAAATGAAATTAAGTTATAGTGGAGGTTTTCTAAAAAATGGTGTTAGTCGGAGAAGATTGAAAAAAATTGCTCAAGTCTTACAAAGTAAAGAAGTTGAAGATTTAGCTAATTCAGATGTTTACTGGGATAAGATTATTTCTTTTGTTCCTTTAGGGATTGAGGAGGTGTATGATGCCACGATTGAGGAAACTCATAATTTTATTGCCAATGATATTATTGTTCATAACAGTATTGAACAAGATGCTGATGTAGTGATGTTTTTGTATCAAGAGGAGGAATCTGAGGATTTGCTTGATCAAAGTAAAAGATTAGTAAAACTATTTATTGCCAAACACAGAAATGGACCAACTGGTGAGATTGATTTGATGTTTAGAGGCGATCGAGTTAAGTTTTATGGAGTGGAGAAGTAGTTTTTATTGATTTATAGCACTTAATATATTTTTTGCAGCATTTTGAAGTTCTTGATTTAAAAATATCTGTAAGTCTTCTTCACTAAAATCTTGAAAAACTCCTAATTTTTTTAATTGTTCTAAAACTTTAGCCCTGGTTTTTAAATAAGTGTCAAAATTTATGTAATCTCTTGAACCACCAGTTAGTTTATTCCAATCTTTTAAAATCTTATTAAAGACGGTTAGTACCTGTCTAACCAGAGGAGTTTGATAACTAAGAGTTTCATTGTTAGTCTGTTTTTTTAATTGATCAATAATTGCGTCTCGAAAATGATATTGGGCTTGAGCAGGTAAAAGACGAACAGTTAATTTTATTTTAAATCGTTCATCTATTTTAATACTATTAATACCAATAATTCCTATGTGAGGTTCAGGATTGTTTAAGTCAATTTTTTCTGGAAGATAAGAATCAGAAAAAGCTGTAGTAAAGAAAATATCAGGATCATTTGAAACTAATGGAGAAATCATTCCTTGAGAGTGTTTTAAAATTTTTACTAATTCAGAATTTAAAAATTGACCCACCCAACTAAGAGGAATTTCATAAGTGCCTGAAATAGCAGCAAAAAGAGCGACATCACTTAGACCTTGCTTAGCTCGATCAATTGCTTGATTGATTGTCTCAATTAATTCTTCTGTTTTATCAATAGTTAAAGCAACTGGTTGAATATTATCAAAATTAGGGTTTTCAGTGATAAATCTTTTTCCAGCAAAGAGTTGTTGAATTCGAGAGACATTATTTTTTTTAGCTAATTTAAGAGCTAATCGAGTAAAAAAGCCTAATTTTTTACCTGAAAAATCACCTTCTTTGAAATCGAAATCAGTTGGTAACTCGATCTCTAAAGAGTATTCGCTCTCGGTTAAAGGAAAAGTTGTTGCTAGTTGATTTTTATTATTTACATTGGCTAATTGGTAATTTTCAAAACTATTATTAGTAATAGAGATTGGTTGATCTTTATCTTCAGTCTCAGAGGAAAAATTTTCAATATTAGCAACTAATCTTTGAAAATGAATTAGTGCTGGTTGACCATCAAAGTATTGATGATTAAAACGACCAATAATTAAAGGTTTTCCAGCAAGATCAAATCTGATTTGCAGAGCAATCTGATGATTGTCGGCAGCAAAAAGCGACCGGGGATCTCGGCTGCTTTTGTAAGGAGCACCAATTTGAATAAGATAATCACCGTTAACAAAAACTTTTTTACCATCATGTTCTTCTTGATATTGATAAATTTTTTTATAATTCGGGTTTGCCTCTCTTTTTAATGGTTGATTGCCTAAATAACTTAATTGAGCTCGGTCATCTTCTGAAAGATAAATAGGAAAAGTTTGAGTGTCTAATTGAGATAGGTTTTGGGCTCTAATTTCGGCAAAAGTGATTTCTTGCCAATGACTATTTTCTAAAGCAGAAGCAATATTAGTTTTTATCTGATCAGAAGTCATATTAAGAGAATAAGGAATTATCAGTTTTCTTAGTCTTTTTTCTTCGTCTAAGAGAGTAAATCTTAACACATTTTGATCTTCAGGAATATGATATTTGATAAAATTTTCAATAATAACTGTCAATAGCTGATCAGGATTATCGTAATTATTAATTGAAACTCTTCTTTTAAATTCAAAACTTGAGGTTTCAGCAGTCAAAAGATGATCAAATAGATGCTTTTTATAATGAGATAAATGATTTCTGATATATAAATCTGGAAAACATCTTTCAAGCCAGTTTAATATATATTCTGCTCTGGTTCCTCCTAGCCTTAATTGCCACCAAAGATAAGATAAAACCTCAGTATTGGCAACTGGTAAATGTTTTCTTAAAATCATTGCTAACTGCATAATTGCTTTAGGTAAAACAAACTTTGTTTTAGATTGACCAGTGATTTCTTGAAAATAAGTCATTGCTTGTTCAAATCTATTTTTAATTTCTTCTGAAAGTGTTTTAATAGTATCGATTGTTGATTTAGCTGCTGATGGTTGAGCATGTTGATTTAATAATTGTTGACATTTTTTCTTTAAGGCAGTTTCAATATATAATTGATACTCTTGATTAATTTCTAAAGTTTGAACTTTTTGGAAGAAAATCCTAATATCTCTTCTGATCATATCTAAATCTTTATTTGATTGAGATTGGTTAATTGCTTGTAAAATTGAGAAAAAACTTTCAGCTTGAATTAAGGAAAGTTCGTTAACTAACTGGCTATAGGTAGTTAGACGTTTTAATCTGTCAATTATAACAGTTTTGTTAGTTAAATCTAAATTAGATTGAGAGAGAAGATTTTCAATTTCTACAGGAGTAATCGTTAGTGATCGGGTACTAAAAAAATTATCAGATAAATTAATTAATTGTTCATTATCAAAAAAAGAATTAAACAAATAATTTAAAATTGTTTTTCTTTTTGAGGTTTTATCAAGATTAGTTAAGACTGATTTAAGGTGAGAAGGAAAATCTTCTTCTGATATTTTCTCAGTATTAAAAACTTCGATAACTGTTTTTCTCATATCTTCAGTTAATGGTTGATTATCTTTTAGTTGATAAAATCTTCTTATTTGAAGATCTAATTGTTGAGTTATTTTATCTTGTGGAAAAAAAAATAAAGGTTTGAGCCCTATTTCTAATTGTTGAATTTCTGGAATCATAATTAAAAAAAATTTATAATTAATTTACTGATAATTAAACCAAATATTCCTCCAAAAACAATATCAAAAAAATAATGACAACTAAGATAGATTCTTGAATAGGCAATTAAAATTGCTATTGTATAATAAAAAAACCTT
>DAIQPK010000040.1:0-6481 GCA_036787375.1 Patescibacteria group bacterium
TTTTTTATTTTTATAAAGTTTCGGAGCGGCTTCAGTATCAGGATAAGAAGTTAAAACAAAGTTAGCCAACCAAAAAATAGCTTCTGGATCAAAATCTTCAATACTTTTACCTTCAATTGTACTTTGAATATCTGGACAACCACTTAATTTAATTATCCATCATGCTTTTTGTAATGTTAAATTTCCATTTAAATCATCCTTATTTCCTTATGTCATAATTTTGTTATAATATTAACAAAAATATGAGTAAAGAAGGAAAAAGACCTTATCAGCTTCATTTAGACGAACAAGTTTCCTGAAACAATCTATGAATTCTTTGCTGGTACAGTAATCTATCCTGAAAGATCTAGTAGAGGCGTGTTAACAAGATCTATTCATGCTAGAAGAACCAATGGAAAAATTAAAGGATTAACTGGTTATCAAGCTTTAACAAGAATTGATTTATATCTTAATGGTCGGTATTGGTCGTTACCTGAAGGAACTTTATTTGGAGCATATAGCAAAAAAGCCCATAAAAGAAAAATAAAATAATTTTTTTAATAAATATCATCTTCGATTTAATTTGAGATCTTAATAATTCAACCTTTATAATACCTATATGCTACTTAATGAAGAACAAGAAAAAGCCGTTAAATATAATCAAGGACCGCTTTTAATCATTGCCGGCGCCGGCACTGGTAAAACTACTGTGATTGTGGAAAAAATCAAATACTTGCTTAAAAAAAAATTAGCTCAACCTGAGGAAATCTTAGCCTTAACCTTCACTGAAAAAGCCGCTTACGAGATGGAAGAAAGAGTGGATCAAGAGCTTCCTTATGGTTATTTTCAGATGTCAATATCTACCTTTCACGCTTTTGCCGAACAACTGTTAAAAGAACATGGTCACCAAATTGGTCTAAATACCGACTTTAAAATCTTAACCGAAGGCGAAGCCATCATCTTCTTAAAAAAAAACCTCTTTCTTTTTGACTTTAAGCACTTCGAAAACACTATCTCTTTATCCTTTTTAAAACAACTACTAACTCATTTTAGCCGACTAAAAGATGAGGACATTGATCCAGAAACCTATCTTCAATGGGTAAATAAAAAACAAAAACAAAAAATCGAGGAGCAAGAGTTAATCAACCAGTATCAAGACTTAGCTTATGGTTATAAAATCTATCAACAACTAAAAATCAAACAAGATCTTTTAGACTTCTCTGACTTAATTTTTTATCTAAATATCTTATTGAAAAAAAAACCTTTAATCTTAAAAAACTATCAAGACCAGTTTAAATATATTTTAGTTGATGAGTTTCAAGACACCAACATTAGTCAGTATAATTCAATCAAACTTCTCTGCCCTCCAAAAACTAATCCTCACTTAACTGTAGTTGGTGATGACTCCCAAGCGATCTATAAATTCCGCGGCGCCTCAGTCTCCAATATTTTAAACTTTAAAAAAGACTACCCTAATGCCAAGATGATTACTTTGATAAAAAACTACCGCTCAAATCAAACTATTTTAGACTTTGCTTATCAGCTAATTCAAAATAATAACCCCGACACCTTAGAAACAAAATTAGGAATTTCCAAAAGACTTATCAGTGTTAAAAAAGATGATAAAAATAATCAAGAGATTGTAAATCTTTTCTTTGCTAATTCTTTAGATGAAGAGATTGACTATATAATCAAACAGATAAAACAACTAACAAAAACCTATCAATATCAAGACATCGCCATTTTATACCGAGCCAATAATCATATTGAACCATTTATTAACCAGTTAATTAAAAACCAAATTCCCTATCAGTTTTTAGGGACTGGTTTTTTGCTTAAACAACCAGAAATTAAAGATCTAATTGCTTATTTTAAACTTATCTACAATTTAGAAGACGATCTCTCATTATATCGAGTTTTATCAATGGAGATCTTTCATATAGATCCTCAAGATCTAAACTTATTAATCAGTTTTTCCAAAAAAATCAGCCAAAGTCTTTTTGTTAGTATAAAAATCTATCTCTATTTAATTAACTTGTTAAAAGAAGATTTAGAACTAAAAAATCATCAGATCTATAAATCTTATCTCCCTCTTCTTAAAAAACAAACTAAAGACAAACTTTTATTCTTGTATCACCTGATAAAAAAACATTTGGAAAATAGTCATCGGCTAACTGCTGGTGAGATTTTATATGATTTTTTAGAAAAAACTAACTATCTTGAAAAACTAACTAATATCAAAACTGAAAAACAAGAAAAAACTGCTTTAAATATCTCCAAATTTTTTAATTTTTTAAGAAACTATGAAAATAATTATCAAGATGCCTCAATTAAAGCAGTGATTGAGTTTTTAGAAGTTAGTTTAGAGATGGGAGAGTCACCAACCATTGCCCAGACTGATCTTAATTTGGAAAATGCCATTAATCTTTTGACTGTTCACTTAGCCAAAGGACTGGAGTTTCCTATAGTTTTTTTAATTAATCTAACTAAAAATCGCTTTCCCACCAATGAACGAAAAGAAAAGTTTCCTTTACCAGACGAACTAATTAAAGAGATCCTGCCTGAAGGCAACTATCATCTTCAAGAAGAAAGACGACTGTTTTATGTTGCCTTAACTCGGGCTAAAAGCAAAGTTTTTTTAACTGCCTCAAAATTTTATGGAGAAGGAATAAGGCAACAAAAAATCTCTCCATTTGTTTATGAGACTTTAGGTGAAAAAACCATTAAAAACTTTCTTTTAGAAAAAGATCAAGAAAAAAATCAATTGTTAATCTTTGACTTTAAGCCTAAAAAATCTATTCAAGAAAAAAAGTTAACCTTAACTATTGATAACTTTAAAAATCAAGAAAAATACTTTTCTTATACTCGAATAGAAACTTTTGATATTTGTCCTTTAAAATACAAATACCAATTCATCTTGAAATTACCAGTTGCCTACTCAGCCTCATTATCTTTTGGCACTTCGATTCATAAAACCTTGCAAATCTTTTATCAAAATTTTAGAAAAAATAAAACTATCAGTGAAAAAGAATTAATTGATATCTATCATAAAAACTGGATTCCTTTAGGTTACGCATCCTCTTTACAACAACAAAAAAATAAACTATCAGGAGAAAAAATTTTAAGAAACTTTTTTCAAAAATTTCATCATCAGTCAATTAATATTTTAGATTTAGAAAAGCCATTTAAAATTAAAATTGACAACAACCTTTATTTAATAGGAAAAATTGATCGGATTGATAAAATCAACAATCAAGAAATTGAGATTATTGATTATAAAACTGGTAAGAAACCTGAAGAAAAAGAATTAAAAAATAATCCTCAACTAATTATTTATGCTTGGGCTGCTAGCAATAAAAATTTTTATAACAAACCAACTAATCAAATTAACTTAAGTTTTTACTATCTTAATAAAAAAATTGAAAAAATTAGCTTTAAAAAAACTGAACAAGAGATTATTGCCTTTAAAGAAAAACTTCTAAAAAAAATTAATCAGATTAGACAATCTGATTTTTCACCTAAAGTTGGGCCTCATTGCGACTTTTGTCCTTTTAAAATCATTTGCGATGCTTGGTAGGAAAATTTTTAGGTATAATTATAAAATTAAAAATGGCTAAAAAATTAATCAATTCAAGTCTATTTTTAAAAATCCTCAATGGTCTTGTTCCTTTTTTAAGTTGGTTAATTATCACCTTGCCTCTATGGTTATCTCCTTTTCACCCAGCAGTGGTTGCCTATTTTATTATTGTCTTTGATATTTATTTTTTTTATAAATCAATTATTACCGCCTATTATGCAGTATTATCTTATAAAGAAATTCTTTTTCATTCAAAAATTAATTACTCAAAAAGACTAAAAAAAATAAAAATACCCCAATCTCTTGAACATTTCATAATCATTCCTAACTATAAAGAACCTCTATATAAATTAGAATCAACCATAAGATCAATTGTTAACAATCATTACCCTTATAAAAATTTAAATTTAGTGTTAGCTTTTGAAAAAAGAGAAACTGAAGCAGTAAAAAAAGGCCGTTATTTAAAAAATAAATTTAATCAATTTTTCAAAAAAATTTTTCTTACCTATCATCCAGATCTTCCTCATGAAGAACCCGGAAAAGCCAGTAATCAAACTTATGCCGCTAAAATTATTGATCAATATGTAGAAAAAAATAACTTAGATAGAAAACAGATAATCATTACCATTTGTGATGCTGATAGTCATTTTTCCCCTAACTATTTTTCTTATCTTACTTATACCTTTTTAAAAGACAAACAACACGATTATCATTTTTATTGGGCACCTTTACTTTTATATAATAACTTTTGGCAACTACCTTTATCAATTAGAATCCAAGCAACCTTATCCTCAATTGTTCGTCTTTCTTTTCTTTCTCAAAAAGATAAATTAATCCAAATCTCAACTTATTCCACTAATCTTTGGTTATTAAAGGAGGTTAACTTTTGGGATGTCAATATTATTCCTGAAGATTGGCATATCTATCTTCAGGCTTTTTTTAAGTTTGGTGAAAAAATAAAAACCATTCCTTTGTTTACTATTATTAATGGAGATGCCGTCTACTCTGGCAATTTATTAAAAACCTTTACTAATCGTTATGAGCAGGAAAAACGTTGGGCTTGGGGAGTTTCCGATGTTGGTTATGCTTTAAAAAGATTTTTTAATACTCCCCAACTTAATCCTTTAACAAAACTAAAAAAAATCCTCTTTTTAATTGAAACTCATCTTCTTTGGCCAGTTTCTTTTTTTATCTTAACAGTTAGCGCCTCCATTCCTCCTTTAATTAATCCAACTTTTAAAAGAACAGTTTTAGGATTTTTATTGCCAAAACTTTCCGGAATCATCTTAACTTTATCTTCGCTGCTACTTGTGTTATATATATATTTAGATATAAAAATCAGACAACAAACAAAGATGAAAATCAATATATTTAATGTTCCTTTTCTTTTTATTCAGTGGTATCTACTTCCGATTATTTCTTTTTTCTTTTCCTCTTTACCAGCCTTAGACGCTCATACAAGAATCTTATTAGGAAAAAAATTAAAATATAAAGTGACCGAGAAAGTTTAGTAAAATAAATCTATGTTTAATTTTCTTTTTTCTAAAACTCCGCTTTTTTATCTTGTTCAACCTTTATGGCGAGATGAGGCTTTTTCTTATCTTTTAGCTAAAAAAAATTTATGGGAAATTATTAGTTTATCCCTAAAAGAGTTTACTCCGCCACTATACTATCTTTTACTTCATTTTTGGATAAAAATTTTTGGTTCCTCAGAAATCGCCTTAAGAAGCCTGTCTTATGTCTTTTATTGGTTAACTGTCTATATTGTTTTCTTAATTTTTGCCGATGTTTTTAAAATAAAAATTAAAAAAGCTCTTTTATATCTTATCTTTATTGTCATTAATCCTCTTTTGGTTTATTACAGTTTTGAGGCTCGAGGTTATACCTTATTTAGTTTTTTGGCGATTTTATCATTTTATTTTCTTTACAAAAAAAATAAATACTATTTTTTAACCGTGATTTTAGGTTTATTCACTCATTACTTTATGATTTTTGTTGTTCTAAGTCAATATTTAATTTTTAAAAATAAGAAAATATTAAAGTCTTTAATTATTTTTGTGCCTTGGTTAATACTAGTTTTTTTAAATCACAAAAATCAATCATTTAATTTTTGGATAAAATCGTTTAATTTAACTGATTTATATAACTCATTAGCTTATGTTTTTTTAGGCTATGAAAAAGAGTTCTTATTTTTCAAAAAGAAAATCTTTTTTGTTAGCCTATTTCTGTGGTTAATAATCTTTTTGGGTTATTTAAGAGTTAAACCTCAATCTAAATATAAAAAAATTTTCAGCTACTTTTTTTTAATTGGTGTTATTATTCCCATCTTATTTATGATCTTTTCTCTTTTAATTAAACCGGTTTTTTTACCAAGATATCTCATTTTTGCTAATATTAGTTTGATAATTTTTTTAATTGTTATTGCTGAATTTTCTTTAGGAATTAAAAAAATTTTTTTCATTTGTTTAATTATTCTTTTGGGAATATCTTCTTTAAAGTATCACTATCTTCAAATTATAAATAGAAAAAAAACTGATTTAAGAAAAAATTGTCGAGAAATTAAGGCAATATTAAAAAAAGAAGATCTCGTTTATGTTAAAAATGAGTTAGATTTCTTTGTTGCTCAATACTATTTAAACGAAGATCAAGTTTTTATCTATAATAAGACTTATCAAGAAATTCCTCAATATGTTGGTAAGATTTTAATTCCAAAAAACAAGATTGTTCAAATCTTACCTGTTTATCCAAAAAGAGCCTTTATTATTGATGAAAAAGGTCAATATACTATTTCCGCCTTGTATTAATACATAAGAAAATTTTATCTTCTTTTTTATGTTAAAATATTGTTAACTTCGGGGGTCGTCTAATGGTAGGACACAACTCTCTGAAAGTTGCTATCTTGGTTCGAGTCCAAGCCCCCGAACC
>DAIQPK010000041.1:0-6325 GCA_036787375.1 Patescibacteria group bacterium
TTTGAACACAGTTGTTTTAGTAAAAGGAGCAGATAATAATATTTTTGGTATTCATTTAGCTCAACCACATTTTGAAGATATTGAAGCAGCTGCTAGATTAGTTAACTCAAATGGTGGACGATGGGGATATGTTACTTTAATTATTCAAGAAAATGATAAAGGCTTAAACAAATGGCAGGGAGTTTTTGATAAGTTGCGGGAATTAAAACTAATTCCAATAATAAGGTTGGCAACTCAACCACAAGGAGAAAACTGGCGTCGACCAGATGTCCAAGATGTTAATGAGTGGGTAGTTTTTTTAAACTCATTAAACTGGGTCGTCAAAGATAGATATATTATCTTATTTAATGAGCCAAATCATAATAATGAGTGGGGAGGTGAAGTAGATGAGAAAAGTTATACTGAGATAGCTTATACTTTTGCTAAAACTTTAAAAGAAAAAAATCAAGATTTTTTTGTGATGTTAGCTGGTTTTGATGCCTCAGCACCTTCATCTCCTCCAAGATATGAAGATGAAGAAAAATTTTTAAGAAAAATAATTGAGTATCGTCCAGACATTTTTAATTTTCTTGATGGTTGGGTTTCTCACTCATATCCAAACCCGGGTTTTTCTGGCAGTCCATATGATTTTGGTCGAAGGACAGTTAGAACCTATGACTGGGAGTTGGAGTTATTAAGAAGTTTAGGAGTTAATAAAGAGCTACCGGTTTTTATCACAGAGACTGGTTGGCAACGAAGTCCTTTTTTAACTGAAGAAAAAATTGCTGATTATCTTCGATATACTTTTGAAAATGTTTGGTTAAAAGATTGGCGCATTAAGGCCGTTACTCCTTTTATTTTAAACTATCAATCAGAGCCATTTTTGGGATTTTCTTGGAAAAAATATCAAGAAAATAACTTTTATTCATATTATCATCGAGTTCAATCTTTAGCTAAAAAATCAGGTGGGCCTGAAATTATTAACAAAGGAAAGATAGTTTTTGATTTACCAAAAGAACTAATAGCCCAGTCTCTTTATAATTTTAAAGTTAGTTTAAAAAATCAAGGTCAGGCAATCTGGGATAAGGCTGATGGTTATCAGTTAAGAATAATTGCAGTTGATGATAATGAGGAGTTGCCTATTGAGGTTTTGTTTAATGATCTTAAAAATATTAAACCCTTTGAAGAGAGAACGATTGAGTTTAGTTTAAAGACCATTAACAAACAGGAGACGAGTAATTTTAAATTTATTTTAGAAAAAGATAATGAAAAGATTTTAGAGTCTGACATCTGGAGTTTTCATATTTTACCACTACCTAGTCTTAAAATTTCTTTGAGTTTTTGGCCTGGAGTTAAAGCTAAAAGTGATGATTTTGAGTTACAAATCTTTGATATTGATGAAAAATTAGTTTTTAAAAAAAAGAGTATTAAGGTAAAAAATGGATTAGGCAATATTAATGAGATACAAAATATTAGTTTAGGAGAGTTATACCGAGTAGTAATTTTAAAACCAGGATTTTTACCAAGACAAAAATACTTTGTTTTCAAAACAAAAGATAATCAGGTTGAGTTTAAAAAATTACTTCCTTTTGATACGAACAAAGACGGAAAGTTTTCTCTAAAAGACCTTTTATTTTTTTATCGAGTTTTTAGATTGTTCTGACAGTCCAGCCATATATGTATAACCGAGTTAGTTAGACTAAAAGGGTTTGGCAAAAGTTTTTTAGTCTTGTTAAGCCGCGATCAATATTAATCATATTAGTAGCAAAACTTAGTCTAATATAGTTGTCATCACCAAAGGCGATTCCCGGAATACAAGCAATTTTAGCCTCTTCCAAAAGTTTCTCACAAAAAGTCATTGAGTGATTAACTTTTTGATTATAAAGCTTAGAGACATTAACAAAGACATAAAATGCTCCTTCGGGTTTAATGGGAAAGATGTTTTTAATTTCTCCTAATTTTTTAAGCATAAAATCTCGTCTTTTTTTGTATTCATTAACAAGTTTTGGTAGATGATCTTGTAGTCCGGTTAACGCTTCTAAGGCAGCTTTTTGACTGATAGAGCAAGGATTAGAAGTGGTGTGATCTTGAATTCGAGTAGCAGCTTTTATAACTTCTTCAGATCCTAAAGCATAACCAATTCTCCAGCCAGTCATAGCGTAAGTTTTTGAGACACCGTTGATAATAATAGTTAAGTTTTTAATTTTTTCATTAACTTCGGCTATGCTATGCTGAGTTTTTTCATACGTAATCCCTTCATAGATCTCATCAGATAGAACAATTATATTATGTTTGAGACAGAATTTAGCAATATCTTTTAAGTCTTTTTCTTCGTAAACTATACCAGTAGGATTATTAGGAGAGTTTAGAATTAACATTTTTGTCTTTGGGGATAGATATTTTTCTAAAAGATCACCGCTGACCTTAAAGGTTTTGCTCTTGACAAAAACTACTTTTCCACCAGCGATTTTAATCATTTCTTTATAGGATACCCAGTAAGGGACAGGAATAAGTACTTCATCATCTTTGTCAATTAAAGCCATAATAATGTTAAAAAGGGCTTGTTTTGCTCCGTTAGATACTAAAACCTCAGTTGGTCGATATTTAAGATAATGATCTTTTCTAACCTTATTAATAATTGCTTGTTTTAATTCTGGTATTCCCGAAGTTGGTGTGTATTTAGTAAAACCCTCATCAATAGCTTTTTTAGCGGCATTTTTTACATTAGATAAGGTGTCAAAATCTGGTTCACCAGCAGCAAAAGAGATCACATCAACTCCTTGTTTTTTCATCTCTTTAGCTTTAGCAGTAATTGATAAGGTTAACGATGGTTGAATTTGTTGAGTTAGAGTTGATAGCTTCATATTTTTTAAATAGAAAATTTATAAAGTTTTAGGACCACTATTGATAATTGATTCTAAAACATCAGGATATTTTTTAATATTTTCTATAAATAGTTTTGCTAAAAATCTTGCTTTTTTAAAATAAAGATTTTTGTCTTTCCATAAGGTAACCGGGTCTAAAATCTTTTGATTTGCTAAGCCAGGAACATATTTAGGAACATAGAGGTTGAAAATTTTATCATGACGGCAAGGAGTATCGTCCAACTGACCTGATAAAATAGCGGTGACGATTTTCCGAGTTTCTTTGATAGGAATTCGATAACCTTGTCCATATGGACCAGCAATCCAGCCGGTATTAACAAAAAAAACTCTGGTTTCATATTTTTTAAGATATTTTCTGAGAAGATTTAGATAAATATGAGCATAAAGGGGCATAAAAGGAGCACCAAAAAAAGCGGAAAAAGTTGGTTTTGGCTCTTTAATCCCTCGTTCAGTGCCGGCTAATTTTGAGGTATAACCGGATAAAAAATGATAACAGGCTTGATTTAGTGTTAGATGAGCCACTGGAGGCAAGACTCCAAAAGCATCAGCCGTTAAAAAAAGAATGTATTTGGGATGATTACTTAAGCCATTTTTAATTGAGTTTTCAATAAAACTTAGTGGATAAACGGCTCTGGTATTTTCGGTGTATTTATCAGATTCAAAATTAAAACCCCCATCTTTTTTTAAAACCACATTTTCCACTAAACTGCCTTTTTTATGAATAGCATTCCAAATTAATGGTTCAGACTCTTTTTTAATACGAATACATTTTGCATAGCAGCCGCCTTCAAAATTAAAAACACCACTCGGACACCAACCATGCTCATCATCACCAATTAATCTTTTGGTTGGATCAGATGAAAGGGTGGTTTTTCCTGTTCCTGAAAGGCCGAAGAATAAAGCGGTGGTTTTGGTTTTTGGGTCAAGATTAGCGCCACAGTGCATAGGAAAGACATTTTTTTGAGGTAAAAGATAGTTCATGTAGGTAAAAACTGATTTTTTTATCTCACCTAGATATTTAGTGCCACCAATAAGAATGGTTTTTTTATCAATGTTTAAGATAATATAAGCTTCAGAATTGGTGTTGTCTTTTTTTGGATCGGCTAAGACTGAAGGAGCGCAGTATAAAACTAAGTCGGGTTTAAAGGTTTGAAGGTTAGTTTTATTAGATTTTGGTAGTCTTATGAACTGATTTTGACAAAAAATTGCTTGATAGGCATATTGACAAAAGACTCTGAGTTTAAGTTGATAAGTTTTTTTAGCGCCAACTAAACAATCAACTACGTAGATCTCTTTTTTTGAGTTAAAAAAATCAACCATTTTTTTGTAAAGATTAGTAAAAGACTGAGGGTTGATTGGTTTATTGATATTTCCCCAGTTTATTTTTTTATGGACTTTGGGAGTGTCAACAATAAATTTATCATCAGGAGAACGACCAGTGTATTTGCCAGTATAAACAACCAACGTCTTTAATTTTGCTTGGACAACCTCTTTATTTTCTAAAGCCTTCTTAATCAGGGTATTGATAGGCAAGTTCCGGAGAACCTTTCCGGTAACCATAGAAGTATTATAACATATAAAACAGTTGAAATCAATTTTTGCCACCATTCTAACCGACTCGGTTAGACTAAAATTGGCATCAAAAAGAGAGGATGATGACAATATGAAAATATATAGATAAGAAAATTTTAAAAAAAGTAGTATAAATGTTGACTATAGTTAACATTTAGTAGTTGAATTTAGTCAAAGTCAGTTAAATCAGTTGAATCAGTTGAGTTAACAAGAAAAATAAAACATAAAACCCTGAACTAGAACAGAGTTCGATTCAGGGCAAGCGTGAAACGTAAAAAACATCTAACTTTAAACTTTAAACAACTAACTTTTAACGTTTAAATAATATTCAGTCAGAAAAGTCGAGTCTGTGTTTTAATTTAAATAAAAACAATAGTTAAAACAACATAAACAACGATTTTGGAGTCGTCGCTTCGCTCCACAATAAAAAACAATAATTCTTTAAGTCATGTTTTCATCCTCCCAAGAATAACAAAGGGTATTATTGTTATTCCAGCTTGTCCGGTTGTCCGGAATCGTTGTTTTCTTTCTCCATCTTCATTCCGGCAAGCGACCGAAGGAAGCGCGTCTGGAATCGTTTTTAATTATGGTAATTTCAACCGATTCACCTGACTTTAACTGATTTTAACTAACTTTGATTGTTTTCAATTAATTCCAATTTTAACTGATTTTAACTATTTCTAACTAATTTAGGTTAATTTAATGTTAGTTGTTTGCTGTTTGAAGTTAAAACTTAGGTATTTCGCTTATACTCTCTGACTCTAATAAAAGCTTGATTTTTTTGAAAAGAATGTTGTATTATGGCTTATATATGCAAGATCGAGAAACACCAGTAGAAAATCCTGAAATTTCAGGATTACAAGGACGTCGTTTAGTAATTAACAGGGAGGCGTCTTTTTTAAAAGAAGGAAGAATAAAAAGTCCTAATCTTATGATAGCTTATGATGAAAACGGTAACAAATATCTTGTTAAAACTTCTATTTATTTTACAAAAAATGGGCGATTGTTAACACTAAGTAAATTTCTGGAAGAATATCCGGATTATTTGAATAATATAGTAGAAGATTTGAAAAATGAAGAAAGGGCTTATAAATTAGGACAATTGATTGGTATTCCACAAGCTACAACATTTTTTACTACTATTGATGGTATACCTTTTGTTGCTTATCGATTTATAGAAGGAGTTAGAGATATTGGTTTTGGAAGTGATCCCAATATTTTTGCCAAAGATACAGAATTATGCAGTTTACAAGAATATACATTAGCTGTTGGCGCTTTATATAAATTTTTAGTAGGAGGATTCGGCGATAATGGGCAATATTTACAAGATCCTAATGGAAATATATATTCTTCTGATATTCATGTTTGTTTCCCAGAAACAGATGAGATGACGGAAGAAGATATGTTAAAAGAAATTTATCGATATGGTCCAGAAGGATTTTTTATTCCTTCTATAGATAATCTTAGAAGACAACTTAATGGTATGAGAAATCCTAAATTTTTAAAGATACTTGAAAGATTACAGCGTTTAAAATTAGAAGAAATAATACAACTCTTATCAGAAAATCCAAATTGCCCAACAGATAACGAAATAAGAATTTCTGAAATATTTTTAGATAGAGCACAAAAAGCAATTCCTATATTTAGATTACTTTCCCAATATCCAGAAGAAGCAATTAAAATTATAAATCCTAGAGAAAGAAACGGCAAGCAAATTTATACACAAGAAGAATCAAACAAGGCTTTAAATTTTTTCCTCCAGAGATTGGCTGAATCAAGAAAATAAAAATTAAAACAATTTGCTATAATCTTTTTATGAAGAACTGGCAGAAACTGATTTTTTTTCTTCTTTTAGTTATTTTCCTTTTATTCGGCTTTCGCGCGGGTCA
>DAIQPK010000042.1:0-6275 GCA_036787375.1 Patescibacteria group bacterium
GGTTGTAGGGGTGGCATAATTGTTGAAAATAGAATTAATATGTTATACTTAAAATATATGATCTATGCTTTAGATATAGAAACAAGTTTTGCTCCAGCTCAAAAATTTAATAATCTTGGTCAACTAACTACCTTGGCTTTAAATTTAATTATGTTAGGATCGGGACTAATCTTTTTAGTAATGCTTTTTCGGGGAGCTTTCACTTTATTAACTCAAGGCTCATCTCCTGAAGGAGTAAAAAAGGCCTATGGAACTTTAACCTTTGCTATAATTGGATTAATAATTGTAATCTTTAGTTTTCTTGCAGTAAGATTATTAGGAAAGATATTAGGAATTGAAAACATTTTACCATGAAACTTTTAACCCAAGAAGATATCCAAGATATTTTTGGCCAAGTTTCTCCACCTTCAGGTATGAGTTTTGGGGCTAATAATCCAGAACAAGGTTTTGCAAATTTAATTAGCTTTGGTATTAGAATGTTTATTATCCTAGCTGGTCTTTTTTTACTTTTTTATCTTTTATGGGGTTCTTATAATTGGATTACTTCATCAGGAGAAAAAGAGAAAATTGCTAAAGCTCAGAATAAAATAACCAATGCAGCAATTGGTTTTGTTTTAATTTTTGTTGTTTTAGTGCTCTATAGACTGTTATTAGGAGACATTTTAAAAATAATAGAAATCACCCCTGAAGGTTGGCAATTAAAAATACCGTTATTAAGATAAAGAATTATTTGATTTTTAAAATCTTTGTCCCCTCACCTAAATAAATCTCACTTTTATAAACTACGAAATCAACCGCTTTCTTTAATATTTGAGAATTAATCTGCTCTAAATAATCACCAGTTTTTCCAGTTATATAAACTTTTCCTTGTTTTTTATCCCAAAAATAAAGTTTTTCTAAATTATTTTCAGTATAAATTTTATAAAAATTAAACTCTTTATCCGGCAAACTTAAATTAAAATCTTCTCTTATCCCAGAAATATATTTTAAAACGAGATTGTTTCCTGTTAAATAAATTGCTCCATCTATAGCAAATGATTTAATAGAAAATAAATCAATTGATTCACCTTTTTTAAAATAACTTGTTTTGTTAGAAAAACTCTCACTACTTTTTAAATACTTCCAGATTTCATCTGATTGTTTATCTAATAAATATAAATTGTCATTATAAAATTTTAGATCAATAATCTCTTTCCAATCTTTATCATTTTCAACAACCTTTTCTATTTTTTCTTCAGTGTTTATCTTAAAAATTCCCTTATTTTTTATATAAAAATAAACTTCATTATTATTTAAACCAAATAAACTACCTTGTTTTATTTCATTAAATTGGTACTTTTTTAATGATTTTTTTTCTAGAGACAAAATATAGACTTGATTATTTTTCTTATCAATAATTAAAAGATTATCTTCATCTAAATAAAAATTGCTTATTAAAATATTATTGTTATCAATAGCTAAATCATAAAACTCTTCAACTATCGCCTCTTCTTTTTTAAAAATTTTCTTTTCCGCCTCATTAATTATTTTTTTCATCTCTTGAACTTTTCTATCGTTAATTTTATTCTTACTAACTTGTTGAATTAACTTATTATATTCTTCTTTACTTTCTTTTAATAAAATGGTTGCTCTTTCTATATTTAAAAAAGCTACTTCTTCGGCCAAGACTGTTTTTTGAGAAATTAACTCATATGATTCATTAATCTTTTTCTGATAAATATTATTAATTCTTCTTTGATAACCTAAAACCACACTCCAAAAAAATAATCCAAAAAGAACTAAAGTCAATATCAAAGTATAAATTTTCTTACTGGTTTTTAATTGTAAATAAAAATTTTTAATAAAATTTCTTAAGCTATTTTTCCTTTCCATTATTAAATCATCTTCTATCGTCTCATCAATAATCTCCTCATGTTGTTTTAATTTTAACAATAAACCAACACAACCAGCATCATCATTTTCTCTATTTCTCAATTTTATCTCCTCAATGATTTCCTCTAATTGATAATTGTTTAATAACTCTAAAAAACCTTTCTCACCATTAACTAAGTTTTCCAATGTCTCAGTTGTAAAAATAAATACATCATTAACTTTTCCATTTCCTGAAGCCGTATTATCTTTATCCAATAAAAGACCAAATTTGTTATCTCTTTTAATAAAAATCTTTCCTTTTCCAATCGTTTTTAAGTAAAAAACATTATTATTTTTTAAATAACCACAAGCAATAGAAAAAAATGCTGGTAAATTTAACTCAGTAATCAGTTGAGAAATTAGATTATCAAAATCAGATAAACTTTCTATATTAAATCCTTTTTTAAAATATTGATTAATTTTCAAAGATAAAGTTTCGCTAGCTCCTTCTTCAATCTCGATAACAAAAAATAAACCGTCATCATAAAAAAATCCTGAATAACCATCTGTCTTTTCTTTACCTAAATAAAAAGATACTTTTTTATCTAACATAGTTTTCTAAGCAAAAAAAATTGTAAAGATTAATAAAATTAGAGCAATTGCTATTTGTAAAGAGCTAATAGCGGTAATAACAGAATTAAACTTATCTTTTAAAGTGTCGGTCATCACTCTAATTTGTCTTGATAAAACTATTGATAACATTAAATAAATTAAAGAAATAGTAATAGCAAAAATTTTGAAAAAAATATTAAAAGCTTGATTAAATTCCATGTTTTTTACTTAATAATTGATTAATATATTGACAAATTTCATTTGGATAAGGAATATCATCAAATTCAATATTCGCTTCATTTCCCGCTGTCTGAATAAAGATTGTTCCATAATTTAAAAGCGAACCTAAATAACCACTACTTTTCATTGTAATATCTTCAACTTTATTTAATCTTGCCATACTAATCTCTTTATAAATTATCCCATGAAAATCTATATCAATAATTTTTTTATCCGTTATAATTCCTACATTAAAATACCAATTTAAAATTTTTATCCAAAAGAAAGTCAAAATAAAAACTATTATTGCAAAATTAAAAATAAAAATTTGGTTAAAGCTTAAATAAGAAGCTAAAGAAAAATTAAAAACTATTAAAAGAAAAAAGGAAATTAATACCATTAATAACCAGTTAATTTGGGTAATTGGATGAGATCGTAAAAGAAAGATAATTTTTTCTCCTTCTTCATAAGCTTCAAAATCAATATCAGGATAAAGAAGATAGGAAAAAAAGGCCTTTTGTACTGGTTTACTCTTGTCTTCCATTTACTTTTATTATATACTATATTTGCTCTGGTTATTGAAGCGACTTGGTACCACCCTTACCCTTCCCGAACAAGGTCGTGAAACAAGTCAGCGCCGATGATACTTTCCGCTTCGGCGGAAGGGAAAGTAGGTCATAGCCAGAGCCTTTTTTATGTCTTAAAAATCTTTTTTTTGACAGTTTTCAAGTAATTTTTCAATGTCTAAATCTTTACTTGTATAAGTTTTAAGTATGTTATTAATGTTATCCTGATTATTATTAACTAAAATCATTTCAATAAAAGGGAGATAAGAAGTTAGATTATATTTTTTTATTAATCCTTTTGAGTTAAGTTCCAAGTTAATATTTCTATTTTTTATGTAAATTGTTGCTTTTAAATTATCTTCTTGGTATTGACAGATTAAGGGACCTTGAAAATCGATATTGATTTTTTTCTTAGCTAAAGTTGGTGTAATAATTATCGTTGGTTTTAAAAAATTGTCTTGTTTTTTTATCTGTTGAGGTTGTTGGTTATATTTTAAAATCAAAGCAATAATAATAACAACAATAGGAAAAATAATAACTGCTTTTGAAACTATTCTAAAAAAATCATCCATTTTTGATTTTAAAAAAAACTAATCTGGGGTATAATATAAGTATATAATAAACGATTTGGTAAATGTTTAATAATAAAGTTCATTAATATTAAGTTAGTAAGAAAATATCCATCTTGGGGAGTGGTGTAATGGTAACACACCTGCCTTTGGAGCAGGGTAGTCTAGGTTCGAGTCCTAGCTCCCCAACAAAAAACCCCGCTTTTGGCGGGGTTTTTTAAAAAATAATTTTTTATTTTGTTTTAACCGGAATTTTTTTAGGTTTGGCTGCCTCAGCAATTTTTCCGGTAACTACAACCACTCCATTTTCCACTTTTGCCTCAAGAGTTTTTTCATCAATTGGTCGAGGCAAAGTGGTATGATAATCAAAAGAAGAAACTCTCTCCATTCTATAAACCACTTTTCTCTTTTTCTTTTCCTCTTCTTTTTCCTCAACCTTGGCTTTAATATGTAAGACTCCGTCCTCAAAAGTCACCTCGACTTTATCCGCTGGTATACCTGGAACTGCTGCTTTAACCACCACATTATCCTCTTCTTCATAAACATCTAGCCCTTCGGTCATAGTCAGTTCTGGCATTTCTTCCTCATCTTCCCAAGAAAAAAATGGTCTAACCCAATTTTTTGAAAAAGGATCGAATCTAATAATTGCCATATTTTTCACCTCCTTTCTTTAAGAATTATCTTCAAGTTTCTAACAAAACTTCTATATTAGCAGTCTAACATATTATCTGCTAATTTGTCAAGAGAATTTTTAAAAAGGTAAAGTTAAAGGAGTATCTTTTTTTTCTTCATCTTCTATATATTTTTTCCAATTAACTTTAATAGCTACCTTACCATTTAAAGATGGATAATAAATTTCACCTTTTTCTATACCATAATCAAATATTTCTTTTGTTAAAATGACATCATTTAAACAGTATTTTTTTAACTCAGTAATCTTCCCTTCTCGATAATAATCAATTGCCTGAAAACCATGACCTGATTTTTTCTTACCTAAAGTCGCATAAACAACTTCATTTAAAGAAACTCTTTTACCAATCTTTTCTTTAATATCATCTAAAATATCAAAAACCGAAAATACTCTGATATCTCCAGGATAATAAGCTGATAAAACTGCTAAATCAAAATTAAAGATATTATAACCTACAAGATATGAGGCATTTTCAAAAAGAGTAAAAAGATTACCGATTTCTTTTTCTTCAAAAACCTTTGCTTGATTAGTCTTATAATCAAAAACTGCTACCACACTTACTTGAAGTTTTTTTGGATCATCAAAATCTCGAAAACTATATTTGGTCTCAACATCTAAAACTAAAGGAAATTTTTTCATTTTTCTAATTAAACTTTTTCTTTAATTCTTTAATAATCTCTATTTCTAGAGTATTATTTTTTTTCTCAGGAGCTTTTTCACTTAGATTAATTTTTTCAAGCTCGTTTTCATATTGAAAATGTATTTTTTTAAAAAGATTTATCAAAAACTCTTCCTTATCTTGATTAATATCGATTCTTTCTTTAAATAAAAACTCTTCAATCTTTCCCAAACTCCACAAAAACTCAAGAAACTTTTTATAGTTTAAATTAAATAAAGTTAAATTTCCTGTAATTGGTTTAATTTTAAAGTTCATCATATGAACTTCTTTAATCATTTGTTCATATGAAGGCTTATTTTTTATTATCTCATTAACTTTTTTTATTATCTCTAAAATATCATTTAGCTGTTTTTTTTGTCTTTTCATAAAGTATAATTATCTTATGTTAAAACAAAAATTGCAACAAGATCAAATTTATGCTTTAAAATCAAAAGATCAGGAAAAATTAGAGATTTTAAGATTTATCTTGTCAAAAATTAAAAACCAAGAAATTGATCTTAAAAAAGATCTAAATGATGAGGAAATAATTTTAGTTATGAAGAAAATCGTTAAAGAATTAATTGAATCAATTGAAGCTTTTAAAAAAGGAGGTCGACAAGATTTAGTTGAAAAAAACCAAAAACAACTCTCAATTATCAATCAATACTTACCACCAGAGTTATCTGACGAAGAAATAAAAAAAGAGATAGAAAAAATTATCAATGATAATCAAGAGCTCTATCAAAAAAATAAAAAAAGCCATTATTGGTTTAGTAATGAAACAACTAAAATCACAAGCTGATTCCTCAAGAATAATAAGAATTATATCTTCTTATCTATAATTTCTTATCTATATAATAAAAGTAAGGTATGAAAATAATAAAAAAAGTCTTTTTTTTAATTTTTGCTTTATTCCTTCTTTCTACTCTTTTTCCTAATATTATTAATTATCAAAGAAAATTAGACTTTTATAACAAAATTAAGGAAAAACTATCAAAAGAAGAAAAAAGACAAACCGAGTTAAAGACTGAGATTATTAAGAAAAAAAGTCAATCAGAATTAGAAAAAATTATCAGAAACCAATTAAATTTAAGTAAAGAAAATGAGAT
>DAIQPK010000043.1:0-6274 GCA_036787375.1 Patescibacteria group bacterium
CTGGTTTTAAAAGGATTATTTATTGCCCGAAACCGAATTATTTCTGGGTTGTCAAAAGGTGTGATGGTGGTTGAAGGAGAAAAAGACTCAGGTTCTTTAATTACCGCTCGTTATGCAGCTGAACAGGGAAAGATAGTTTTTGCGCCACCAGCTCCAATTTTATCTGATAAATCTCAAGCGCCTAACATCTTACTTAAACAAGGAGCAAAGTTAGTTACCTCAGTTAAGGATATTTTTGAAGAGTTTAATATAAAAATTAAGCCTAATAAAAAAAACGAGATTTTGGAAAGTTTATCAGATTTTGAAAAACAGGTGTTTTTAAAACTTGAAGAAAAACCATTAACAGTTGAAGAATTAATAATTATTTTTCAAAAACCAATCGGAGAGATTCTGAATGTATTGTCTTTAATGGGGCTTAAGGGCATTATAAGAAAAAAAGGGGCTGACAAGTATGAAGGAAGATCCATCCTTGTTTAAGGGCAGACCTTATTGTAAAATCATAAGATGATTCTTAAGGTTTTTACTGATGGTGGGGCAAAAGGTAATCCAGGACCAGCCTCAATTGGAGTAGTGTTTTATCTTGATGATCGAAAAATTTTTCAGACCGATAAAAAAATCGGTATTGCCACTAATAATGAGGCTGAGTATCAAGCATTAATAACTGCTTTAGAAGAGATAAAAAAACAAAAACAATTAATAGATATTAAAAAAATTGACTTT
Source organism: Patescibacteria group bacterium (assembly GCA_036787375.1). Taxonomy (GTDB): domain Bacteria; phylum Patescibacteriota; class Microgenomatia; order UBA1406; family GWC2-37-13; genus GWC2-37-13. The sequence continues at coordinate 721 of DAIQPK010000043.1, forward strand.
TATTCTGATTCAAAACTTTTAGTTAATCAAGTTAATGGTATTTATAAGGTAAAAAATTCTAAAATTAAAGAGTATATAATAAAGATTCGTATTCTTGAAAATGAGATTAAGTTACCGATAAGTTATTATCATATTTTAAGAGAAAAAAACCAAGAGGCTGATAAATTAGTAAACAAATTATAGTGTTTTTAGAATTTTGCTAATCTTAACATTTAGAGCTTTTGAGATTTTGTATAGAGTTTTAATAGTGGGATTAGTTTTTCCATTTTCAATTTGATTGATATAAGCTCGATCAAGATGAGATAAAAAAGCAATGGTTTCTTGAGTAAGTTTTTTTTGTTTGCGAATTTTCATTAATGTTTTCCCAAGTCTTAGATAAAAATGGTTGCCACGCATTCCGGGATTTTAATTTACTAAATTTTTTAAAAACTTGTCTATAGGTTAGAGTTAACATTTTTATTTTTTAGATTATTATAATAATATAATTTTTATAAATTATAGTTTTTATGTTTTTTGATACCCATTGTCATTTAAATTTTCAGATATTTGATAATGATGTTAGTCAGGTAGTTAACCAAGCAATTGGTGTTGGTGTAAAAAATATTATCATTCCGGGAACTGATATTTTAACCTCAAAAAAATCGATAACAATTGCCCAAAAATTTACTGGAGTTTATGCAGCGATTGGCATACATCCTCATCATATCTTTGAAATGTTTATTAATAAACAAAATCAAGATAAAGATATTTTTTTTCAATTAGAAAGATTAGTTAAAAAAGAAAAAGTAGTGGCTGTTGGTGAGATTGGTTTAGATCGTCATTATTATCAAAAAACTAAGTATGATGATTATCAGATTAATAAAGAGTTTATTAATTTACAAAAAAAGTTTTTTATTAGTCAGTTAAAGTTAGCTTATAACTATAAAAAAAGTTTAATTATTCATAATCGACAGGCAAAAGATGATTTGTTGACAATCTTAAAAATTTATAAAAAGTTGTTATTGCCTAAAAAGGTGGTTTTTCATTGTTGTGAGTCAGATGAAGAGCTTTTAGATTTTGCGGTAAAAAATAAGATTTTTATTGGAATGGACGGTGATGTTTTTTATGATGAAAAAAAACAGGAGTTTGTTAAAAAAATTCCTTTAAAGTCTCTGGTTTTAGAGACTGATGCGCCGTTTTTATCACCGGTTAAAAAGTTTCCTAATCAACCAAAAAATCTTATCATGATTGCCGAAAAAATTGCTCAGATTAAAAAAATAACACTTGAAAAAATTGCTGAAAAAACTACTTTTAATGGAAAGATTTTATTTGGCTTGCCACCATTCTAACCGACTCGGTTAGTTTATTATAGGATATGGCATTAGTTTGTTTTTGGTAATCTAAAAATTGTTAGAAATTAAAATTTAGAAAAACTTAGTGAAAATGTTAAATATAACCAACAGTATAGTGAAACATAAAACTTCTAACATCAAGCAAATAACAACTAACTTCTACTTTAAATATCTAATATTAATAAATCCTAATTTTTAAATACCAAATTACAAATAATAAGAATCGAGTTGGATTATTATTTGAATCGACTTGGTTCTTTAAGTGGTTTTTATCTTATGGTTAGAAAAACAACGATTCTGGATGGGCTTTTTTTCCTCGCTTGCCAGAATAACAAATTATTGTTGTTTTACGCTAATTGTTAGATGTTTAAAGTTAGACGTCTTTGGTATAATTATTTTTGCTTTGGGCCGGTGGCTCAATTGGCTAGAGCGCTTCCATGGCATGGAAGAGGTTGTGGGTTCAAGTCCCATCCGGTCCACTAAGAAATTACTTCTAAAAATTTAGTTTTAAAATTTTCTGGAGAGTAAATTTTTATTTGTTTTTTAACTCTTTCACCAAGTTGGTTTCTTAATTTTCTATTAAAATAAACTTCAATAATTTTATCAGCGATTTCATGAGGATTTTCTGAATTAGTATAGATTGCTTGATTATTAGAAATTTCTTTTAAAACCGGAATATCTGATAAAAGAGAGGGGCAGGAAAAATAACTCGCTTCCAGATATGAAAGACCAAATCCTTCGTCGCGAGAAATTAATATATTAAGTAAAGATTGTTGATATAATTTAAACAACTCCCGATCAGGTAAAAAACCTAAAAAAATAAATCGTTTATCATCTTTTGCCAGTTGAAAAAAACCCCTTAGTTCTTTTTGCCAAGGATGAGAAAAGGTTGAAAAAAATTCAAAAACTTTACCAACAAAAACACAGGCAACATTGGCAATCTTTATTGCTTTAGCTAAGTTAACTAAGTTTTTATTCCAAGTAGCATCACCGACATATAAAGCAAAATTATCAATATTAAATTTTAAATTTTTATTGAATTTTAAATTCTCAATTTTTAATTTTAAAAAAGATTGTGGGAGACAGGGGTAGATGACTTTAATTTTATTTTTAGGAATTTTTAAAAAGTGGGTAATATCATTTTTTGAAGCATAAGAATCAGTAATAATTAGGTCATAATTTTTCAAAGCCAATTTATTTAAAAAAAAATTAAGCTTTCCTTTTATACCAATAGGAAAATGATTAGGATACTTTAAAGGAATTAAGTCATGAATAACAGCGATCTGTTTTTTAGCTAAGCATTTGAGGATTGGTGGTGGTTGAAAAAAGTTAAAAAAAGGATTAATAAAAACCGAAAATTTTTCTATTTTTGATAATTGATTAGTAAAAATCCATTGAGGAAAGTTTTCTTTTAAAATTTGTAAATATCGACCAACTCCACGAACTGCACTTAATTTATCAGAAGCAGTTGGATCATAGACATAAACCGACATAAGAATATTATATATGAATTTTGTCAAAGTCAGTTAAAATCGGTTGAAAACAGTAGGTGATTGGCAGGTTAACTGAGATATTTAATTTTTAATTTATTTATTCTTTTATTATTCAATTATCATTTGTTATTTGTTATTTAGGATTTAGGATTTTTATTTTAATGTCAGTCGCAAACGAATTCAGATGAACCTACCAGGTTCACCCAAGGCTTGGTATAAAACTCTGATTCCAACTGTTTTCAACTAACTTTGACTGATTCAACTGATTACTGATTTAACTGTTGACTATATTTAACACTTATACCATTTTAGTCAATATTTTATTTTTAATATATTCTTATATTATCATAACAATCTATAATTTATGCCAAAGTTAGGATAACCGAGTCGGTTATACATATGGTAAAATTGATTTAATGAATAAAGTTATTTTGTCTTTTAAAGATATTAGTTTTTTAGTTAAGGAAAATCGTTATCGGGTTAATCCAAAAACCTGGTTTTTAAGTCGTTGCATTGATGGTCGGTATAAAAATAGTTCAGATTTAGAAGCCTTAGCTTTACCTGGTGCTGATTTAGGAGAGATTTCAATAGTGGTGGCTGCTTGTTTAACTTATGGTTATGACTATGATTTAGAAAAAATAATGGCGGTGCTTGTTGATGTGGTTGGTGATGAAGATAGTTTACGGACTCATACTGATTCTCATGGAGATAAAAATATTTATGCTTCTGGTTGCGGACATTTTGCTCAGATAACCAAAGACCCAAAAGCCTATGGTTTAAATGAGTTTTTAGTAGAGGAGATAAGAAAATTATTTACAAGTAAATTTAAAAACCAGTTAGGAGGAAAAAGTTATATTGTATTATCAGGTGATCATTTAGAGGGAGCAGTTTTGGTAATTGAGGGCGATTGGGGGATTTATCCTCAGTATGTTTTAGAGACTAATGAAGGCAAAAAACCAGTTCAGGTATTTGTTTATCATAAAACCTTAGTTGAGCGTCGAAGAAGATTAATGGCAAAAAAACTTCTTGAGAAAAAAGCAATTGTTTTTCGCAATGGTGAAAACGAGGAGATGCTTTATCAAGCATTAAATGAGGTTGGAGAAGATCATTTTTTTGAGACAGCTAAAAGATTAGCTAAAGATTTATTTATTTATCAAGTGGTTTTTCAGGGTAACGGTGATTTTAAAATTAAAGAACAGGGAGTGGTTAGCTTAAATGAATTGAAAAAGCATTGTTTTTAGCTAATTTTGTCGCTGTAAAAATTTACTTAATTAATATAATTATGGTTATTGGACCAAAAAAACTACTTCAATTAGTAAAAAAAATTAATCTAGTTGAAGGATTAGCTGGCAGAGAGTTAACTAATCCAGAAGGAGCTGGTTTTGATTTAAGATTAGGTGAGGTTTACAAAATTAAAGGAAAAGCCTTTCTAGGAGTAATTGAGCGTCAGACTCCAAAAATTGAGTTAGTGAAAAAATATCAACCAGAGAAAAAAGAGTTGGTAATTATCAAACCAGGCGATTTTTATTTGGTGACAACAGTAGAAAAAGTTAATCTACCTTTAGATATTTGTGCTGTTTTTATTCCTCGGACAACTACTTTCAGAAGTGGTCTTTTTTTGCGGACAGGTATTGCTCAACCTGGATATCAAGGAAAACTAACTTTTGGTTTAAAAAATGAAGGTGGAGTGGAAGTAGAGATTGAGATGGGAGCAAGATTTGTTTTTGCGGTTTTTCACTGGGTTGATGGTGGTGGAGAAAAGTATCGAGGACAGTGGCAAGGAGGAAGAATAACAACAAGAAAACGAGAGACGCAAATTTAATCTTTAATTTTAAATTAAAAATTTAAAATTGAAAATTATTTATGAATATAGACGAACAACAGTATCTAAATTTACTAAAAGATATTTTAAAAAACGGAGTTCGCAAGGTTGATCGGTTAACCGGTGATGCTTCATACTCTGTTTTTGGAAGGCAGTTAAGATTTGATTTATCAAAAGATTTTCCTTTGCTAACTACAAAAAAAGTCTATTGGAAAGGAGTTTTGTATGAGCTTTATTGGTTTATCTCTGGCCAAACTAATATTAAATACTTGGTTGATAACAATGTCCATCTTTGGGATGATTATCCTTATAAAATCTACAAGATGAAAAATAAAAAAACAAAATTAACTAGAGAAGAGTTTATTGAAAAAATTAAAACTGATAAAAATTTTGCTTTAAAATGGGGAGAGCTACCAAAAATATATGGAGAGTTATGGCGTCGATGGCCGACTAGATACGGAAAGACCATTGATCAATTAAAATGGGCGATTAATGAGATTGTCGAAGATCCAAATGCTCATAATGCCTTGGTGACTGCTTGGAATCCAGAGTATCTTTATACAATGGCAAGAAAAAAAGACACCAGTTATTTTCCAATCTGTCATAATCTTTATCAATTAAATGTTAACAATGGTAAGGTATCTTTACATCTTTATCAGCGCAGCGCTGATGTTTTTTTAGGAGTTCCTTTTAATATTGCTAGTTATTCATTACTGTGTTTAATCATTGCTCAGGTAACTGGTTATCAACCAGGTGAATTTGTTCATACTTTTGGTGATGTCCATATTTATGAAAATCATATTGAGGCAGTAAAAGAACAGTTAAAAAGAAAACCCTTTCCTTTTCCAAAAATTAAGTTTTTGCGGAAAATAAAAAGCATTGATGATTTTAGACCAGAAGATATTGAG
>DAIQPK010000044.1:0-6116 GCA_036787375.1 Patescibacteria group bacterium
TTATCAATAGAATAGTTAAATCTACCATCTTGAGGTATTCTTTTTTCATCAATCTTCATCTCTGATAAAATCTTTATTCTTGACACTAATGCCTCATGAATAGTTTTTGGTAAAGACAGTTTCTCCTGAAGAATACCATCTATTCTGTATCTTACTTTTGTTCGATTTTCTTCAGGTTCAATATGGATATCAGATGCTCGACCTTTAACGGCAAACTCAAGTATGGTAGCAACAATTTTGGCAATTGGTGCCTCATTTAATGAAACATCTTGAAAATTAACAATTTTCTTATTATCAGAATCAAGATAATAATCTTGTAAAGCCTCGTTCACTTCTGGTGATAAACCTTGACTATAAGCTAAATTAATAGTTTTTTTAATTTCATTTTTATCAGCTAGGATCAACTTAATCTTTTTTCCGGTTTTTTTTTCCAAAAAATCTATAAGAAAAAGGTTATCGGGATCAGCGCTAGCTACATAGAGACAAGATTCTTTTGGATCGTATTTATAAGGAACAATCTGATATCTTCGAGTAATACTTTCTGAAATATAACTAATGGCTTGAGAGTCTAATGGAGCATTGCTTAAATCAATAAACTCTATTCCTTTTATCTCTGCTATTGTTTTAAGAATAAGATTTTTATCAATCTTTATCTGATTAATTAAAAAATCATCAATTAAAGAATTTTTTTGTAAACATTGTACTTCATAATGATCTGCATCTTCTTGAGTTAATATTTTTTTATCAACCAGTTTTTTCAATAAAACTTTTGGAGCGATGTTCATAATTTAAATATAACTAAAAAATATGTTAAAATTCAATAATGATATCCTATTTAATTATAGGAAAAAATGAAAACAAAATTAAACAAATTATAAATTCATTAATAAAAGCTGACTATTTAGTTTATAAAATCTTCTTTGAAGATGAAAAAAAAGAGTACTCTATCACTCAAATTCGCAGTCTTATAAAAGAAACTGCCATATATTCTAATAAAATTAGAGTTTATATATTTGAATGCTTCCATTTTTCATCAATTGAAACCCAGAATGCCTTTTTAAAACTATTAGAAGAACCACCTAATAACTGTTTTTTTATCTTAACAACTAATAATGAATTAAAAATTCTACCAACAATTATTTCTCGATTAAAACTTATTTACATAAAAGACAATAACCAGATAAAATTAGATAAAAATAAAGATAAATTGTTAGAGAGAATTTTAATTAATAAACAACTAAAATTAATCCCAATTGATGAAGTTAATTTTCAAGATTTACTAATATATTTTAGAGAAAAATTAAAATTAAAATCTTCAAAAAAAATTATCAAAATTTTAAAAGAGATAGTAAAAACTATTAATCTGGTGGAAAGTAATAATTTAAATAAACAACTTGCCCTTGATAATTTGTTAATTATGATTTATAAAGAATTTAATAATAATGAAAAAATCATTCACTCTAATTGAACTATTAGTAGTAATTGTAATTTTAGGAATGTTATCAGCTTTGTATGTTCCAAACTTTATGGAGGCTCGAATTAAAACAAGAGATGCTCAAAGAAAGTCTGATTTAAAGCAGATTCAAAAAGCTTTAGAGTTATATCGCCAAGATAGAACTCCTCCAGCATATCCAACTGCATTACCAACTCCTAATATTTGTTGGTCGTCTGGTCCAGGTTGTAGCGGTAGTATTTATATGAATAATTTTCCGAGAGATCCTTTACCTAATAGGCGATATTATTTTTCAGTCAATAATAATACTTTAATTTACACTTTATGTGCTTGCTTGGAGAATATTTCTGATCTTGATGCCAGTACAAATTGTACTGTTTGTGGAAGTTGTCAAAGTGGAAAATGTTATTTAGTTACTCAACCATAATATGAAAAAAGGTTTTACTTTATTAGAATTATTAATTGTTATTGGTATTATTTCTATTTTGGTCTCGATATTAACTGTCTCTTACTCAACTGCTCAAAAAAAATCTCGTGATGCTCGTAGACAATCAGATCTAAAGTCCGCTCAGCAAATTATGGAACAATGTTATGCTGTTAATAACTATCAATACCCAACTATTACTAACTCAAATGGTACCTTAACCACCACTTGTCCTTCTCCAAATAACAATCTCACTTTCTCAATCGTTGATCCTTTAAATGTTAATCCCTATAGATACTCAGTATCTAATTCTTCGGTTGATAGTTATAGAATAACGACGACTTTAGAAACCGGTGGCGCATTTTCAGTTAGTAATCAACAATGAAAAAAGCTTTTACTCTTATTGAAATTTTAGTGGTTTCAACAATTATTGGTCTCCTTTTATCAGGAGCTACTATTACTTATTCTCAACTTACTAAACAATCACGAGATGCCCGGAGAAAAAGCGATCTTCAACAGGTTCGTGCAGCTTTAGAAATGTATCGAAGCAATAATAATCAATATCCACCAGTTGCTAGTTTCAATCAATTATCAAACTATCTTGTTAACTCGACTCCAAAATATCTAGAAAACCTTCCTTTTGATCCTAGATCTTCAACTTACTCTTATTACTATAATGGTTCTACCACTAATTATACATTAGGTGCTTATTTAGAGACTGGTGGAACAACTTGCGTAACTAGTGGTTGCGGAGGCAGTTGTAATTATTGTTTGGGTCCATATGGAGAAAAATAGTTTATTATGAGATTATTTACTCTTATTGAGATTCTTATTATTGGAGCTATCATTACTCTTATAAGTAATTTAGGTTTAGCATCTTATAATTATTTTTCTCAACAGTTAATCTTGAAATCAGAAGCTTATGAATTAGTTACTACTCTTGAATTATTAAGGAAAAAAGCTATCAGTTCTGATAAAGGAGTTGGTTTTAGTTGTAATAATTTTGCCGGTTATAGATTAAATCTAAATTCTAATAATTATAATTGGGGTATTATCTGTAATAATAATTACATTCAAATTAAAACTAAAAATTTACCTTTTTCAATTATAATAAATAATCCTCAACAAATAATCTTTACTCCATTGAAAATATCATTCTCTACCACTTTATCAATTCCGCTTAAAAATACTTCCGTTAATAAATGTTTAATTATAAATATCTCTCAAAATGGTATCATTAATCTCAATGAAAACTTTCAAAACTGTCCCTAAAAATATTATTTTCGGTTTTTCTTTAATTGAGGTTCTAATTTTTCTTACTATAATTTCTTTATTTTTAATTATCGCAATTACCATTACCGTTCAATCACTTCATAATTTAAAACTAACTGAGTATAAAATTTTAGCTAGTTATTATACTCAAGAGGCTTTTGAGTGGTTAAAAATAGAAAAAGAAACCGATTGGAATGCTTTTATAAATAAATCATCAATAAATGGAACTACATATTGTTTAAATAATGGTTTAAATTTAAATTTAGCCTCACCTTGTGGTAATAATGATTTTAGTTTAGGTAATTTTTTCAAACGAGAAGTTACTTTAAAAAAGTTAACGGATATTCAAAATAATTATTATGTAAATATTAAGATAACTCTTTTTTGGCGAGAAAGAAATGACGTCAATCAAATAAAAATTGAGTCATCATTAAATCAATGGGAATAAAAAAAAGTTTTACTTTTATCGAAATATTAATTGTTTTAGGTATTACTGGAATAATTATTCCAGTAATCTTTGGAATTTTTTTTACCATAATTAATTTTCAATTAAAAATTTATCGTCTTTCAAAAATTAAAAATGAAGGTGATTATATTTTAAATCAGTTAAAATATCTTATTAAAGATAATGCTGTTTCAATTCATAATGACGAACCACCAAATGATAATAATCAGGTCTGTCTTATTAATAACTATCCAGAAAATCCCGGATCAAAAAACTCTAGTTTATACTTTTTAGATAAAACTAACAACTATTTTAGAATTTATTTAGAAAATAATAGAGTTAGTTCCTATTCATCATCAATTGGTTTGACATATCTAAATTCCAATCAAGCCTATATTGAAAATTTTTCAATTCGTTGTCAAGTAGGAAGTTCTTATTATTCCTCACCATTAGTTTTTATTCAGTTCACTATTTGTTATCGAAACAATCTAACCAACCAATGTCTTAGTGAGCGATATGAAGAACTTAATAGTTTGAATTATCAATCAGCTATTAAATTAAAACCTAAATAAAAACCGCTTGATAGTTTTATTATTTTAAATTATATTGATTATATGGTTGACATCTCTTTATCTATTGGAGAAAATTTTACCATATTTTCTCAGTTAAAAGAAAATAATAATCAGATTGAAATTATAAATATAGATAAAACTTCAACCTTAAATGATTTTTATACTCTAAATAATCAAAATATTATTAACAATCAAGCCAATTTAATAAAAAAATTATTAGAAAATAATAAAATTACCAATAAACATTCACTCCATATCATTATTCCTGACTCATATAGTTATAATCAAACTCTCTTAATGCCTTCTTTAAATGAAAAAGAGTTAATTTCCGCTATTAAGTATCAAGCTGACCAATTCATTCCTATCCCAATTGATGAAACTAATATAGATCTAGAGATTATTGAAGAATATAGTCAAGAAAAAAAACTTTTGATTCTAATTGCTGCCGCTTCAAAAAAAATAATCGATAAGATTCAAAACACGATTCAAATTGCTGGTTATTTCACCCAATCTTTAGAAACTGAAACCTCAGCCATTTCGAGATTTATTTATCGTTTTTTCAATAATAATAAAAATTTTTTAGTTATAAACTTTTCCTCTTCAACTACATCATTTTATTATTATGAAGGTAATCCACCTCTTCTAAAAAAAATTCGCAATATTAACTTGGGTTATAATCTTATTTTAAAACAATTAAAAATTAATACTGATATTAATGAGGAACAAGCTAAAAATTTATTATCAAATTATAATTCTGAAAATTCTTCATCTATAAATTTAGAGCAGATTTTAGAAGCTTTAATAAAAGAATTTATTATTGAGTTAGAAAAATTTATTTCTGATAAAACTAATAAAATTGAAGGTATTTATTTAATGAATAATATTTGTTTATTCCCATATTTTAAAAACTTAATTGAAAAATTATTAAATTATCCTGTATTTATTTTAAATCCTGAGAAATTTTTTAAACAAAATCAGTTATTAACTAAAAATATTAAAGATATACAATTATATATTTCAACCTTTGGAGGATTAATTTAATGAGAAAAAAAAGAATTAATTTAATATACAATCAAAACTATTTTTTAAAATATCAAATACTTATTTATTATATAAAATTAATCTTAGTTGCGATTTCTTGTTTGTTCTTTATTTTAGTTATTGTTAGTTTAATAAAATTATCAGTCCAATTAAAAACCTATAATAATCTGATTCTAAAAAAAAATGACTTAATAAATTTATTAAATAAAAAATCTAATGAAGAAATCAAGCTTCAGTTCCTTATTAAGAAATATCAATTATTAACTGATTATCTAAATGAAGATGCTCGTTTTTTACACTATTATCAATTGTTAACTGATAATTTATCACATGCTTCTGAAGAAGTAAAGTTAAAAACTTTTAATATCAATAAAAATAAGAAGGTTGAATTTACAATTTCTTTTAGAAACTTTTTAGATTTAAAAAATTTTTTTCAATTTACCGAATCACCAACTTTTCTTAATAATTTTATAAGATTGTCCTTAAAAAATTTTAATGTTGTTAATGAAAAAAATGATAGTAACATAGTTTATGAACTAAGTTTTTCCGGTCAATTTAAAAATATTAAAAACTAGAAAAATTAAGTATGAAACTAAATTTAGTATTTATATTTCTAAAAAAATACTTCTTTATATTTTTTTTTCTCTTAGCTTTAATTTTTTTAAATATTATTATTCTTATTAAAAACTCACAAAAATTAGAATCATTAGATTATAAAATTAATAATCTTAAAAGCGAAATCTACAAATATGAACAAAGATTAGAGATAATAAATAAAAATTCTTCAACTAATAAAAAAATTGAACTTTATACCAAGTTATTAAATAGTTTAATTCCTGATAAAGAAGATTATTTTTCTATAATCTATGCTTTAGATACTTTATCTAAAAAAACTGGTTTTTATATTAA
>DAIQPK010000001.1:0-278 GCA_036787375.1 Patescibacteria group bacterium
ATAGTTTTTTTATTTAATCCATGAGATAAACTAAAAGAAACTGGAATAATCAGCAGACTACCTAAAATTGAGGCACCAACTGGATCTGCTCCTGATAAAATTTTTGGTAATATAAAATAAAAAATTACTAAAAATGAAAATCCCATTCCTAAAATTGACATTATTCCTTGTTTTTTAGTAATTACCAAAACTAAAACAATAAAAATAATAAATAAAAAACCAATTGCTGGTCTTCTTATGAAATCTAAAACAAAATATCTTTGATTATTATTTCTTTG
>DAIQPK010000001.1:288-18635 GCA_036787375.1 Patescibacteria group bacterium
TCGCCAACTTGATAATTAATTTTATTAATAATTGGAATATCTAAATCAACAACTACTTTTTTTCCTTTTAAATTACCATTTAAAATCTCAATCTCAAGTTTTTGATAGAGATAATCTTTGTCTATTATCTTTCTTTTTCTTTCTTCAATTATTCTAATTACTCTCCCTTCAAAACTTTTTTCTTTTAACTGGTTATTGGCAAAAACTATCTGACCAAATAAAAACCAAAGAAAAATCATTAATGAGGTTAAAATAATTCTTTTCATTGAAAGTTTTTATAAACCAAATAAATAATAACCTCCTAATATAAAAAGGATAATAGTTTCAATAAGAGTTAACCAGGTAACAAACTTTGGTGATGCCAACCAAAGTTTTAAACTAAAAAAAGCAATTAAAAAAACTATTATCTCGTCAATCATATAAAAAAATACGTAAAGACCAATATAAAAAAGATATAATAATCCGGAAATCTTCGCTTGAGTTAAAACTCCAGCATAAGCTAAAGGCACCGCGGCTGAACAAGGAAACTCAACCACAGTAATCACTAAAGCAAATAAAAACACTAACAATACCATCGCTAAAAACTGAGTCTTATTTTCTACTAATTTCTTAAACTGAAAAGAAAATTTTTTCTCTACTTTTTGGGCTAAACCTAAATCACATCTTGGTCCTTGTTTTTTAAACTTAATAAACTCTTTCAGAAAATAAATACCTCCAAAAATAGATAGCATCCCAACTAATATCTCAAATCGACGCAGATATAAAGATATAAAACTAAACAACTGATACCAAAAAAAAATTAAAAGACCATAAACAATTGAAGTAGTTAATATAAAAATACTGCCAAAAACTAAGATTTTTATTCTTGATCTTAATCCTAAAACTAGACTTAAAATAATAAGTAATGCTCCTAGTGAACAGATATTAAAACCATCAATAAAACCAAGAACAATTGATAAAGTTGGTAAACTTAAGTTAGTTAAATTTAAATTATTAATAATGTTATTTTTTGTTTTAGCAGTATTTATTTTTTGTATGTTTTCTATTAAGTCTGCTTTTATTTTTTCTCCTATCTCCTTATTAAAACCTAAATAATATTTATCTTTTAGAAAAATAATTGGCACTAAACCACGTTCATTTAAGCTAACATCATATTTTTCATAAAAATTAATTAACTTTTGAGTATTAGCAGAGATTTCATACTCCTCAACCTTAATCTCTGGATCTTTTTTCACTAATTTATCTAAAAAATCTCTAGCTCGAAAACAATGAGGACAGGTTAAACTATAAAAAAGATAAATTTTTTTATCTTCATTAGCAAAAATAGAATTAACTTTAATAAAAAGACTCCAAATTAATAAAAAAATTATGATAATTTTTTTCATAATATTGATAACCTTATTAAAGTTTCTATCTGATATTAATATATTAAACTACTCACTAAACAAAACTCTATAGTTAATTTTTATTAATTCTAGCTATTCTTCTCACTCTTCTTTTTCAAAGATTAATTTAAATTATAAAAATAACCAAGATCTTTTTGTCTTCACAAACTTATATCAATCATCTTAAACTTCGATAAAAAACCAAGTCGTTAATCAATTAAAGATTACATAATACTCATAAATTAAAATAAATAAAAATTATCAGGAATAACCTTTGTTTTAAAAAATAATTTTCATCTTTATTTGGAAATTATTCGTTTTTCCTATAAAGAATTAGCTACTTGTTGTAAATATCTAAGATGATTAAATTTTAAATTAAATTTAAAATTATTGCCTATTAAATAATTTTCTTTTTAAGAAAAGCGACTAATTTCAATTTTATAATATAATATAATATAATTAATAATTTAAAAGATAAGAGAATAGTTCAAATGAGGAGAATGTATATATTGATTAACCAAAACCATCCACCTCAGATGAACGCTTTAATTAGTTATAAATTAAAAATTTAAAAATAATTATGAAAAAACTTATTCCCTTTTTTTTAATTTTATTATTAGTTGGAGGAGTTTTTTTTATTTTCAATCAAAAAAAACCCACTGTAAAAACCAATGATTTAAAGCCTAATAATACCCAAAAAACCGAAGAAAAACAAGCAACTAATTTTTTAGAACAAGCTTTAAAAAATAATATTGGAGTTAAATGCACTTATGAAGATCCAGAAAAAAATCAAATTATCACTTATATTAAAGGTAAACAAATACTAACAAAAATTAGCAATAAAAGCCAAGAACCAAATAACTTTCTTTATAAAAATAATCTAACCTATATGTGGAATGATAAAACAAAAGCTGGAATGATTATTAAAATTGAAGAGATCAAACAAGATGTTAAAAACACTGAAAATCCTGTTAAAAATCAAAATCAAGTTATTAATGAGATTTCAAAATATAAATATGAGTGTGTTAAAGAAAATTTAGTTGATAATTTTTTTCAGCCACCAAAAGGTATTAATTTTCAAGACTTAACCCAATTGCAACAAATGGCGCCTCAGGTTCAAGATATGTCCGTTGAAGAATAAAAAATAATTTTATTTATGATCGCTATTACCGGTCAAACTGCTACCGGAAAAACAAAGTTAGCTTTTGATTATGTTTTAAAAAAAAATGGTGAAATAATCAACTTTGACTCTCGACAAGTTTATAAAAATCTTGATATTGTCACTGGAAAGGATCTTCCTAAAAAATCCCAGTTTTATTTATTTAAAAAAGTTAACTCTTTTGAAATAGGTTATCACTTAATTTCTTATCAAAACCAGTTAATTAAACTTTGGCTCTATGATATCTGCTACCCTAATCAATACTTTTCTTCATTTAATTTTTCCCAATTAGCAAAAATTGTCATTACAGAAACCAAAAAAAATCAAAAACTACCAATTTTAGTTGGCGGTAGTTATTTTTATTTAAAATATTTTCTTTATGATTTTGACTATCAAGCGCCTCCTAATTTCAAATTTAGACAAATACTTAATCAAAAAAATATTTTAGAATTACAAAAAATCTTAATTGGCTTAAAAAAAGATATTAAAAAAGATTTTAATCAAAGTGACTGGCAAAATCCAAGACGGTTAATAAGAAGAATTGAGATCCTAACTTATCAAAAAAAAGAAAAATTAAAAAATAAAGAAAAAAATAATCTTCCAGATTTTAAAATTATTGGTTTAGTTTTCAAAGATAAAGAAAAATTAAAAGAAAAAATTAAAGATAGAGTTTATCAACGATTAAAAAATGGAGCTATTGATGAAGTTAAAAAATTAATTAGTTTAGGTTATAAAAAAACTGATCCCGGTTTAATTACTATTGGCTATAAACAAATAATTGGGTTTTTAGAAGGAAAAATTAGCAAAGAAAAAATGATTGAAAACTGGATTAATGCTGAAACCCAATACGCCCAAAGACAATATGTTTTTATGAAAAAAGATAAAAACATTAACTGGAGAGAGATTTAAAATCAATTAAAATCAGTTGAATCAGTCAAAGTTAGTTGAAATTAGTTTATGCGTTTATAAGTTAACGGGTTACGAGTTAATATGTCACTAGTTTATAAAATTACGGGTTACGTGTTTGTAAGTTACAAGTTAATAAGTTAATGTGTTTTAGTAGTTAGTAGTCATTAGTTAGAAGTTAGATGTTTGATGTTAGATGTTTATATTTATACCAAGCCGTGCAAGCCGTGGGTGAACCTGACAGGTTCACTGAGATATTTATGACTAGATTTTGAATTTTTAATTTTATCTGTGATTTAGTATTTAGGATTTAGGATTTTTGTTTATAGTATAACCGAGTCGGTTGTAGGGGTGGCAAAATATGTTATAATTGTTAATCTATTACCAATTTAGTATTAGTTTAATAAATATGAACACCGATGATCTAATTAAAATTAAAACTAAAAAAACTAATTTGCCTGTATCTAATTTTTTTAAAAATCGTTTTAGTCCAAGAGTTTTTTCTTCAAAAATACCAAAAGATAAAGATATTAAAACAATTTTTGAGGCAGTAAAATTCACTCCCTCTTCTTATAATCGTCAACCATGGTTTTTTTATTTAGCAAAAAACGGGTCTAAAAGATTTTTAAAATTAATTAATTGTTTAATGTCTGGAAATGATTGGGCGAATAATGTCCCAATTTTAATTTTGGCTTGTTATATAAACCCTGATGAAAAAGGTGACAATAACTATGCTCAATATGACTTAGGTCAAGCTGTTGCTACTCTGGTTTATCAAGCACAAATCTTAGGTTATTATACTCATCAAATAGCTGGATTTTATAAAGAAAAACTATTAGATTTAGTTGAAAAAAATCAACATCCTCATGTTTTAATTACTTTAGGAAAGATTGGTGATTATCAAAAAGCAGAAAAAAGATTAGTAAAAATTGACTCTCAACCTCCAATAAGAAAACAAATCTTATATCAGATAATTTAATATTCTCTCTTGTAATAAATATATTAATAATTGTCAATTATTGTGGAAAAATATTTTATTAACTTTTAAATGTTTACCAAGAATTAAGTTTCTCTATTGTCTAAAAAAAGAAAAAGACTGTTAACCAATTAATTGAATTATCTCATTATCTTAATTATCAGTTTCTTAATATTTAGAAAAATTAAAGAGTTGTTATTTAGTAAAAACTGAAAAAAAGAAAGATACATCTATTATCAATTAAAAAATAAATTAGAAATCAAATCGCTAATCAGTTATTAGTTTTATCAAAAAAGTCATTTTTATTATCTAAGTGTTTAGAAAAAATTTTATCTATTGATAAAAATTTAATGACTTTTATACCATGTGGATTAGTTATATTAAAAAAAATTAAGAAGCTGAAGTTGGTTTAGTTAATCTTAATCTAAAACCTAATGAAGAAATGATTCAAGAAACTAATCAGATGAAAATCTCAGTTAAAGAAATAGTCTTTGTAATGATGATCAGAAATCTCTTAAGATTTAATAAGGAGCGCTTAAAAAATCTATTAAAAATTTAAAAAAACTTGTTTTTTAAAAACCAATCCAAATTTTTAAGTTCTTTTCTTAAAATCTTTAAATTTTTTTTACCATAAGAAAAACTTATTGATCCAATAATCATCATTAATAAATAATAATAAATAATTTTTTTAGTAATTTTTTTATTTTTTTCTTCTAAATCATTTAAGTATAAATCAATAAATTGATCTTGAATTTTTTTATTTTTAAAAAAAGAAATTTTTATCGTTACTGCCAAATCCCAAAAAATATCTCCAATAAAAGCATGCTCAAAATCCCAAATTTTTTTTATTTTAAGTGTTTGATTATCAAAAAGAATATTTGATAAATGAAAATCATTATGAATTAAGCCAATTTTTGGTTGATAATTTCTATAATCTTTAATCATTTGATAATAAAGTTTATTAACTAAATTAAAATATTGACAATCAATTTTTTCTAGAATTTTAAGATCGTATTTAAACCAAGGCCTTATGTAATCGTTTAACCAAGAACCTTTATCTAAATAAAAACTATTATCTTTAGTAAAAATTAAAAAAAATCTATTAATCGATATAGAATGAATTTTTTTTAACCAAAATGTCATCTCCTTAATTACGGATTCCAAAAGATTATTAACTGACTTTTCTATAACTAAACCATGATAAAATTTTCTTATTATTAAAAAATTTTCTTTATTAAATTTTTTAATACTTAAAAACCTTACTACAGGAAAGTTTAAGTTTTTTAGAAGATTATTAATTCTAATATCTCTTTGCGAATAGATTATATTTTTAATCCTAACTAATTTTACTAAAAAATTATTCCTCTGATTACCTATATGAAATACTTTATTTTCAGAATAAGTATTTTTTTCAATTAAATAATTAGGAAAATATTTTACTTTTTTGATTAAAAAATTTAATAAATCAGATTGACAATTTATATCAATAACCGGTTGATCACTTCCATAATTTAAAACTACAAAATAACCATTTTTCTTTAAAATACTAGTAATCGAACAGTTACTGATTGTCTTTCTCGAATAAAAATTAAAAAAATCATCACCGACTATTAATCTTAAAAATATTTCAATATTTATCATATGAGTTATCAAGATTAAAAAATCAAAATCTAGTTTTTTTATTTTGTCAACAAATGAGATTATTCTTTTCTTAACATCAAAAATTGACTCTCCATTTGGAAATTTTGTCTTCAATCGATCCTTCAAAAAGTTTTGCCACCAATGATAATGAGTCTTTTCTATCTTAAAATAAGACTTTCTTTCAAAATCTCCATAATCTATATCATTTAATCTATTATCAAAAAATAACTTTCCTTTAATAATTTTTTCAAATTTAATTGCTGTCTCAACTACTCTTTTCACTCGTGAAGAAAAAATCAAAATAGAACCATCTAGATTCAAAAATTTTTTTGCTGTTTTTTTCGCCTGAGATAAACCTTTATTAGTTAAAGAAGAATCATCTTTTTGTCCTAGAAATAACCCCTTTTTTTCTCCTTGTAAATTACCAAAAGATTGACCATGTCTAACTAAATAAATAATCATGTTAATTTCATATTATAATATCTAAATAATGAAAAAATTTCCGATAATAAAAAACCAAAATATTTTAGGTATATTTGCTCATCCTGACGATGATGCTTTTGGTCCATCGGGATTACTATATTCTTTGGCTCAAAATAATAATGTTTTTGAAATTTTTATCACTAGTGGCGATGCCGGCAAATCAAGTATAAAAATTAATAAACCATTATATAAAGTAAGAGAAAAAGAAGTTTTAAAGGCAGGAAAATTAATGAACATTAAAAAAATTTATTTTCTAAGATATAAAGACGGAGCTTTGTCAAATAATTTATATTACGAGATTGTCAACAAAATTAATTTAATCATCAAAAAAGATAAAATTAAAGTTTTAATTACCTATAGCCAAAATGGTGTTAGCGGTCATATTGATCATATTTTTACCAGTTTAATAACTACCTACATTGCTCAAAAAAATAATAATTTAACTCTTTATTATTTTTGTCTATCAAAAAAACAACGAAGTTTAATTAAAGATTATTTTATTTATTTTCCAGATGGACTTGATGAAAAAAATATTGACTATTATTTTGATTATTCATCGATAATTAATGAAAAGATAAAAATTATTAAATGTCATCATACTCAAAAACATGATATAAACTCTGTTTTAAAAAATTTAAAAAATTTTGTATTTAAAAAAGAGTATTATATTAAGTTCAAAAAAATTTATTAAACTATTTAATATGGAAAAAACCCTAAAAAAACTAAGAAAAATTCGCTCGCTTTTTGGTTATTATTACAAAAAGTTAGAATATATTGACCGACAATGGAAAGAAAGTAAAGAGTTTGGATCAATTTTAATTTTATCTTTGGTTGAAGAATTAGGCGAAATGGCCAGAGCCTATTTAGCTTGTCATGGAAAAAAACCACAAAATATTGCTGCTCAAAAAGATGAAAGATATGACCAGGAATTAGGTGATATTTTGGTGGCAATTTTACGATTTGCTCGGATAAAAAATATTGATCTTCACAAAAGAATTATGTACTCAATTAACAAAATCAAAAAAAGACAAAAAACTCCAAAAGCTTAATTAATTTTTTTTACCTTAAAAATAATCTTCTCTTTTTCTAAATCAACCATTACTTTATCTTTAGAAGAAATCTTTCCTTCAACCATTTGTAATGCTAATTCATCAACAATTAAATCATTAATTATTCTTTTCAATGGCCGAGCGCCAAAAATCTTATCAAAACCAATCTTAACTAAATAATTTTTTATTTTATCCTCAATTATTAACTCAATCCCTTGACTATGAGCTCTTTTTTTTATCTCTCTCAATTGAATATCAACAATCTGTCTCATCATCTGCTCGTTTAGCTGATTGAAAATAATAATTGAGTCTAATCGATTAATAAACTCAGGTTTAAGAAAACGATTAATAGCTTCTAAAATTTTTTTTCTTTTCTCTTCTTCAGAAATTGACTGTTGATAAACTTCACTTCCCAAATTAGAGGTTAAAATAATAATCGTATTTTTAAAATTAATAACCTTTCCTTTTCCATCGGTTAGTCGACCATCATCTAAGATCTGTAAAAAAATATTAAAAACTTGGGGATGGGCTTTTTCAACTTCATCAAAAAGGATAACACTGTAAGGTTTTCTTCTTACTACCTCGGTTAACTGACCTCCTTCTTCATAACCCACATAACCAGGAGGAGCGCCAATTAGTCGAGCGACATTGTGAGATTCTTGATACTCACTCATATCAATTCTTATTAACGCCTTTTCATCATTAAATAAAACTCTTGCTAAAGATTTCGCTGTCTCAGTTTTCCCTACTCCGGTTGGTCCTAAAAATAAAAATGAACCAATCGGTCTTAACTCATCTGATAACCCAACTCGATTTCTTCTTATTGCTCTACTAATTTTTATTAATGGTTCATCTTGACCAACAACAAACTTTTTTAACTCTTCCTCTAAATTAACTAGCTTTTCACTTTCTGATTGAAGTAGACGACTAACTGGAACTCCTGTCCATTTAGAGACAATTTTTGCCACATCTTCATCGGTAACTGCTTCTTTTAATAGTTTTTTTTCATTAGGAATTTTACTCCATTTATTTTCTAAATCTTTTAATTTACCCTCTATTTGAGGAATTTTTCCATACTTTAACTCAGCGGCCCTATCAAGCAACACTTCTCTTTGGGCTCTTTCTAATTCAAAACGTAGACTATCAAGTTCTTCCCGGGTTTTTTGTAGTTGAGAAACAATCTTTTTTTGACTCTCCCAGTCTTCTTTTAATTGATTAAACTTTTCTTTCAGTTCCCTTTTTTCCTTTTCTAACTTTTGTTTTCTTGCTTCTAGTCCTTTTTCTTTTTTTAAAGCCGCCAACTCCATATCAATTTGAAGTAATCTTCTTTTTATCTCATCTAAAGATGTTGGCATTGAGTCAATCTCAATTTTTACTGATGAGGCTGCCTCATCAATTAAATCAATTGCCTTATCGGGTAAATAACGATCAGATATATAGCGAATTGATAAATTCACTGCTGATAATAAAGCATCATCGGTAATTTTAATTCCATGATGAAGTTCGTATTTTTCTTTAATTCCTCGCAAAATTGTTAAACTATCCTCAGGAGTTGGTTCATCAACATAAACTGGTTGAAATCGACGCTCTAAAGCCGCATCTCTTTCAATATGCTGTCGATATTCTTTAACAGTGGTCGCTCCAATCACTCTTATTAAACCTCTGGCTAAAGCTGGTTTTAACATATTAGAAGCATCAACGGTTCCTTCAACTCCACCAGCACCAACAATAGTATGAAGCTCATCAATAAATAAAATGTGCCGACCATCGCTTTTTTCAATCTCTTGTAAAACTTTTTTTAGTCGGTCTTCAAACTCACCTCGAAAAGCTGATCCAGCTAAAAGTCCAGCTAAGTCTAAAATTAAAATCTCTTTATTTTTTAAAGTGTCAGGAACATCACCATCAGCAATCCGCTGAGCTAAGCCTTCAACAATAGCAGTCTTTCCTACTCCTGGATCACCTAATAAAACTGGATTATTTTTTAATCTTCGCGATAATATCTGAATTACTCTTCTTATCTCATTATCCCGACCAATTACTGGATCAAGTTTTCCTAATTTAGCCTTTTCTGTCAAGTTAATAGTGTATTTTTCTAAAGGCTTATCCTCAGTTGGTGGTTGATAATTAATATTAATCATATAAATAAATTATAACTAAATTAGCAGATTTATCAATAGTCTGCTAACTTAAGACTATCTTCTATTGCCAAAAGCTGGATTAATCTGAATATTATCAGCATTAATTGAACCATCAGAGCTCTCAGTTCCAAAAACCATTATTCTCTCACCTTTTTTTAAATCTTTTTTATCAGTTTTTTCTACTTTATTAATCTCGGTTTTTTCTGATAAGATAATGATCTTACTTGAACCGTCTGGCAATTTAACTGTAATTGATTTATCATCAATCTCAGCAATCTCACCAGCTACTGGTCTTAAACCTCTTTGATTGCTAAATCCTGTCTGTTCTGAAGTTCTTCTTTGGCCTTGTTGAAAATTAAAATTACGAAAATTAGTTAATCTTTTACTTTCTTGATATTTTAAACCTGCAAAAAAACCGGCTCCTGCCAAAACTAAACTAACAATAATCGTTAGCAACCAGTTATTCTTCATATTTCTCACCTCCTATCTCATTCATATCTTAAAGCTTCAATTGGTAATAAATCAGCTGCTTTTTTAGCTGGATACCAACCAAAAATTACTCCAATTAAAACCGAGACTGTAAAGGCTAAGATAACAGAAAATAACGAGACAGCAAAAGCCAAACTCATTAATTTAGATAAAATAAAGGAGACAAAAAATCCAAAAATTATCCCAATTAAACCACCAATAAAGGTTAAAATAACTGCCTCAGTTAAAAACTGACTAATAATGGTTTTGTTCTTTGCTCCTAAGGCTTTACGCAATCCAATCTCTTTGGTTCTCTCTGTCACTGTCACCAACATAATATTCATAATGCCAATTCCACCAACAACTAAAGAAATACCAGCAATTCCTGTTAAAAGAGTGCTAAAGGTTGAGGTAATTGAGGTCGCAGTTGATAAAATATCATTTTGAGAAATAATTGAAAAATCAGCCTCAGCCGGATCAGAAAGCTTATGTTTTTCCAGTAAAAAATAGCCGATCTGATTTTGGGCTTCGGTCATTAACTCTTTTGACTTTACCTCAACGGCAATTGATGATAAATAATCAACTCCAAAAACCTGTTTCATTGCTGTTGATAAAGGAATAAAGATGACATCGTCTTGATTTTGAAAACCACTACCGCCTTTACTTTGGGTTACTCCAACAACCTTAAACTTTTGATTATTTATCTTAATGGTTTTACCAATTGGATTAACTCCTTCGCCAAAAAGATCGGTTACTACTTGCGGTCCTAAAACTGCTACCTTTCGATAACTATCAACATCTATCTGATTAATAAAAACCCCTGATGATAAAGTAATCTTTCTTATTGTTTGATAACTCGGATAAACACCGGTAATTGAGGTATTAGTGTTATTTCTTTCAAAAACTACCTGTGATCGTCTTTGCAACTCTGGAGAGATATCAACCAAAACATCTTTAAACTGATTATCATTTTTTAACGCTTTATAATCATCTAAAGTTAGAGTGATGCCTGAGCCAAAAGCACCTCTAACCATGGTTGTCCTTGAAGGTCGAGACATAATAATTAATAAATTTGACCCTAAAGACTCAATACTTTGCTCAATTAATCTTTGACTGCCTTGACCTAATGATATTAAAGCAATCACACTGCTTATACCAATAACAATTCCTAAAATCGCTAAACTAGTTCGTAATTTATTAGTTAATAAAATCTTAACTGCCTCACTAATAGTTTCTTTTAAATCAAGTAAGCTCATAATTAGTTTTTTACTAACTGACCATCCTTTAATTTAATAACTCTTTGAGTATAACCAGCAATGTCTTCTTCATGAGTAACAATAATAATTGTCTGACCTTGTTGATTTAACTGAGTAAAAATCTTCATAATCTCTTTTGCTTGAACACTAGCTAAATTACCAGTTGGTTCATCAGCTAAAATTATTGATGGCTCCATTATTAAAGCTCTGGCAATCGCCACCCGCTGTTGTTGACCACCAGAGATCTGATTAGGATAACTGTTTATTTTATCTGCCAATCCAACCATTTTTAAATATTTAACTGCCTTTTCCACTCGGTTTTTTTTCTCTATCTGACCATATCTAGCTGGTAAAATCACATTTTCTAAAACTGTCAGTCTTGGCAGAAGATTAAAAGACTGAAAAACAAAACCAATTTTTTTATTTCTTAACTCTGCTAACTGATCATCGGTTAATTTATAAGTATTAATTTCTTCTAAGAAATAATCTCCGGTTGATGGTCTATCTAATAATCCTAAAATATGCATTAAGGTTGACTTACCTGACCCAGATGGTCCCATAATTGCAAGATACTCACCTTTTTTTATCTCTAAACTAATATTTTTCAAAGCCAATGTCTCAATCTCACCAGCTTGATAAACTTTAGAAATGTTTTTTAACTTAATCATAGTTTTATCGGTTAATTCTCAGTCCTGCTCCACCACCAAAACCACTAAAAGGAGAGGTAGTTTGTCGAGTATTTCTATTTGTTTGTAAGTTATCAATAACACTAACAACTACAGTCTCACCCTCATTTAAACCGCTAACCACCTCTGTTTTTTCATCATTGGCAAGACCAGTTTCTATAACCACAGTTTTTAATTGATTGTTTTTTAAGACTTGAACTGTTTTTTCTCCAGTCTCAGACTCTTT
Organism: Patescibacteria group bacterium; assembly: GCA_036787375.1. GTDB lineage: Bacteria > Patescibacteriota > Microgenomatia > UBA1406 > GWC2-37-13 > GWC2-37-13. The sequence goes on from DAIQPK010000001.1 coordinate 12,662, forward strand.
GACTGCCGAGTTGGGAACCATTAAGACATCGGTTTTCGTCTCAATAATTATATTGACATTAGCCGTCATCTTGGTAAGAATCTGATCTATCTCTTCATCTAAACTAATATAAACTGGATAGCTAACCACTCCTGATGAAGAGACTCCTAATAAATCAAGACTATAGACTTTACCAATAAATGTTTTATCTTTTATCGCATCAAACTCAATAATGGCTTTATCACCAACCTTAACCTTAGGAATGTCCACCTCTGATAAATTAACAACAATCACTGGTTTTAAAGAGGTTTTAATTAGTCCAATTTTAAACAAAGAACTATCACCAGAAGAGTTTGTGGTTGAAGTATCAATAACCATTCCCGGTTGGATTGAAAAACCAACCAATGTTCCTGAAATTGGTGCATAAATATAGGGTGATGATTGTTGATAAGACAACCAACTGCTTGTTAAAGACACTTCAGCCTGCTTAACTGCTTTTTCTTTTAATTTATAATTTGCCTCAGCTGATAACCAGTCATTCTGAGTTTTTAAAAAATCCAAACTGTGATTTCTTTCCTCAGTTTTTGGTTTGCCATCAGAACCCATATAACGATCACTTTGAGCTAAGTTAAAATATGTCTGCCAGTTAGTAAATAACTCATTTTGAGCTGAATATAAAGAGTTTTTAGCCTGTTCAAGCGAGTTTTGGGCTGATAAATAACTCGCATAAGCTTGATTAAACTTTTGTTTTCCTTCACTATCCAACTCAAGCTCAGCTATTAACTCTCCTTGTTTAACTAATTGACCATCTTTAACATAGGTTTTTTTCACTACACCAGTTGCCGAGGTGGTAATCTCCTTATAATTAGTTGAGCTAACGGCTCCGGTTGCCGAGATAGAAACAACTAAATTTCCTTTTTCTACTTTTGCTGTCTGATATTGAAAAGTTTTTTTAGCTGAAGAAAAAAGATATTTATAACCTAAAAATCCTAAAAAGATAACTAATAACCCAAAAACAACTTTTTTTAACAAACTAATTTTTTGCCATTGCTCAATAATTTTTTTCATATAAAAATATGATAATAATTAAAAACTCTTAATTTTTCCTGAATTTTGAAAATGACAAAATCACCGTAGTTCCTTTATTTATCTTACTTTCTACACTAATTTTTCCTTGATGATCCTCAATAATTTTTTTCGCAATTGAAAGACCTAAACCAAAACCGTCTTTTTTTTCTTTTAATCTGGCTTTGTCTGCCCGATAAAATCGATTAAAAATAAATGGAAGATCTTTTTTATCAATACCAATTCCTTGGTCTTTAATATAAAGATTTATTAACCGATTTTTTTCCTCTAAATAAATTAAAACTGTTTTATTATTACTGCTGTATTTAATAGCATTGTCTAAAACTATTGTTAATAAATCAACTAAACTTTCTTTGTTGCCAACTAATAAATAATCATTACTAACCTGATTTTTTATCTTAATCTTTTTTTTGTAAGCTAAGTTCTTCACTCTTGAGATAGCTTTACTGATAACTTCCTGAAGAAAAACCTCTTCTGAATAATTAGTGTTTTTGTATTGAGACAAGGTTAATAAACTATCAGTTAGTCGCTGAAGATGATTAACCTCATCTAAGGACTCTTTTAATAAATCTTTTGTTTCTTTATTTACATCTTTATTTTTCAATCCTAATTCTAAACCGATTTTTAATGAGGTCAACGGTGTTCTTAACTCATGTGAAGCATCAGAGATAAACCGGTTTTGTTCCTCAATCATCTCCTCAATTGGTTTTAAAGTCTTGCCGGCTAAAAAATAACCTAATAAAACTGTTAATAATAAAATACCTCCATTTAAGATTAACAGATTAATAATCACTCTTTTTTTCAACTGATCGCCTAACTCTTTATTAAAAAATTGGGGAGGAAATCTTTTTTCTCTAAAAGGCTCAACTATTTTAAATCTTTCTCTTATTGAAAAACGATTTATCTCTTTAACAAACTGACGATAAATAATTAAACTAAAAAAAATATTGACAAAAATAATTACTAATAAATACCAGATTGTTAGTTTGATTCGGGCTTTTTTAAACATAAACTACTCAATTTTATAACCAAAACCTTTAACTGTTTTAATAATTGATTGTTCGTTTTGATTATCAATCTTTCTTCTTATTTTCTTTATAAACACCTCAACTGTATTGAATAAAATATCAGCATCATAGTCCCAGACATTCTCAATTAACTCGGTTTTCGAAACTACTTGACCTTTATTTTTAAGTAAATACTCAAGAATTAAAAACTCTTTTTTTGTTAAATAAATTAATTTATTTTCTTTTTTAATCTCAAAGGTTTTCCGATTTAAAACCAAGTTTTTATACTTTATTTCATCAGGTAAAATTGGTTTTTGTCGTCGAGTTAAAGCTCGAATTCTTGCTAAAAGCTCATCAAAAAAAAATGGCTTAACTAAATAGTCATCAGCCCCCGCATCTAAGCCATTAACCTTGTCTTCGGTTTGACCTTTGGCAGTTAGAATTAAAATCGGTGTCTCGCTTTTTTCTTGACGAAGTTTTTTAACGAGATCAATTCCATTAATCTTTGGTATCATCAGATCAACGATTATTAAACTATACTTTTCTGTGGTTGCTAAATCAAAACCAGTCTCTCCATCATAAGCTAAATCAACAACATAAGCTTGGGCTTTTAATCCTTTACTGATTAAACGGGCAATCCGCTGATTATCCTCAATTAAAAGAATCTTCATTAAAGTTAATGATAGTTTAATTATCTGAATTTTTTCTTAATTTTTAGTTTGACTGAGTGCTAATAATCTTTGGACTTATTACTGTTTTGGAAAAACTCGTATCTCATCAACCTCTCTTATCTCTTTTAAATCTTTATCCCAGACTCCTTTAACTCTTACTCGATCACCAATCTTTAGATCAGAAAAATTTATCTCCTTTTTATCATGAGATAAAAGTTTAGTTGAGGCGCTAATATAAACTGTTAATTCTCCCCGAGAAATTGTTTTAATAACAAAACTTAGGTCTGCTTTTGAAACTACCTCGCCAAAAAAAACTCCCCATCTTTTTTGAATTGATAGGTTTCTTATCAATCTTGCCTCAATTATCATTTTTGCCTCATCAGTATATTGACCAAAAACCACAACTTTATTACCAATTTTAAATTCATTAATATTTGAAACACCTCCAAATCTTCTAACAAACTTTGTTCCTTCAGAAAATTTAATCTGATAAGAATTTCCTTGACTGTCTTTAACTTGCAAACTATTACTTGTTATTTCTTCAATTGTTCCTTCAACTTTTGTTTTGGAACTTAATTTTTCCTTAATCTGATTTTTAATCTTATCTAACACTCCTTGATTTCTCTCTTTAATCTCATTTTTAATCTCTCGTCTTATTTGATTAACGTATCCTGATGGAGAAATTGTTGCTCCAGTTTCATTTTGAAGTTGAAGTTTTAAATTCTCTCTAGTTTTTTCTCTTACATTTTGCAAGTTAAACTTAGCTTCAACTGATAAAGGAAAAAGAAAAATTATTAAAAACAAGGTAATTTTTTTCATATTTTTTATAACTTTTAACTTCTATATTTATATGCAAAAACTTATAAAAAGGTTGCCTTTATAATGATTCATAAGTGATGATTAATGTTTTTTCTAGATAGTTTCCCTGACTATCATTAACAACAATAATTAACTCATTCTCTCCTTCTGTTAAAGAATAATCTAAAGAAAAATTTCCTTGGTTATCAGATTTAGTCTCTTTTTCATTAACAAAAACCTCAGCATTAGCAGCAGTTTTGCCAATAATCTTAATTAAAGAATTATTAACCGTGGTTTGATTTTGAGGTGAAATAATTTCTAAAAATATCTTGCCTGATTTTTCTTCAGTTATTTGAGTATTCTTTTCATTTGATAAATCGGTCTCTTTTTGCTTCTGATTAACATTCTGATTAATTTCTGACTGGTTTTTTATAACTTCTAATTCTTTTTGCCAAATAGTTTTATCTTTAATTAAAAAATAACCAGCAAAAAAAATTATTATTAAAAACAAAACTCCCAAAAAAATTTTTTTCATATTTTTTTAAAAAACTTATAAATTGCTTTCAATTTATTTATAGTCTTTTTGTAATTTTTTTTCAAATTAATAAAAAATCTTATTAAAAAAATTATTAAAACCAAAAGTATTAATAAAATTAACTTTGGTATTTCTTCAAAAAAAACTAATAAATTATCAAAAAAATATTTTTTACCGACTTCAAAAGTTTCTCTGAAAAAAAATAATAGATCAAATGACTGTTGTTCTTTTAAAATCTCAATTAAACTAATAAAAAATAAGTAAATAAATAAAATTAAAGTAGTAAAAGTTAAACCTTTAAAGACAATTTCAAAAACTGTTTTTTTAGTTTCTAATTGATAAACTTTTTTTAAAATTTTTTCCTTATTGTTTTTCATTTTTCATTCTTTTAATTTTTAATCTTAATCTTCTTATAATTGATTTTACTGTATTTAAAGGAATTTTTAACTTTTGACCAATTTCCTGATAACGATAACCAGTTAATAATAAATCAATAATTCTTTTTTCTTTCTCATTTAAAAATATTTTTTCTAAAAGACTCTCTTGATTAATAATTTTTTCTAAAAAATCATCATCACCAACCTTAATATTTTCATTCAAAGACAAAGTTTTTTTATATCTTCGATAATACATCTTTAACTCGTTTAAAACAATTTGATATAAATATGGCTTAACTGGTTTTAACTGATTAAACTTATTTATATTTTTGTAAAAACCAATGAAAACATTTTGCGTTAAATCATCAATATCATCAATATTAAAAACTTTTCTTTTAATCAGTTGATAAACAAAAGAATAATATCGATTAACAATATATTTATAATAATCAATTTCTCCGCTTTTGATTTTTAAAATAATCTCTTTATCAGTCATTAATAAAATTATATCCTATGATAAAATTAGTTTATGAAAAGATATTGTTTTATAGACGCTTCTAATCTTTTTTATGGAGGAGAAAAAAGTTTGGGTTGGAAGATTGATTATAAAAAACTTATTAGGTACATAAAAGAAAAATATAGGGTTAAAAAAGTTTTCTATTATGGAGGTGTAGAACTAAACGGATTTCCTTACTCTGTTTTAGATAAAAAACCATTAAATCTAAAAAAACTTTTAAAATATCTTAATAAAAAAAAATCTGTTAGTGAAAAAATAATTAAAAAAATAAAGTTTTATTTAAAACTTAATTCATTTGGTTATACTTTAAAATTAAAACCTGTAAAAATTTTTAAAGATGTTAATAATAACATTATAAAAAAGGCTAATTGTGATGTTGATATGACATTTGATTTAATGTTTTATTTTAATAAATATTCTTCTGTGTTAATTCTTTCTGGTGATGGTGATTTTACTACTGTCTTAAAATATTTAATTAGTATTGATAAAGAAGTTATTATTCTTGCCCGTGGTGAAAGAACAGCTAAGGAACTAAAACAATTAGTTAAAGGTAATTTTAAAGATTTTAGCAGATTAAAAAATGTTCTTGAATTTATTAAAAAATAATGGAGAGGACATACGAAATATCCTCTCCCTGTTTAGTAAATTAATTATAAAACCATAATATCTATATGTCAAGTTTTAAATACGGTAAAATATTACTTTTAGGTCGACCAAATGTTGGCAAGTCAACTTTTGTTAATAATTTAATTGGTCAAAAAGTTGCTATCACCTCACCTAAACCTCAAACGACTCGTTTTCCTATTAAAGCAGTTTATCAAGAAGAAAGAGGAACATTAATCTTTGCTGATACGCCAGGAATTTTTGGCAAAGCCGAAGACTATCTTTCTAAAAAAATTAATGAAAATACTTTAAAAATAATCAATGAAAAAATCGATTTGTTAATTTATATGGTCGATCATACGCGAAAACGAGATTTTGAAGAAGGAAAAGTTTTGGGAATT
>DAIQPK010000001.1:18735-41079 GCA_036787375.1 Patescibacteria group bacterium
TTATCCTATTTTAAATATAGATAGTAAGACTTTTATTGCTGAGTTAATCAGAGAAAAAGTCTTTTTAATGACAGGAGAAGAAATTCCTTATACCACCACAGCAGTTGTTGAAGAAATTAGCGAAAGAGAAAATGGAATAATTTATATTAAAGCCAAAATTTTGACCACTAATGATCGTTATAAAAAAATGTTAATCGGTAAACAAGGTCGAAAAATTAAAGAAATTGGTAGTTTTGCCCGTAAAGAAATTGCTTTGGCAATTAATAAAAAAGTCTATTTAGACTTAACTGTTGAAACCGATCCCCATTGGCAAGAAGTTTATTATTAAGTTAAAACCTTAATTCTTTTTAAACACTCTTCTTTTCCTAAAATCTCCATTGATTCATTTAATGGAGGACTGATTTTTTTACCCATTATTGCTACTCTTAAAATCATAAAAAACTGACTATTTTTAATATTTAATTTTTTCGCTAAATTAACCATTGCCTCACCAATATTAGCTGCTTTCCAGGAAGAGACTTTTTCTAATTTATAAAAAACCTCTTTAAAAAGATCTTTTTTATTATATAAATTAATTTCATAAGAAACAGGTCTTTCAAAAAAAAATTGACAATAATCCCAGTAGTCAGCTAATTTTTTAATTCGCTCTTGTATTAAAGGAATGGTTTTTTCTATAACTTTTTCTGATAATTTATTTTGATAAAAATCAACAATTTTTAATTTTAAATCTTGAACTTTTAACTTCCTAATGTATTCTCCATTTAACCACTCAAGTTTAACTGGGTCAAAAATTGGCGCGGTCTTTTGAACATCCTTAATATCAAAAACTCTAATATACTCATCTAGATTAAAAATCTCTTTTCCTTCAGGATGGCTCCAACCCATCAAAGCCAAATAGTTAAGTAAGGCTTGAGGTAAAATTCCTTGATTTAAATACCAAGAAGTCCAAACAGGATTTTTTCTTTTGGAGAGTTTTGATCTATCAGGATTACGAAGAAGAGAAATGTGAGCATAATAAGGAAGAGGCCAATCAAAAGCTTGATAAAGTATAATGTGTTTTGGTGTTGACGGCAACCACTCTTCACCTCTTATCACATGAGTTATCTTCATTAAATAATCATCGATCACCACTGCTAAATGATAGGTCGGATAACCATCTGATTTTAATAACACCTGATCGTCAATATTGTTAGTTTCAAACTTTACTTGGCCTCTTATTAAATCATTAACAACAATAGTTTGGTCTTCCGGCACTTTTAAACGAATCACATATTTTTCTCCTTGATTAACTTTTTTAAACACTTCGTCTTGATAAGCTAAACAATGCCGATCATATCGAGGAACTTTTTTTTCTACCAACTGTTTTTTTCTTAACTCTTCTAATCTTTCTGGTGAACACAAACAATAATAAGCAAAACCTTTTTTTATTAATTCTTGAACATATTTTTTATAAATCTCTAATCTCTCTGACTGTCGATATGGACCATATGGTCCGCCAACTCTTGGTGACTCATCAGCAAGAATACCGATTTTTTCTAAACTGTCTAAAATTCTTTTTTCTGCTCCTTTAATTAATCTCTTTCTATCAGTATCCTCAATCCGGACAATAAACTGTCCTTGATGTTTTTTTGCCCAAGCATAGTTAATTAAGGCAGTGGTAATTGAACCAACATGAAGATCTACACCAGTTGGTGAAGGAGCAATTCTCGTCCTTATCATAAGAAAAATTATATAATAAAAGAATGAAAAATGTTTTTAAGTTTTGCCCTCAATGTCAAAAATCAATTAAAAAAACTAACCGGTTAATTCAATGTCAATATTGCCATTTTAACTTTTATCTCAATCCTGTTCCAACTAATGGTTTAATTTTAGAAAATAATAATGGCGAAATTCTTTTAGTAAAAAGAAAGTTTCCACCAAAAAAAGATTATTGGGATATCCCTGGTGGTTTTATTAATTTTAAAGAAACAGTTGAGGAGTCATTAGTCAGAGAAATTAAAGAAGAGTTAGGAATTAATTTAAATAACTTTGTTTACTTTAGCAGTTGCTATGATAACTATCTTTATAAAAAAATAAACTACCAAACTTTATGTTTAATCTTTGTTAAAAAAAACTTTCAAGGAGAAATTATTACCAACGATGATATCTCTCAAGCAAAATTTTTTAAAAAATCAGAAATTAACTTTAAAAAAATTGCTTTTAAAGGTATTGCCAAAGCCTTAAAAAACTATTTAACGATTTCCTTTTAATACTTTAATCAATCCAAAGATCAAAAATATTATTGGTAAGAATCCGATTGATAGATATTTTAAAACTTCTTTTTGATACTGATTATCAAAATAAGTTAGTTGGTAAACATTAACTGTTCTTTGCTTGATCCCAGCTAAAACACCTTGAGAAGTAAGATCATACAAAACATTTAAAACAAACTTTAAATTTTCCTCATCTTTTCCAGAAAACTTATCAGAAAGAAAACGAGAAGATGGAATTACTAAAAAATCAAGGTTGTTTTTTCTTTTGACTTTAGCGGTTAGTAAATACTGATTATATGATTTCGGTTGATTAATACTATTGGGATTAAGATTAATATTATCTTTTACCTGCCAAGACTTATTGGTTGAATAAACCAACTCTTCGTACTGATGATCTTTTAATTTATTAATCTTTATTGAAGAAACCCAAGGAAACGTCAGACTAGAAACATTAGAAAAATAAGAAGAGTTTTTAGAAAAATTATTGGTCTTTAACCAATAGGGGTAAACTGATAAAAACTGAAAATAATTATTACCAAAACTGACTAACTGAGCACTAGCTGATAAAACTAAATTATTTTCAATATTAATACCAAACTTTTTTAACAACTTATTCCAATCAGTTTTTCCACCGGTTGTGTATAAACTGGTTTCATCAATGGAGAATTTATCAACTAAAAACACGGCTTTGCCACCTTTGATTAAATAATCTTCAATTGTTTTTAACTGTTTATCTTTTATCTCTTTATCACCTTTGCCAATAATGATTAATGTTTTTATTTGTGAATCTATTTGTTTTTCTAAACTCGGATAGTCAACGCTAAACTGATTATTAACCAACTCAAAAAAATTATTTAAATCACTAGTTTCTCCGACAATACCAATTTTCTCTAACTCTTTTTTTGATAATTTATAAATCAATGAGGTTAGGTTAAACTCCAAACTCTCAAGATTATTTAATTGAGGGATTGACTCAGTTTTTCCATCATACTTTATACCAATCCCAAAATGAATTCGTGATACTGAAAACTTATCTTGCTCTAACTGTGATAGTTGAAGCTCGGGAATATAAAACTCTTGAGATAACTTAAAATTATTATCATCTTTAGTTGGATCAATTATTTTTAAAACTATTTTTTTAGATTGATTTTCATACTCTTTTAAAAAATCTAAAACATCGTTTCTAAAAGCTAAAAAACTCGTTGGTAAGTTTTCAGAAACAAAAAAATAAATTTCTAAATTTTTATCGAGTTTTTTTAAGATGTCTTTAGTTGATTTTGAGACTGAATAAGCTTGATTTTTTGATAAATCTAATCTTAAATTAATGGGTTTAAGAAAAATATTACCCAATAAAAATAAGCTAAATACTAAAGCACAAATTGCTTTTTTTTTAAAGTTATTTAGTTTAAAAATTTTTAGTAAACTAATTTTTTTCATTGTTTTTTTTCTAAATCAATAATGGTTAAAAATAAAAACACAGTTGTCGCACTAATAAAATAAAAAACTGACCGCAAATCAATTACGCCTTTACTAAAGTTTTCAAAATGATAAAGAGGTGAAAAATAAATTAACTGATTAATTAAAAATCTCGGCAATAAATTAGCAAAAAAATCAGTTGAGATAACAACTAAAGAAAAGGTGACTAAAATTGTTGATAAAAAAGCCACCACCTGATTTTTAGTCAAATTAGAAAAATAAAGACCAATACTGACAAAAAATCCTGCTAAAAAAATCAGTCCTAAATAACCAACAATTATCTCTGGTAAATAGGTTTTTGCTAAAAAAATTGAAGCAACCGGAAAAAACATTGTTAAAACCAAAGCAATTTTTAAAATCACCAAATGACTAAAAAACTTTCCTAAAATAATCTGAATTTCTGAAACTGGTAAAGTTAATAAGACTTCGATTGTATTTAATCTTTTTTCTTCAGAAAAACTTCTCATTGTCAAAGCCGGAATAAAAATTAAAAATAACCAAGGAATTACTAAGAAAAAACCTTTAAAAGAAAAACTATAACTAACAAAGATATCTTTGATAAATAAAAAATTGGCAAATAAAGAAAATAAAAAAACAATAATATAACCTAAATAATTATTTAAAGCTTGTTTTAACTCCTTAATAAAAATTTCCTTCATAGGTTTTTTTTGATTTTTAATTTAAATAACTTTTCTACTGCTCCCTTTCCTTTAGGTTTTGCTCCATCATATAAAATCTTTCCATAATTGATAATAATTAATCGATTAGCTATATCTTCAACTTCTGATAAAATATGAGTAGAAAAGATAATGATTTTGTTTTTGGAAATTTTTTTTATTAACTCTCTTATTTTTTCCTGTTCAATTGGGTCTAAACCTGAAGTAGGTTCATCTAAAATTAAGATCTCTGGATTACCAAGTAAAGCGGCTCCCAAACCAACTCGTTGTTTATAACCACGTGATAACTCATCAATTTTTTTATTAATTACCTCTTTTAAACCAACCTCATTAACTATCTTTTCAATATTAGAAGCTTTTTTAATTGAAGCAATAAAACTCAAGTAATCGTCAACTCTCATATCTTGATATAAAGGATTATTTTCTGGAAGATAACCAACTTTGGTTAAAACCTCAATTCTTTTTTCAACTGGATTTAAATTATCAATTAATATCTCACCTTTATCTGGTTTTAGATATCCTAAAATTAATCTCATTGTTGTTGTTTTACCAGCTCCATTAGGTCCTACAAAACCTAAAATTTCACCTTTTTTTATTTTAAAAGAAACATTATCAATCACGCTTTTATTATTAAAAGATTTAAAAACAGAAGATAGATTAATCATAAACAATTAAATATTTATAGCAGAAAAAAATATTTTAAACAAGAAGAAAATTATTTAATAGCAATTTTATCTTTATTGTACTGACAATTTGAAATCGCTTGGTGAAAACTTTTTTCTATTATATTCCAGTTCAAATTTTCAAAAAACGCCTCAATATAATAAGCCCGATTGACGCCATAATCAATAAAATAAGCATGTTCGTAGGTATCTAAGGCTAAAATTGGTTTTGCATACCAGACTGGAAAACTATTTTGAGCATCACCAATATAGTTAAAAAGCCGTTTTTCTTTTTCATTCCAAGCAGTCCAAACCCAACCACGAGCTGCTAAACCACTTGCTTTTAAATCTTTTTTATAATTTTCAAAACTACCAAAATCTTTTTCAATCTGTTTTAATAACCTTCCTTTTGGTTGACCACCTTCTCCTCCTAAATGACCAAAGTATATCTCATGATTAACCACTCCTCCCCAGGCAAAAGTTAACTCAACTTTCAGCTCTCTAATCTGAGAATAAACCTGATTGGCACTAGAATAATCACTATCAGTTAAATGAGCTAATTTTTCTTGAATCTCATTGTATTTATTAATATAACCTTGATAAAGTTTTAGATGTTCTTCAGTGGTCTTTTTGGAAATTCCTTTTAAAGAAAAAATTTTTTCTCCAAAATTTTTTGGTTCAAGTTTAATCACTTTCATAGTAAACTAATACTAAATTGGTAATAGTTTAATATTAAATAAAAAAATCAACTCTTGTCAAGAAGAAAAACGAACCTATTTAAAGGTTTCTTTTAATGCTTTCTCTAATCGCCATTCTTCAATTTTTTTTTGATCGCCTGATAATAAAACCTTTGGTGCTTTTAAGTTTTTATAAATCTCAGGTCGAGTATATTGAGGATATTCTAAAAGTTTAATCTTCTCTATTCCTTTTTTTTTAAGTCCCAACAAAATCTTTTTCTTACCTAAAATAGAAATTAAATAATCGATCTCATACTCAGAAAAACTTTCTTTAGAGATAACCTCCTCATCTAAAACTCCAGGTAAAAGCCTTATTATTGAGTCAGAAATAGCAGCAGCGACAATCTCTCCTCCTGTTAAAATAAACTCTCCTAAAGAAACTTCTTCATCAATCAATTTTTTTACTCTCTCATCAACGCCTTCATAATGACCACAGATAATTATTAAATTATCTAACTGACTATATTCTCTGGCTTTGTCTTGATTAAAAAACTTTCCTTTTGGTGAAGTTAAAACTATTTTTAATTTTTTCTTAGACTTTTTAATACTTGATAAAGCTTTATCTATCACATCAACTCGCAACAACATCCCTTTTCCACCACCATAAACCCTATCATCAATTGAGCCTCGTTTATCATAAGCAAAATTTCGCAGATCAATAACTTTTATTTCAACTGCCTTTTTCTCCTGAGCTTTTTTAATAATACTTTCATCAAAAAAACAAGAAACCATCTTAGGAAATGCAGTTAAAATATAGATTGTCATTGTCATTTTACAGTTTTAATTTTTAACATAATCATTTATAATTATAATCTAAATTGTTATTTTTGGGCCCGTAGCTCAACTGGCAGAGCAGCAGCCTTTTAAGCTGTTGGTTCCGAGTTCGAGTCTCGGCGGGCTCACTTTTTTCAATGAAAAAACTTATCATAGGTCTTGGTAATCCTGAGATTAAATATAAAAATACTCGCCATAATATTGGCAAACTTTTAGTCGATTATTTAAAAAAAACAGAAATAAAAAATCAATTTATTCTTTTAAAATCTTCTTTATTTATGAATCAAAGCGGCCAATTTGTTAAAAATATCATTAAAAAATATCAGATCAGTTTAGAAAATCTTTATATTGCTCATGATGACTTAGACATTCCTTTAGGTAAATTTAAAATTAATTTTGCCTCAGGTCCAAAACTTCACAATGGAATAAAATCAATTGAAGAAACACTAGAAACTAATAATTTTTGGCGAATTAGAATCGGTGTTGACAACCGTAATAAAGAAAACTGGATTGATGGTGAAAGTTATGTTTTAGAAAATTTTTTACCTAAAGAAGGAGAGGTCTTAAAAACTCAAGTTTTTCCAAAAATTATCCAACAATTAAAATTAAACAAATGAAAAAATTCATTCTTCAATTAATCAAACTTTATCAAAAAACTAAGTTTTTTCATAAACCTTTGTTTAAAAGTCTGTTTTTAACCGATACTGGTTGTCGATTTACCCCCACCTGTTCCCAATACTCCTATCAAGCTATAGAAAAATACGGAATTGTTAAGGGGATTTTTTTAAGTCTAAAAAGAATTATCCGTTGTCATCCTTGGAGCAAAGGCGGTTATGATCCCATCCTTTAATCTCGCGCCTGAGAAACCTTTTGACATCTTTTTAAAAACGCTTCTTGAGCTTTTAAAACATTTTCTTCTTTTCCTGACCAAGCTTTTAATCCTTCTTGTTGTAAGGCTCTTCCAAAAGAATAACTTAACTGCCATGGTACCTCATCTTTATATATTTTATTCATCATTGCTAAATATTCTGTTGACTCATCTGGTGTCAAACCACCTGATAAAAAGACAATTCCTGGTACTTCTTTTGGCACAGTTTTTTTTAAGACTTCTACAGTTTTTTTTGCCACTTCCTCAACTGATGGTTTATCCTGACAATCTTTTCCTCCTAAAACCATATTTGGTTTTAAAAGGATTCCGGAAAAATCAACTTCAAATCTTTCCAACCACTTAAAAACCTCTTCTAAAACTTTCTCGGTTGCCTCTTCACTAACATCAATTGAATGGCTGCCTTCTAAAACTAATACTTCTGGTTCAACAATTGGCACTAGTCCTGCTTTTTGAGTTATTAAGGCATATTGGGCCAAGCCAATAGCATTAGCTACTCTGGCTGCTTTTGAAGGTAAATCATCACCTACTTTATAAACTGCTCGCCATTTGGCAAAACTTGCTCCTATCTTTAAATACTCTTGATATCTTTTTTCTAACTTATCTAATCCTAAAGTAAAGGTCTCCTCATGAGAATTAAATTTATAAGTTCCTTCATCAGTTTTTATCCCTACTAAAACTCCTTTTTCTTTTAAAATATCTCCAATCATCTTTCTATTGGACAAAGGATTTCTTAAGGTTTCATCATATAAAATAATTCCAGAAATATAGTTTTCAAAACCTGATGTCTCTACCATTATCTGTCGCCAAAGTTGACGGTTTTCCAAAGTCGAATCAACTCCAATTGAAGCTAATCTTTTCGTCATAGTTTTTAAACTCTCATCAGCAGCTAATATTCCTTTTTTAGGAGCAACTAAATTTCTAGCAATAGTTGATAAGTTATTATTTTCCATAATAATAATTTGAAATTTATAATAATATTATTTTATAATGATTAAAAGTAAATTACAAAATATGGATAGAAACCTTGCCTTAGAGTTTATCCGAGTCACTGAAGCAGCAGCAATTGCTTCTTCTTTATGGATTGGTCGAGGAGAAAAGAAAAAAGCTGATGGTGCTGCTGTTAAAGAGATGAGAGAGCGATTTAATCAAATTAACTTTCAAGGAACCGTTGTCATTGGTGAAGGAGAAAAAGACGAAGCACCAATGCTTTATAATGGTGAAAAGGTTGGCAATGGTAAAGGCCCAGAAATGGATTTAGCGATTGATCCTTTAGAATGTACTGACAGTGTTGCTTTTGGCCGGTATAATGCTATTTCCGTTATCGCTGCCGGAAAAAAAGGTAGCCTTCTTAAAGCTCCTGATACTTATATGGAAAAAATCGCTGTTGGTCCTAAAGCAAAAAAAGTAATTAACATTAATTTATCAGTTAAAGAAAACTTAAAAAGAGTAGCTAAAGCCTTAAATAAAAAAGTTGGTGATTTAACCGTGATGGTTTTAGATAGAGACAGACACCAAAAACTAATTGAGGAAATCCGTCAAGCTGGATCAAGGATTAGACTAATTACTGATGGCGATGTCTCAGCGGCGATTGCTACTTGTTTTCCTGACTCAGGAGTTGATATTTATATGGGTATTGGCGGTTCAACTGAAGGTGTATTGGCAGCTGTGGCTATGAAGGTTATGGATGGTGAAATTCTTTGTCGATTTAAACCAAAAAAAGAATCTGATTTAGAAAAAATTAAAAAAATGGGCTTAAGTTTAGATCAGGTCTTTAATGCTGAAACTTTAGCTAAAGGAAAAGAACTTTCTTTTACTGCCACTGGTGTTATTGACGGACCACTGCTTAAAGGAGTAGTTCATGAAAAAGATAAAATCATCACTCGCTCGATGGTTATCCGCGGTGTTTCCGGGACTATAAGATACATTACTACTCATCACCATTTGTATAAAAATTAATAGTTTTTGTTTAAAAATATGAAAAAAATTCGAGTAGGATTAAATGGTTTTGGCCGGATTGGCCGAGCTTTTACGCGAATTGCTTTACAAAAAGAAAATATTGAATTAGTTGCTATCAATACCAGAAAAACTCCAAACTCAATGCTGGTTTATTTACTTCAATACGACTCGGTTTACAAAAGATTTTCCAAAACCGTTAGTGAAGATAAAGATGGAATAATTGTTGATGATAAAAAAATTTTTACTAGTTTAAATGACAAACCAGAAAATATTCCTTGGGATAAATACCAAGTTGATGTGATTATTGATGCTACTGGTGCTTTTACTAAAAAAGTAGATTTAGAAAAACATTTAAAAGGAAGTGTTAAAAAAGTTATTTTAACAGCGCCAGCTAAAGACGATGACACTCCTTTTGTTGTTTTAGGAATCAATGATAATCAGTTTGATTTTAAAAATAACTCGATTATCTCAATGGCCTCTTGTACTACTAACTGTGCAGCACCAATGTTTAAGATATTAAATGATAACTTTAAAGTTGTTAGTGGTTTTTTAACTACTACTCACGCAGTGACTATTAGCCAAAGCATGCTTGACGACGCCTCAAAAAAACCTGATCGCTCAAGAGCGGCTATGATTAATATTGTTCCTTCAACTACCGGAGCAGCCAAAGCCGTGGCAAAAGTAATCCCTGATTTAAAAGGAAAGGTTGATGGGATGTCTTTACGAGTTCCTGTACCAACTGGATCAATTACTGATATCTCTACTGTAGTTGAGAAAAATACCACAGTTGAGGAAGTTAATAGTTTATTTAAAAACGCTTCAGAGACTTATCTAAAAAATATTTTAGGATATGAGGAAACTATTTTAGTTTCTTCTGATTATATTGGCTCTTCCTACTCTTGTATTTTCGATGCTAACTATACTAAAGTTATTAATGGCAATCTAATTAAAGTTTTTGGTTGGTATGATAACGAATGGGGATATAGTAGTCGACTGGTAGATTTGGTTGAAAAATTAGCTAATTATATTTAATACCAATGAACAAAAAGAATAAAAAAATTAATTTTATAGATGAGGTTGAGATAAAAAATAAAACAATCATTTTAAGAGTTGATTTCAATGTCTCCTTAAACTCTGATTTCTCAATTGCTAATGATGAAAGAATAAGACAATCATTATCAACAATTAATTATCTTTTAAAGAAAAATAATCACATCGTTCTTATCTCCCATCTTGGCAGACCCAAAGGTTTTGACAAAAACTACTCATTAAAAGTAGTTGTCAATAGATTAAAACAGTATTTACCAAAGATTAAAATCCAATTATTTATGAATTTAGAAGAGTTAAAAAATGCTTCAGTTGAAATTAAAGTGTTGGAAAACATTAGATTTTTTCCTGAGGAAAAAAACTATTCAACTTTATTTGCTAAAAAATTAGCTTCTTTAGGAGATATTTATGTCAATGATGCTTTTGGCGTCTGTCACCGAGCTGATACTTCAGTTATTGGCATTCCTCAATTTATCCCTTCTTATGGGGGTTTATTATTAAAAAAAGAAATTGCTATCCTTGATAGAGTATTAAAAAATCCAAAAAGACCATTAACTGCCATTATTGGCGGAGCGAAAATCTCAACAAAAATTAGTTTAATAGAAAAACTTGCCAAGCTTACTGATAATCTTATTATTGGCGGTGGTTTAGCTAATACATTTTTAAGCGCTCAAGGAGTAAATATTGGTAATAGCTTGTGTGAGTATGAAGCCACTGAAATAGCCCGAAAATTTTTAGCCAAAAGTCGCTTTAAAAAACCCAACCTTATCTTACCTAAAGATGTTTTAGTTTCTGAAAACAAAAACTCTTCTCAATCGAAAACAGTAAAAATAAAAGGTATTAGATCGAAACAAATGATCTTTGATTTAGGTCCTGAGACATTGGCAGAGATTGGTCAGATTATTGCTCAATCAAAAACCTTAATTTGGAATGGGCCGGTTGGTTATTTTGAAAATCCAGTTTTTAGAAATGGAACTGACTTTATTTATTACTCAATTACTCAAAATTCAGATCTAATATCAATTGTCGGCGGTGGCGATACCTTAGCTGCCATTTCCAAAAAAGAGTATTTAGAAAAAATTACTCATATCTCAACTGGTGGAGGAGCAATGCTTGAGTATATTGAAAAAGGTGCTCTTCCAGGAATTGAAGCATTAAAAAGATAGTTTTAATTCTTAATTTTTAAATATTTAAAAATTAAAAAAAATTATTCAACAATTTCAATCACTTTATCCACAGGAACTGGTGAATTAATTATATAAATCTCTTTAGTTTTTAAAATGCTAGGCAATTTATCTTCTTTAACAATTTTATCATCAACTAACCAATAAATTTTTAAATCTAAATAAGTATTATCATTCCAAAAACTGCGGTAATCTTTGTTAGGAAATATAAAAATCATACCATCAGCGCCTTTTAACTCTTTTTTACTTTTATAAAACATTAATCCTTTTTGCCACTTGCTTTTATTATCAGCCACTAAAAGTTTGTAGTTTTTATCACCGATTTTATAGTCAATCATTTCTTTAGAAAAAAAATTAATTTTTTTAAAGATAAAAAAAAGAATAATTAATATGAAAATTAAAAAAAATATTAAGTTTTTCTTCATGAAGTTTTTTTATTAGTTTAATGTCGGGGATGCCAGACTTGAACTGGCGACCTTACGCTCCCAAAGCGTACGTTCTAGCCATCTGAACTAATCCCCGAAGATAAAATATATTTTACCAAAAATCATCTTAATAACGAAGTTTATTTATCCAATACAACTTGAAAAATAATATCTTTGACTTTGGATAACAACGGTAGTTTTTTAATCTGTTGATAAGTAAACCAATCATAGTCTGATGCCTCTTCATTTAAAATAATTCTTTCATTTAAACTTTTTAACTGACAAAGATAAACTAAAAAAATTAAATGATAATCGCCATGGACTTCTGAGTAAACTTTGGGAATTAATTTTTTAATCTTTATCTCAACTCCTAATTCTTCCTTTACCTCTCTTTTTAAAGCTTCCTCAGGTATCTCTGCAAACTCAACTTCTCCTCCTGGTAACTGCCATTTACCATTAAAATTATCAGTATCAACTCTTTTTGTTAATAAAAATTGGTATTTTTCATTAACAATAACTGCCGAAACAACAACAATAGTTTTTCTCATAATTAATCTTTTAATTATAAATGATAAAATTATTTAATGTGTGATCAGTGTTTGAATAAAATTCCTCTAATTATTTTTTTACTTATCTTAACTTTTTTTTCTTTTATTAATGAAAAACTAAAACTTTTAAAGACTGAAACTAACTCGCCAACCACAATAATAACCAAAATCACTCCAACAGTCACTTTTCAATCAAAAATAACCAACTTAGAAAAAGTCAAAGTAATAAGAGTGATTGACGGTGACACTATTGAAATTGAAAATAAAAAAAAGGTTAGATATATTGGCATTAATACTCCAGAAATCAGTGATAAAAGAAAAACCATTAGTTGTTTTGGTCAAGAAGCTTTTTTAAAAAATAAACAACTAGTTGAAGGAAAAGAGATTTATCTAAAAAAAGATGTTTCTGAAACTGATAAATATAATCGGCTTTTAAGATATATTTTTTTATCAGAAAAAGAAACCACTGATGAGGCCAACTTCGTTAATCTTTTTTTAATTGCCAATGGTTATGCTAACTTAATGACCGTTCCTCCTGATGTTAAATATGAAGAGATTTTTAGAATTGCTCAAAAAAATGCTCGAGAAAAAAAATTAGGTTTATGGAATATGTGTTATGAAAATCATTAAAAAATTTTTTTTATCATTATCGCTGTTTTTCTTTTTCTTCTTTATTTTATTCAGTTATTTAGTAAGTAAAGATATCTTTAACCAATTAGATTTTGACATTACTGTCAAACTACAAAATAAAATTCCGAGAAGTTTAGACTCATATTTATCTTTTCTTTCTATTTTAGGTAGTTTTGAAATTTTAACCGGAATAATTTTTTTAATTATTTTTATTAGAAAAAAACTTATTTCCGTCTTAATTTTTATTCCTTTTGTTATTGCTCATATTATTGAAATTGTTGGTAAGCTATTTTTAGATCATCCAGGTACACCATTTATGTTTCATCGTTATAATCTTGACTTTACCCTTCCTTCTTCATATGTTAAACCAGGTTTTTCTTATCCATCTGGGCATAGTTTAAGAACAGTTTTTATCTCTTTATTATTTTCTTACTTAATAATAAAGTCAAAAAAAATTAATAATTTTTTAAAAATTGTTTTGATTTCTTTTTTATTGATTTTTAACTTTTTAATGCTTTTATCAAGAATTAGCTTAGGAGAACATTGGACAACTGATGTTATCGGTGGGGTTCTTCTTGGTCTATCAATGGCTTTTCTCTCCTACTTGTTTTTATAATCTTCGTTGTTTTAAAACTATAAAATGATTATTGATTATTTTTAAAAATTAATGCTAGTTCTTTCAATTTTTCTTCTGGATTTTTTGCTAAAACAAAAGCTGAAGACAAAATTACTCCTTTTGCGCCTAAAGATAAAACTTGACGAATATCGTCAACGGTTGATATTCCCGCTCCAATTATTAACGGTTTTTTTAAGATCTTAACTAATTTTTTAATATTCTCTATTTCTTGAGTAATCATTGATATTCCTCCACCAATCATATCTTCTCTTTCATAGGATACATAGTCTGGATCCCAAGAATTATACTTAATAACCATCTCGGTATTAAAACCAATAACAACATTTCTTAAGCCGTACTCTTTCGCTTTGTTTAGAATTTTTTTTACTTGATCGTCTGGGTTTTTATGTTCACTATGATTAATCACAACACCAGTTGCTCCTGCATTTTTTAATGAATAAGGAGACAACCAACCAAAGTTTTTTCCTGGATCAATTGGATCCATATGTTGGGCCCAAACCTCAATACCAACTTCTTTCTTTATCCGATAAATATCAGTCGGTTGCACTGCCGGAATAATCTCAACTCCAGTCTCAAAACGAACTTTTTTAATAATTTGCGATAAAAAAACTGCCTTTTCTCCAGTCGCTTCTTTATAAGTTTTAAAAGATAAAATAATCATTAATAAAAATGATATTAAATAAGAAAAAAACTATCAATTGATATTTTGGTAATTTTAAACATTAATCTTTGTTTTTATGAAAAAATCTATTTTTTTGATTATTATTTTTAAAATATTATTCTTGAAAATATTTTCTCATCTGATTTATTTTCAAATTATAAATTAATGTTATGTTTTAAAACTGTAGCCATTTATTAGTTTTTTCCAAGCATTATAAGTCTTTTTTAAAAGTTTCAATCATTATAGTATCTTTAGAATAGTTTGGATCTTTAACATTAGAATTGTCTTGATAACCATTAACTTAATTAAAAAATAATGTTTTAGTTAAAATCAAAAATTATTCTTTAACTCTATGAATCCACATATAGACAACTTCATTTCCATTAATCCAATAAGTTTCATGACCTGCATCTAGTTCAATAAGCTCTTTATCATCATGAAACTTAACATTATGGATATGAAGCTCAAATTTTTGTCCATCAGAAACTTTAATCATTAACTCTCCTACTTTTAAGAGAGCTTCTTTTACATTTTTATACATAATTTTTTAAAAAACTTTTAATAATTTAATTATAAACCTTTTTAAAATAAAAAACAATTATTATAGTATCTTTAGAATAGTTTGGATCTTTAACATTAGAATTGTCTTGATAACCATTAACTTAATTAAAAAATAATGTTTTAGTTAAAATCAAAAATTATTCTTTAACTCTATGAATCCACATATAGACAACTTCATTTCCATTAATCCAATAAGTTTCATGACCTGCATCTAGTTCAATAAGCTCTTTATCATCATGAAACTTAACATTATGGATATGAAGCTCAAATTTTTGTCCATCAGAAACTTTAATCATTAACTCTCCTACTTTTAAGAGAGCTTCTTTTACATTTTTATACATAATTTTTTAAAAAACTTTTAATAATTTAATTATAAACCTTTTTAAAATAAAAAACAATTATTAATCAAAAGAAGATCGATATTGAAGGGCCTCAGAAATACAAGCAGAATCAATAATCTCAACATTTTTTAAATCAGTAATTGTTTGAGCAATCTTAATGGTTTTAAAATAACTCCTTGCTGATAAGGACAATTTAGAGATTGCCTGTTTTAAAAGATTAGAGGCTTGATCATCCAATCGACAAAACTTTTTAATATCTGAAGAACTCATCTCTGAGTTGGTATAAATATTTAAATCTTTAAAGCGATATTTTTGTCTTTCTCGGGCTGCTATTACCCGAGCTCTAATTGTTTCACTTGACTCTGTTGGTAAATCACTAACTAAATCTAAATCATCAACTGGTGGCACATCAACATATAAATCAATTCTATCAAGTAGAGGCCCCGATAATCTTTTTTTGTATTTTAAAATTGCTCCTGGTAAGCAATGACAGGCTTTTTTCTGATGACCCAGATAACCACATGGGCAAGGATTTGAAGCGGTAATTAATAAAAATCTACTGGGAAAAGTTAATGTCCCTTGAGCTCGAGAAACCGTAATCTCACCATCTTCCATTGGTTGTCGCAATGACTCTAAAACTCCTCTAGGAAACTCAGAGATCTCATCTAAAAACAAAACTCCTCGGTGAGCTAATGAGATCTCACCGGGAGTCGGATTACTACCACCACCAACCAAACCAATCCGAGAGATTGTGTGATGGACTGTCCGAAACGGTCTTTGATCAATAAAAAAAACTCTCTTTTAACAAACCAGCCACCGAGTAAATCTTAGTAACTTCCAAAATCTCTTCTTTCTCCATTGGTGGCAGAATTGAAGAAAAGGCTCTTGATAATAAGGTTTTACCGGTTCCGGGAGGTCCTTTAAATAAAAGATTGTGAAAACCAGCAGCCGCAATCTCACAAGCTCTTTTAGCAACACTCTGTCCTTTAATATTTTCAAAAACAAGAGAAGGTTTTTTAAAAGGATAATTGTCAATTTTTTTAGAAGTTTTGGGAATAATTATTTTTTCATTATTTAAATATAAAATTAACTCTTCTAAATTTTTAATAGGAAAAACATTAATTCCATCAACCAAACTTGCCTCATAAGAATTTTCATCAGGAAGAAAAAAATTTTCTAATTTTTTTTCTCTGGCTAATAAAGATAAAGAGATTATTCCCGGCACCTTTCTTAATCTTCCTTCAAGGGATAACTCACCAACAAACAAGCTCTTTCTAAAAATTTCTGAACTAACACTCTGGGAAGCAGATAAAATCCCTAAGGCAATTGGTAAATCAAAACCTGAACCAACTTTTTTGATATCAGCTGGAGCTAAATTTACAGTAATTTTTGTATCAGGCATCTTAAAACCAGAGTTAACAATTGCTGATCTGACTCTTTCTTTAGCCTCATCAATAGATTTATCTGGCAGACCAACAATCGTAAACCCCGGAAAGCCCTGACTAGGAATATCAACCTCAACTGAAACCAACACTCCTTCTAAACCAATAGTTGTCCCTGAGTAAATCTTTGATAACATTTTGTCTTATTTTAAATCAATTGGAAAAACCTGTCTGTAGGCTATAATTAACTTTTTTTTATTTTTTAACGATAAAACAATCTAAAAGTTCCAAATAAAACCTATTGCATTTGACAAAATTATTCATTAATATAATTAAGTTATTTTATAAATTAAAAAAAAGAACTATGGTATTAACTATAAATAAAGATTCTTTTCAAAAAGAAGTTTTAGAAAATCAAGGTTTAGTTTTGGTTGATTTTTATGCTGATTGGTGTAGTCCTTGCCGGATGACAGGACCAATTATTGATGAGTTATCAAAAGAGATTAGTGATGTTAGGTTTGTTAAGATCAACGTTGATGAAAATCCTGATTTAGCTTCACAATATCAGGTTTTTTCTATTCCTACCTTTATTGTTTTTAAAAACGGCCAGGCTATTCATCAGTTTGTTGGTGCTTTAAGTAAAGAAGGATTTATTAATGAGATTAATCAAGCAAAAGAAAAATAACTAATCAGTTTTTAAAATCCGAACGACTTTTCCATGAACTACTTTTAAAGCTAAATGGGCTCTGGCTAAAAGATAAACTGCTAAAGTTGCCAACCAACGAAGTGAAGAGGTTATCGGTGCCTTTAAACCAACAATAATTTTTTCATCTGATATAGGTAATTTAATATTTTGATATGAGGAGAAGTTGGTAGTATTTACAGGTTGAAGACCTAATTTTTTCAAATCTGGAGGAAGTTTAATTGTTTCGCTTCTCACAGAAACAAAAGGTTTTATTTCTTTTTCTTCAACTTGATGTTCAACTACTTCTTTTATCTCAAACCTTTCTGGTGAGACTGGTTCAGCCTCTTTAGGAAGAGTTACATTTTTAGTTGTGTTTCTCCTGTGTTTTCTTATTAAGTCATCAATTGGAGTAAAGTTATTTCTCATATATTCTTAGTATAAATAATTTTTAAAGAATTATCTCTTTTTCTTTGTTATAAAAACGAGCATAAGTGAAAAATAAATCAGAAAGTCTATTAAAATAAGGAATTATTAGTTTCCTTTTTGTTTTCACTACTAATCTTTCTGCTCGACGACAAACTGTTCTTAAAATATGAAACCAACAAGACAGCTCGGTTCCGCCGGGTAAAATAAACTTTTTTAAAATCGGTAACTTTGTTGTTAGATTATCAATTTTTTTCTCAAACTCTAAAACTTTTTTTTGACAAAAATCTAAAGAAATCTTTGCTCCTGATAAATATGCCATTATTTGATATAAGTCTTTTTGAATCTCAATAAAAAACTGTTTATCTTTTTTTGACTTAATTTTATTAATTAATAAACCAAGAAAGCTTGATAATTCGTCAATTGCTCCATAAGCAAAAATTGGATCATCAGCTTTAGAGACTTTTTTTCCTCCAAAAATAGAGGTTAGTCCTTGATCACCAGTTCTTGTGTAAATCCTCATATTAACACTCAGAATATCCGCAACTATAACATTTTTTACATCCTTCCTCATGAACCAAGCTTACTTCACCGCAAGAGGGACAGAGATCAAAAAAACCAAATTCCTCATTAATTAATGAATGTTGAGTAGTTTTGGTTAACAACTCTGGTTTGGTTAAAATATCCTCAGATCTTTTTTCTTGGTGATTTAAAGAATTTTTATCATAACCATTCAAACCATAATGGATTGATAAAACCTTAGCAACCGCATCAGGAAGACTTCTAATCTTATCTTTCCCAAAACCACTTATTCTTGCTCCACCAATACCATTTAACTGATTAATAATCTCTTTAACTCTTGTCTCCACTGGTAAATGAGAAGAAAATCTTAAAGCTAAAGATACCATTCTTCCTAACCCTTCTGCCATTGCGTAAACATCACTACCTGCTTTCCCAACTGTTATAAACATCTCTAATGGTTCAGGCGGGTTGCCGCCGTTAGTATTTAAAGTAATAAAGGCCACGCCAACCGGAGTATTTATCTTATAAGTTGATCCATGAACCACCATTGGCCGTGGTTTAATAGTATAAGCTGGAGGTGTTTGAACAACTTTTTCCTCAGTTTTTTTCTCATTATCTTTTCTTTCTAAAACTCCTTGTCTTGACCCTTCTCTCATATAAGTGACTCCTTTACAACCAAGTTTATAAGCTAAGGTATAAAGTTTTTTTACGTTTTCAACAGTATGAGTTTTTGGAGCATTAACAGTTTTTGAAATTGAAGCATCAACATATCTTTGAATCGTTGCTTGAACCTTAACATGATCTTCAGGAATCAAATCATTAGCAGAAACAAACCAATCTGGTTTTTTAATTTTGGTTTCTTTAACTTCTTTTTCATGTTTTTTATACCATTGATCATATAAATAATGTCTAATTAAATGACTCCCTAATCGATCATAACGATAAAACTCAAACTCAAATACCGGTTCAATCCCTGAAGTGGTGCCTGCCATTAAAGAGGTTGATCCTGTTGGTGCCTGCATCAACAAAAGTGAGTTTCTTATACCAAATTTTTTAATAGATTTTTTTATTTTTTCTGGTAGCTGTTTAACAAACCTTCCTTTCAAATATAAACTCTTGTTAAATTTTGGAAAACTGCCTTTTTCTTTAGCAACTAAAGACGAGGCTAAATAAGCCTCATCTCTGATAGTTTTATAAACTTTTTCTATAAATTTTAAAGACTCGTCTGATCCATATCTTAGATGAAGTTTAATTAAGGCATCACCCAACCCCATTGTTCCTAAACCCAATCTTCTTTCTCCTTCAAGTTGAGTGGTTTTAATCTCTCTAAAAATATAAGGATCCATATCAACCACATTATCTTGAAAACGAACTGCTATTCTAACAATCTCTCTTAATCTTTTAAAATCAAATCTTCCTGGTTTTTCAATACTATCTCCTTTAACTAAGGCAGAAAGATTGATTGAACCAAGATTACAAACACCCCAAGCTGGTAAGCCTTCTTCACCGCAAGGATTTACACAAATAACTTTATTCCAGTAGTAATTATTATAAAGTTTATTATAACGCTCTAAAAATACTACTCCTGGTTCAGCTGATCTCCAAGCTGCTTCAGCTATTAAGTCCCAAATTTTTCTGGCTTTGACTGTTTTATAAATAATTACTTTTTTTCCTAATTTTTTCCAGGTTTCAATATCACTATCCCATTTTTCATCATAATCTGGGTCTTTATAATCTGGAAAAACTAACTGCCAATCTTTATCTTTTTCCACGGCTTCCATAAAAGAATCAGAAACTGCTACTGATAAATTAGCCCCATTAATCTTTGTTAAGTCTTGTTTTACTGTAATAAATTCTTCAATATCAGGGTGCCAATCCCAAAGCATTAACATTAAAGCACCTCGTCTCGTTCCCCCTTGTTGAATGATGTCTTTTGTGGCTACAGAAAATAGCTCTGCCCAGTTAACTGGACCTGAGGAAAAACCATTAACCTTTTCTACTCTTGCTCCTCGAGGTCTTAATGTTGATAAATTAATTCCTACTCCGCCACCCCGAGCCATAATCTCAACCATCTGTTTTAATGCCTCTAAAATTCCATCCCTTGAATCTTTAGGAGAAGGAAGAACATAACAGTTATAAAAGGAAACTTCAAAACCTGTCCCTGCTCCTGATAATATTCTTCCTCCAGGAACATATTGAAAATCTTCCATAATCGAATAAAACCTATCCTCCCAATACTCTCTTTTTTCTTTTTTTTCAATCGCGCTAACTGCTTTAGCAATTCTTCTCCACATCTCTTGAGGAGATTTTTCAACTGGATTACCTTTTTTATCTTTTAAGGCGTACCTGTCAAGAAAAACCTTTTCTGAAATCCCTGTTAACTTCATATGAAAACCAAATTATCTAATTAAATTTTTAATTTCTTTTTCAAAATCTTCTAAATCTAAAAATCTTTTAAAAACCGCTGCAAATCTAATATAGGCAATTTTATCAACTTTCTTTAATTTTTTAGCAACTAAATTACCAATTTCCTTGCTTTCAATCTCGGTGGTTTCTTTTTCTTTTAACTCTTTCTCAACCTCTTCAATAATCTCTTCAATTTGTTGACTAGTCACGGTTGTTTTATCTGATGGTAAAACAATACTTCGCCTTAATTTTTCTCGATCAAATCTTTCTCGTCTTCCATCTCTTTTTATAACTAAGATTGGCAGCTCTTCTACTCTTTCATAAGTAGTAAATCTTTTCTTACATTTGGGACACTCTCTTCTTCTTCTTATTGTTGTTCCATCCTCTGATAATCTTGTCTCAATAACCTCAGTGTCGTCATTTTTACAAAAAATACAAAACATATAATTAGTTAATTAGTGTTAATAAACAATTTATTACACTATTGGTAGGATTTCAAGAGGTCAAAATATATAAAAACTATATCAAGGGTTTATTTTAGCCTTGAAGATTTTTTTATTAAAAATTTTCCCAAAAAATTTTTAATCAAAAGTTTAATTTTATATCTTTAAAATAATCTATCTAAGATCATTCTGCCACCAGTCTAACCAACTCGGTTATATAAATAAAACATGAAAGGTGAAACAGTTGAAATCAGTCAAACTAAGTTAGAATCAGTTGAAAACAGTTGAAATAAGTTAAATCGGTAATCAGTTGAATCAGTTAAATCAGTTGGAATCAGAGTCTTATGACAAGTCATGGGTGAACCTGGTAAGTTCACTGAGTACAATTTTTAATTTATTTATGATTTATTTGGGGTTTGGGGTTTTTAAGTTTTTCTTTTATAATAAAATATAATAAAATCAATGTCTTTTCTTGAATTATTTTTTCCTAAACTTTGCTTAAACTGTGGAAAGCTTGGTAATTATTTTTGCCCAAACTGTCAAAAAAAATTAAAACCATTAACTAAAGACTATTGTTTTTATTGTCAAAAACCCAGTCTTTATGGTTTAACTCATTTTGGTTGTCAAAAAAAATTAGGTTTAGATGGAAAAATGTCGATTTTTTATTATAATCCCGTCTTAAAAAAAATTTTAAAAAACATTAAATATCGATTAGTAAAAGAAGTTTGGAATGATTTTTCTAAATCAATTAAACCCGAATATCTTTATAAATTAGATTTTTATAAAAAAACTGGCAACAATTATTTTTTTCAACCAATTCCAATAACCAAAAACAAACTTAAACTTCGGGGCTTTAATCAAGCCTATTTAATAGCTAATTTTTTTCAAAAGTTTTTAAACTTTCCTATCATTGATATTTTAGAAAAAATCAAAGAAACCAAGCCTCAAGCAGAAATAAAAAACTATCAAACAAGAAAATCAAACATTAAAAATGCTTTTCAAATAAAAAACAACTCTTTAACTCTA
>DAIQPK010000001.1:41179-48192 GCA_036787375.1 Patescibacteria group bacterium
AAGAAAATCAAACATTAAAAATGCTTTTCAAATAAAAAACAACTCTTTAACTCTAAATTCAAAAATTATTTTGATTGACGATTTAGTGACAACTGGTGCGACTACTAATGAGGTTTGCCGGACTTTAAAAAAAGCTGGTTTTAAAAAAGTTTATCTTTTAACCCTAGCTCAGGGATAAAATTTGTTATAATTTTCTTATTATGAAAAAAATAAAAATTGAAATCTCTTCAAAAACAATTATTTTTACAATCTTTTTTCTTTTATTTTTAGGATTTTTATGGCAAATAAAAGAATTAATTTTTTCTTTGTTTATTGCTTTTATCATCTCTGGAGCTTTAAAACCAATTATTAATTATTTAGAAACTAAAAAACTACCGCGAACTTTAGCAGTTTTTTTTATTTATTTTGGTTTCATCTCTTTAATTATCTATTTATTTTTATTGGTCTTACCTCCTTTAATTAAAGAAATTTCCTTGTTATTAAAAAATCTTCCTCTGTTAACTAAACAACTTTTTCCTGGTATAACAACCATTATTGATATTAATAATTTTTCTTCTAGTTTTCCTAATTTAGCTAATGATATTTTTAGCTTAATTAAAAATCTATTTTCTAATCTTTTATTTGTAATCTCAACTTTATTTTTTGGCTTTTATTTAACCCTTGACAAAGACTTTATTAAAAACACTTTAAAAAAATTTCTTGAAGATAATCAAGCAGAAAAAATCTCTTATATCATCTCAAAAGCAGAAACTAGAGCCTCATCTTGGTTTTGGGGAGAAATTATTTTAATGATTGTTGTTGGTTTTTTAACTTATACTGGTCTTTTATTAATAGGAATGGAAAAGTATGCTTTAGCTTTGGCAGTTTTAGCAGGATTTTTAGAAATTGTTCCTAATATTGGTCCAATTCTCTCAACAATTCCCGCAACCATTATCGGACTCTCATACTCTTTTTATTTAGGGTTATACAATCTTGGTCTTTATATTTTAATTCAACAATTAGAAAACAACTTAATCGTCCCTCTGATTATGAAAAAAATTATTGGTCTTCATCCAATTACTACTTTGATGGCCTTAATTATTGGCGGAAAATTAGCTGGAGTTTTAGGAATCCTTCTTTCTGTGCCAATAACTATATTTATCGAAACAATTTTAGTTGAGTGGCAAAAAACTAATTTAAAATAATTGCGGTTAATTTGCAAAAAATATGCGGAAAAAAATTGCTATTTTAGGTGGTGGATTAACCGGTTTAACAGCCGGTTATTTTTTAGCAAAAAAAAACTATCAAATTACTATTTTTGAAAAAAAAGAAACTCTTGGCGGACTAGCTTCTGGTTTTAAAAAAAAAGGTTGGCAATGGTACTTGGACTATACCTATCATCATATTTTTTCTAATGACAACGATATTATTGATTTTGCCAAACAGATTAATTTTAATAACTTTTTTTTTAGATCTCTTCAAACCGCCTCAATTTTTGATGACCTAAAAATCAGACCAATTGACACGCCAATTGATTTTTTAAAACTTGATTTTTTAAACATCTTTGATAAGCTTCGGGCTGGTTTAATATTGATATTTTTAAAAATATCACCGTTTTTAAAAGTTTATGAAAACCAAATCTGTGAAAATTTTCTTAAAAAAACCATGGGTAAAATTATTTGGGATAAACTATGGCAAGAACTTTTTCGGAAAAAATTCGGAAAATATGCGGAAAATGTCTTAGCTAGTTTTTTTTGGGCAAGAATTAAAAAAAGAACCAAAAAACTAGGTTATCCAAAAGGAGGGTTTCAAAACTTTATTAATTATATTGAAAAACAGTTAAAAAGTTTAAAGGTTAAAATGTTAAAAAATCATCAGATTAACGAGATAAAAAAAACAGGAAATAAATTTATTATTGATAATAATGAGTTTGATTATGTTATTTCCACTTTACCAACACCAATTTTAATCAAGATTACTGAAAAAATATTTCCCGCAGAATTTCTGCAAAATCTCCGCAAAATCAACTATCTTCATGCAAAAACTCTAATTATTGAGGTTAAAAAACCCTTGCTTGAAAAAATTTACTGGTTAAATGTTAATGCAAAAACAATTCCGATAATGGTTATTGTTGAACATACTAACTTTATTGATAAAAAAAACTATGCAGGAAATCATCTCATTTACTTAGGTTGGTATTTAGAAGAAAAAAATCCTTTTTGGAGTTTAAAAGATAAACAACTACTTAACACGATTTTTCCTTATCTTAAAAAAATAAATCCTTTATTTGAAAAAAAAGATATTATTTTTTTAACATCTTTTCAAGCCAAATATGCTCAACCAATTTTTGATAAAAACTTCATTAACTATAAACCTAACTTTATTACGCCAATAAAAAACTTTCTCATAGCTAATCTTGATATGACTTATCCTTATGATCGGGGAACAAACTATGCAGTAAAAATAGGAAAAAAAGTTAATGATTTAATAAAATAATCAATCAGCGCAGCCTAAACGATAACCACAATGAGGACAGTTTTTATGCCAAGTTTCTGGTTTTCCTTTTAACTCACCTTTAATCTTTCCATGACATTGAGGACACTCATAATCCTCATATCTGTTATTAAATAATAGATCTTTTAAATCTCTTAAACTCGGTATATGAAGTTCTTGCAAAAAATTAGATGTTTCTCTTACTGAAGTAGAACCACAACTACCAGAAATTGATGAAGGAGCATATGAAGAATAAAAATCAATTATTCTTGGATCAAAAACAAAAGTCGGAACTTGTTCAATTAATTGGCTTAAATCATAACTCGCCCTTCTAAAATCATCAGATAAATTTTCTAAAGCAGTAAATAAACGAATAAACTCTGAAATATTGCCTCTTAAATAAGCTTTAACTGCTTGTTCTAATAATGGTCTTAATTGACCATTTTCTCCTAAAGCCTTATTAAAAATCTGAACAACCTCTTTATCAATTGATCCAAAAATTTCAGCAACTATCGCTTCCGGATTTACTATGTCCGCCGACATTAGAAAAGGATTTTCCAAAAACGAAATATCAGATTCATAATTAACTTCCTGACCAAATAACATCTGAGCTAACAATCTAAGACGTTCATAATCTCGTCCTTGATCAATTCTTCTGGCATTCATTGTAATGTGCCAACCATTAAAATCAAAGTTATCAACAACTCCATAAAAAACAAAGGCATAGTCTCCATATCCATCATTTCTTTCTCCTGGAGGACTAATCCAAAAAAAACTTGTTCCTATAAACTCGTCAGGATTTTCTTGCCGTTTTTCTTCTAACATTAACTTAATCTTTTCTAAACCTCTTAATTCAGCTTCTTCTCGTTTAGTTAATTTTCCCTCTTCAAATCTTCTTTGAATAGATCTTATACCCTTATCAATCATTGATTCATTAGTATTTGGATCAACTAAACCTTGTTCTGGTGAAAAATAATATGAATATTGATATAAAGGTAATTGAAATCGGTACTCACCTAAATAAGAAGTTAATAACTGTTCAAAAGATTCAGGTGTTTCTCTTTCTTTTATTTCAAGTGAAAAAGCTTGATTTTTATAATTTTTATAATTATTTTTATAATTAGGATATAATAAAAACGTTTCTGTTTTTGGGGCAACCATATATTTCTCCCTGCTCGGGGTTTTAGGTTCGGGCAGTGTCGGACTTTTACCGTTGCGGCACAGTTACGGATTTCCACCGTTATTCCTACAATCCAAACCAAAAAATTTAAAACAATTAAAGTATAGTCTTAATAGAAAAAAAATCAAGAGAATTTTATTCTTTTAATCTTTTTTTAAAATAATCAACAAAAGGAATAACTTTTGGATCTTGCTCATATAAAACTGATAAATACATTGATAAGTAGCTACCAATTGCCATTAACTCAAATGTTTGCTCAATCTTATTTTTTCCTTGTAATTGATACCATAAGGTCTCAACCTGATTTTGCTCAACCACCTCTTTAGTAATCTTAAATCTTTTTTGAATTTTCTCAGTGTATAAATTTGAAAAGAAAAAAATAAAAATTAACATCTCTTTTAATTTGTCAGGAAATTTTAATCCTTCCATTAAATGATGATTTAACTCAGGAATCACTCGATAACCAGAGATTGATTTAGCTGTCTCATTGGTTTGGTTGGCAATTGCATTACCTACTCCGGTTAAAAACTCTGAGACAATATAATAGGGATATTTTTGATAAAGTTTTAAAGCTAATTTTTTTATTGGATTATTTTCTGCTGGTAGATTAATTCTATAATTATTTGTCAGTTTTTCTAAAAATTTAATCGCTTCAAAAACTAAATCTTTTTCGACTAAAATTAAATTAAGATTAATTAACAATCCCAAATGCCCGCCAACAAAATAACCAAAACCAATTCTTGGTTGTTCAGAAGGATTGTAAACTGGATTAATTAAATAATAAGGATATCGGTTGTCTTCAAAAAACTTTTTTAACTCACCACCAACAGTTAAACCAGTAATTAAACAAGCTTTCTCTTTAGCTTGATAAGCGCAACTTAAAACCTCCTCAGTTGCCCCCGAATAAGAAGATAAAATAACTAAAGTTTTTTCATTGATAAATCCCGGCAAAAAATAATCATCATTAATTAAATAGGGTATTTTCAACTCTTTTTTAAAAAGATTTTTAATAATTAAACTAGGAAATCTTGATCCTCCCATGCCGCAAACAACTACATTATCAATCTTTTGATAACTATCTTTAAAAGATACTTTCAAAGACTCAGTTAATGACTGCTTAAGTTGTTTTGATAAATTATCAATTGAATCAATAACTAAATTACCACCTTGAAGTTGACAAATCTTTTCTTTATCATCAAGATTAATCATAAATTATGATTTTATCAAAAAAATATTATATAATTCAATAAAGAAATGAAGGAAAAAATTCTTCTTTATAGTCGCTTATTTCGGGTTAGTCAATGGATAAAAAATTTAGTAATTTTTACCTCAATTATTTTTGCTGGAAAATTTTTTGATCCCGATCTATTTCTAAAAACTTTTTACGGTTTTTTGATCTTTTGTCTTTTATCATCAACTTCTTATATCTTAAATGACGTTATTGACTATCCTTATGATAAAAAACATCGATTAAAAAAAAATCGTCCCATTGCCTCAGGTGAAATCAGTCTTCCTCAAGCTACTTTTTTAGTTTTTATTATGACTTTAATTTCTTTAATTGTTAGCTTATTTTTTTCTTTACCATTTTTTTTCTTAAGTTTATTTTTTCTCCTTTTACACTTTTTTTATTCTTTATATTTAAAAAAATTTCCTGTTATTGATATTTTTACTATTTCTTTATCTTTTGTTTTAAGAACCTACGCCGGAGTAATCATCACTGGTTATCATATCCCTGTTTGGATGATGTTAACAATCTTTTTCTTATCGCTTTTTATGGCCTCAGTCAAAAGACACGCTGAGTTATCAGCTCAAGGAAAAGAAGCTCGACTCTCTTTATATCAATATAACGAGCATTTTTTAGACTTTGTCACCTATACATCAGCAACAACAGCAATTATTTCTTACTCATTTTACACTTACTTTGAAAAACTGCCACCAGTTGAGACAATCTTTGGTAAACATTTTTCTTTATTTTTTCCTCAGTTAGAAGCAAGAAAACTAATGATGATTACCATTCCCTTAGTAGTCTATGGCATCACTCGTTATGCTCAGCTTTTATATGAAAAATATGAAGGTGAAAAACCAGAAAAATTAATTACCTCAGATATACCATTGATAATTACTATTCTTGTCTGGGGATTAATTATTATTAGTTTAATTTATATTTTTTAGCTTTAAACTGTTGGTTATATTCCGTTGACAAAATTAAAAATTAATGATAATTATCTTAATTATTAATTTTAAAAAACTATGAAAAACCAAGATCAACAAAAAAAACAAGCGATTAATTTAGCTATTGAGCAAATTCAAAAACAGTTTGGTAAAGGTTCAATTATGCGATTTGGCCAGGGACCAGTAGTGACTGTTGAAGCAATTTCAACAGGAATTATTACTTTAGACCAGGCTTTAGGAGTTAATGGCATACCAAAAGGTAGAATTATTGAGATCTTTGGTCCTGAGTCATCAGGAAAAACGACAATCTGTCTTTCAATTATTGCTCAAGCCCAAAAAACTGGTGGTGTCGCTGCTTTTATTGATGCTGAACATGCTTTAGATCCAGACTGGGCAAAAAAACTTGGTGTTAAACTTGAAGATTTATTAGTTTCCCAACCTGATACTGGTGAACAGGCTTTGGAAATTGCTGAAACTTTAATTAGATCAGGTGGGGTTGATCTAATTGTTATTGACTCAGTGGCTGCTTTAGTACCACGAGCAGAAATTGAAGGCGAGATGGGTGAATCTCAAATTGGTATTCAAGCCAGATTAATGTCTCAAGCTTTAAGAAAGTTAACGGGAATTGTCTCTAAATCAAAAACAACCGTTATTTTTACCAATCAAATTAGATTAAAGGTTGGTATTATGTTTGGTAATCCAGAAACTACTCCCGGTGGCCTAGCCTTAAAATTCTATGCGTCGGTAAGAATGGATGTCAGAAAGATTGAAACTTTGAAAAAAGCTAATCAGGTTTATGGGGCCAGAATAAGAGTAAAAATTGTCAAAAACAAAGTTGCTCCACCTTTTAGAGAAGCAGAGCTTGTGATTACTGGCGATGGGGTTGACAGAGAAGAAGTTTTAATTGATGCTGCAATTTTAAAAGGAGTAATTACCCGATCAGGATCGTTTTTTAAGATAAATGAAAAAATTTTAGGCCAAGGAAAAGAAGAAGTAAAAGCTAATTTAGCAAAAAATGAAAAATTAAAAGAAGAAATCATCAAGCGTTTAAAAAATTAATTTTAAATTTTTAATTTATTTATATCATTTATCATTCAATTATCATTTGTCATTTTTTATTTTTTATTTATTTGTGATTTAGTATTTAAGATTTATTTTTAATGTTAGATGTTAGATGTTAAAAGCAACC
>DAIQPK010000045.1:0-2149 GCA_036787375.1 Patescibacteria group bacterium
TTATTTTTAGTATAACCGAGCCGGTTGTAAAGGGTGGAATTTTTAGTATACTTAAATTATGTCAAAATATGTACCTGATATTTCAAGTAAAAGGTGGGTGATTATTGCTTCTGGAAGAATCAAAAAACCAGAGGATGTTGGCAAGAGTGAAAAAAAACCAAAGGCCTGTCCTTTTTGTCCAGGTAATGAGAGCCTGACTCCGCCGGAAGTTTTTCGGATTGGTCAAAGAGAAGCGAATACTTTAGGTTGGCAGGTGAGAGTGATTCCAAATAAATTTCCTATTACTGATATTCATGAGGTAATTATTCACTCACCAGATCATAATAGGGATTTTATTGAGTTTTCCCAGGGGCAGATAGAAAATGTTTTTCAAGCTTATAAGGCTCGATATAATTTTTATAAAGATCGTGGACAAGTATTAATTTTTTGCAATCACGGTGAACACTCAGGCGCTTCATTGACCCATCCTCATTCTCAATTAGTGGTCATTCCCAATCAGATTAATTTAGACACTTTAGCTAAAGAGCCGTTAAATAACATTGTTGATGAAAATAAGTTTTTTATGGTTTACTGTCCTGATTTTTCTCAATGGCCTTATGAAACTTGGATTACACCAAAAGAGCCGGATAAGTTTTTTGGCCAAATTAATAATGAAGAGATTGAAGATTTATCAGCAATTGTTAAAAAAATTTTAACAAGGTTGAAAACAATTGGTTATAAAAAAAACTTAGTGAGAGATAATTTTGCTTATAACTTTTATATTTATCCGGGAAAGGATTGGTATTTGCGGATTATTCCTCGGCTGGTTCATCGGGCTGGTTTTGAACTGGGTACTGGTCTTTCGGTAAATATTGTTGATCCGACTTTAGCAGCTGAGGAGATAAGAGATTAATGACTCATTGCTTGACTGCCACCGGTGCCAGTTAAATCTTTTGATGATCTAAACATTAATATTAATATTAATAAAGCAAAAGCAATAGAGGTTGTTTTTATAGCTTTTCTGTATTTTTCCCATATTTGTTGATCTGTTTCTTCTTGACCAACAACAGTGTTAAAGATTTTTTGAAAGTCAGGTCTTTCTTGAGTGATAAGTTCTATAAGTTTTTGGGCAAGTCCAGGTCTTTTATTCATCTGTTGAATAAAATAGTCTAAGCCCTCACCTAATGCGGCTGAGAGTTGAGTTGGATTTAACGATCTTATTTGAGTAATTAATTGTTGAAACTCTGGACTATTTTGCATAAAAGGATCTTGCATTAGGATAGTAGCTTCAGCAATTAATTCATCTCTTTTTAAATCAAGTCCGAGCAATAGGAGTTCTTTAAGTTCAGCGCGACTAACAAAGGCTGCTTCACCTTGTCTTTCTGTAATAGCATTTAATCTTTCAATTAACTGATTTTTCTTTTCTCCATCAGGTAAGGCCTCAATTTTAGTTTTAAGACTTTTTATTAAATGTTGAAGATTGTCAGATTCAATTAAAATATATCCTTCTTGAGCTAATCTGTCTTTATTTTCTTTAATAGTTTCTTCAATAGCTTTTTCTAGTTCTGAGTCTGTTTTGGGGGTAGCCGCTTCTGGTTGAGGTTGTTGAGATTGATTAATAACTTTATTATGAAGCTGTCTTACTAATTCTTTGGTTTTTTTTCCGTATAAAGGTGTTTCAGGTTCTGGTTCTTGTTGAGATTGATCAGCAGCTTGAGGTGATTCTGGTTTTTCTCTGGTTGTTGGTTTTTGTTTATTTTCTTGAGATTGTTGAAAGATTTGATACTGGGCTTTAAGAATGGCTAATACATTAATTTTACCGACATTAGTTTGAAATTTTACCTCTCCGTCTTCTTCTATTAAACATTCACTAATAATAGTTATTTGTTGTCCGTTTATAGTTAAGTTAAGACTAACTGGTATGAATCTATATTGAGGATCTATTATTTTTTTTGTTAACTGTAATACTAAATTAGCATAAGTTGCTAATTCATCCATTCTAATATTACCATCACTATCAGTTTTTTTTTCACCTAAGTTATATAAAACTTCGGCAGCTTTTTGAGTTGATGATTTTGGTTTTTCTTTTTCTATTAATTCCAACACTTGTTGGGAAAATTCTGCTGGAGTTGAAGATTCTTTTTCTCCATCTCCATCTCCATTTCCATTT
>DAIQPK010000045.1:2249-5572 GCA_036787375.1 Patescibacteria group bacterium
TTTACTTCAAGAGATGGCTTTTCTTATTGGTAATTTATCTTCACAATTAGATAATGGAGACCATCCTCTCATAACTTTAAAGACAAGAGTTAATAATGCTCTTCAATTATTAGGTATTAACATAGATTTTAAAAACCCAGAGTCTATTCAACAAGCAGTTTCTCAATTAATGAAAAGCTCTCCTCAGCTTGGTCTGGCTTTAGCCGCCTTTTATGCTGAGATAAAATTAGATACTATAAGAGCTGCCTATGAAATAAAAAAAGGAGAAAGAGTTGATAGAGTTGATGAAGGTGAAGAGATTTCTGAAGAGGAAAGAGAAAGAATGCAAAAAATTAGAACTACCAGGGTAAGATTTATAATTAATGTAGCAACAGGTGAAGTTAAACAGGTTGAAGAGCCACTTACAGACAGAGAGATTGAGAAACAAGCTGCTGATAGCGGTTTAAGAAGACCTCATCCTCTGAGCGAATTTCCGATAATAGGTCTTTTATTTAGAAGACGTTATAGCGGTGCTGAGGTTAGAGAGATGTTAAAAAGATTGATTCCAGAAGGAGAGTTTGTTATTGAATTGGGTTGCTTAAGTGACAATCTTGATAATATACAAAAACAAATATTACAACAATTGGGTTTATTAGAGGGAGATGATAGATTTGATTTAATACAAAATCCAGAGAAAGCTGAGTTAGTGTTAAGCCAGATATTAGAAGTACAGGCATTAAGAGGAGAATATCTAAGATTAACTGGTTTACCTCAACATCAGATAGCTGAGGTTTTTTTTAATCCTTCTTCAAATACTAGATTAGATCAGTTTATTAGCCAAGTAAAAGATGGAGCGCTAGTTGGACAGATTCTTGATCAAATAAGAGGAAGTATAAAAGATAAGTTTGAGGAAGAGCGAAGAGGAAGAAGAGAGAGACAGATAAGAGAGAGACTGGAAGAAAGAAAAAGAAAACTTGAAGAGGCGTTAACAAAAGCTAAGAAGAGAGAGGAGGAAGAAGAGAAGAAAAGCAAGAAGGGACAGCTATCAGAAGATGAAGAACTCAGAGTTCGAGTGATAAATAAGAGTTTGGAAGAGCAATTACGTCTATTGACCTATATTAGTGGTGAAACAGGATTAACAATTGATGATTTTTTAGAAAAGGGAAATATTGTCAGTCTAAGAAGACGAAGAAGAGAGTTGGAGAGAGAAATTGAACATAGACAAGAATTACAAAAAAGATTAGATTGGTTAATAGGTCAAAGAGAAAAAAAAAGCCAAGATTTTACTAGCTTATCTGAAAGAAGAGTCAGAGAAACTACTAGAGAAGGCAAAGTTACTGAATATGCTCAATTAGAAGAAATAAAAAAAAGACTAGAAAGTCTTAATAAAGAATTAGATGATATTGAAAGGGAAATCAGAGATATAAATGAGCAAATTAAAAGGTTAGAAGGAAAAAAAATTGAGTTGGGATTAATAACCGAAAAAATAACCAGTTATGAAGAGGCTTTAACACAACAGATAACAATAGATGGTGAGACAAAAACAGTTAAAGAGTGGATAGATGAATATAGAAGATTAGAAAGAGAACAACAGTTTAGAGAGGAAAAATCTCAAGATGAGGGACAAGAAAGATCATCAAGTGAAATCGAAAGAGATTTAATAGTTGTGAAAGTTTTGTTGGGGTATTATAGTGAGGAGTCATTAACAGCGAGAAGGCAGCGTCAAGCAAGTGGTCAATATTTTCGAGATTTTCAAGCTGATGAAAAGATTTTAAGAGCGATGAATCCGGGTTTAAAGAAATTATTAATTAAGAGTGGAATTTTACAAGTCGATACAGATGGTAAAATTGCAGTTGAAACAGATAAAACTAATGTTACTAATGTTATTAGATCTTTATATCTTGTTTTTGGTCCTGACTTTGTTGAAGGTAGTCTAGATAGTTCACAAGTATCAGAATATGGATTGACAGTGGAAGAGATTAATCGGTTTTTAGGATCTTTAGATTTGAGTCGAATTACTAATGAACAATTATTAGAAGAAGTGTTGGATAAATTTTTAGTAAAAGTTGATATGGGTGAAGATTTCCTATAAACTAAGCAAACAAGGGGGAGAAAAAGTAAAAGGAAAAATAGGATTGTTTTTGAATGATTATAAAATGAGTAAACAAGTTTTTAAAAATTAATTAAAAAAGTATGAACAAACAAAGCTTAATTTATCAATTAGGAAAAATGATGAATTTTAGTGATGATTATATTAGAGAGTTGGAAAATGAGTATTTACAAGGAAATTACGATGAGAGATATCAGTTAATGGATATGTTATGGAAACATTTTTTTAAGATGATGGATGATATGATTAAGGTAACTTACAATTCTTTTCTTCATGAAATAGAGACAGGCAAAAGGTCTTTGACGAATGATATTTATCAACAGGCAGTTGATTATGTGAAAAAGTTTTTACTAAAATCATTGGAAGGGACAGTTGATGATGAGCTTAAAATTGAGGAAATTCGTCAGAAGATTATGTCTTATGCAGGAAAAGGGGTTAATTAACTTCAATGATTTTTAAGATAGATGATTGACAAGAAAATATACCTTATTTATACTAATTTTAAATTTCTAATTTTTAAATATGAAATACAATCTTGAAGAAAGAGTAATAAAATTAGCTAAGGATATTATTAATTTTTGTAAAAGTATTCCTAAAAATAGTATTAATATTCCTTTAATAGATTAACTAATAAGATCAGGTACATCAATAGGAGCTAATTATACAGAGGCTGATGGAGCTGCAAGTAAAAAAGATTTTAAAAAAATCATATTAGCGAAAAAAGAAGCAATGGAGACAAAAATATTGGTTAAGAATAATTGCTAATACAGAACTAAGTTTAGAGATAAATGTCGTATTTTATGGCAGGAAGCCCACTAAATTACTCTTATTTTTTCTAAGATAATTAGTAATTGTTAGTTTAGAAATTAAAAATTGAATAGAAATTAAGAATTAAAAATTAGAAATTTTGGGAGAGATTATTTTTCTTCTTGAACACCAAGTAAACGAAGGACTACCTCTTTTCGATATCGGCGGTCACCACGGGAGTTAATTCTAATTGCTGGTAGTTTACCAGATTTTCCCCAACGTTTTATTGTTAGTGGAGAAACTCGCAAAAGCGAAGCCACCTCTTTAATGGTTAAAAGATCAGGTAAGTCTTCGATTGAGACTTTTTTATTAGTTTTGTTCGAGTATGACATAATTTATATTATAAAATACCAGAAAAAAACTTGCAAGCGGTTCTGCCACCAGTCTAACCGACTCGAATACATTAAACTTCAAACTTTAAACGTAG
>DAIQPK010000046.1:0-5474 GCA_036787375.1 Patescibacteria group bacterium
GGTTAAACCAGTTAACTCATAACTCTCAAACACGTAACTCATAACTCGCAAACACACAATTCGTAAACATATAAACCCATTCAAGCTTTACATTTTATCTTTCATATTTTATGTTTTACTTTCCATATCTACCATGAATCGAATTCTTTTCTAGCTTAGGGGTTTATGTTTTAAGTTTTATTTTTATCGTTTTATTTTATAATATATTCTATTGCCTGGATAGTTTAGTGGTAAAACAAACCCTTGGTAAGGGTTAGAGTGCGGGTTCGATTCCCGCTCCAGGCTCACATGTTATTTTCTCACCTTAATCGCCTCAACATCACAACTGGCAAATACTTTAAAGGTTTTATATAATAAACAATAATTATTTAATTATTGGTGACTGTAGCTCAATCCGGTAGAGCATCTGCCTGTGGAGCAGATTGTTGCGGGTTCAAATCCCGTCAGTCACCCATGAAAACAGTTATTTTGATTAAGTTTGGTGGCAGCGCTATAACTGATAAAACTAAAGAAGAACAAATTAATCAAAGAAATATTAATCTTTTAGTCTCTCAACTAAAAAAAATTCTTGAAAAAAATAAAAATTATCACTTTATCATCGGCACTGGCGCTGGCAGTTTTGGTCATATTCAAGTTAATAAATATAATCTAAAAAATAATATCACTAGTGAAAAACAAAAATTAGGCTTCTCAATTATCACTAATCTTGTTCAGACCTTAAATCAACAAGTAATTAAAACTTTTCTAGAAAATAATCTTCCAGCAATTTCTATCAAACCCAACTCAATTTTTTTATCTGAGAAAAAAAATTA
Source organism: Patescibacteria group bacterium (assembly GCA_036787375.1). Classification (GTDB taxonomy): domain Bacteria; phylum Patescibacteriota; class Microgenomatia; order UBA1406; family GWC2-37-13; genus GWC2-37-13. The sequence continues at coordinate 813 of DAIQPK010000046.1, forward strand.
TTTTTTTATAAAAATAATTATTGAGGCTTTAAAACAAGATTATCTTCCAGTTCTATATGGAGATATGGTTTTTGATCAATTAAAAGGCGGCCGAGTTCTTTCAACCGATGAAATTTTTTATCATTTAGTAAAAAATCTTATTAAAGAAAAAATTAAAATTGAAAAAATTATCTTTGCTGGTGATACTGATGGTGTTTTGGACAAGAATGGAAAAACCATTCCTTTAATTACTAAAAAAACCTTTCCAAAAATTCAATCAGTTTTTACGGAAAATCCTTTAATTGATGTCACTGGTGGAATGAAAAAAAAAGTTAATTGGGCAATAAAAATTACTCAATTTAAAATACCAAGTTTTATTTTAAAATATATTAATTTATATAATTTTTTAAAAAATAAAAAAATATCTTATACAAAAGTTTATTTTTAAAACATTATGACTATTCCCAATCATCTAGCAATTATTCCCGATGGTAATCGCCGTTGGGCAAGAAAAAATAAATTACCTGTTTTTTATGGTCATCAAAAAGGTTTTCAAGCTTTAAAAAAAATCATTAGAAAAGGCTTTAAAATGGGAATAAAAATAATTACTATTTGGGGATTCTCCACCGAAAACTGGCAGAGGTCAAAACAAGAAGTTTCTCACTTAATGAGACTTTTTAAAAAAATAGTTGATAACTATCTTAAAGAAGCTTTAAAAAAACAAATCCGTTTAGTCCATTTAGGAAGAAAAGATCGTTTAGATAAAATCTTAATTGAAAAAATTACTCAAGCTGAAAACCAGACAAAAAAATTTGATAAAAATTTTTTATGCTGTGCTTTAGACTATGGTGGACAAGATGAGATTATAAGAGCCATAAACAAACTTATCAGCACCAATATTAAATCAATCACTAAAGAAACTTTTAATCAATTTTTAGATACTAGAGATCTTCCCTATCCTTATCCTGACTTAATTATAAGAACTAGTGGTGAGCAAAGATTGTCTGGATTTTTAACTTGGCAGTCTGGCTATGCTGAATTAATTTTTGTTAAAAAATATCTACCTGATTTTACAGAAAAAGATTTAGAAAATTGTCTTATAGAATATTCAAAAAGGAAAAGACGTTTTGGTCAATAAAAAAACGCACCGAGCCTTTGGATTCGCTCCGCCGACTCGGTGGCGCATAAGATTTTGATTAAGAATATCAACTCTTATTCTTAATCATTCAATCTTTTTCTTTAGCCTGCCCACATTCCTTGAAAAAGATTGGTTTCTATCTTTTTCATAGTTTTTTTTGAAAACTTTTAATCGGATCCTTCCTAAATTTATAACTTATAATTTCAGACTACAGGATATTTTTTTATTTGTCAAGGGGTATTTTTATTATTCATTCTGTCATCCCTACAACCGAGTCGGTTACCATAAAATTGGCACCAATTATAGGATGTTTTGATAATCTAAAAATATATAGAAAATAAAATATTGAGTAAAATGGTAAAAATGTTAAATATAACCAACAATTACTGTTGAAATCCGTAGGTGAACCTGTCAGGTTCATTCAGTTTCACAAATTAATTAGCTCGTGACTACTATCCAATAAGAAACAATCGCCGCTGAAACTATCACATTTAAAGATTTGTTTACACCAAACATCGGAATCTCAACAATCGCATCAACCATTTTTAAAGTCTCCAGCAACACTCCATAACTTTCATTACCAAAAATTAAAGCCAAAGGATAAGAATAAGAAAATTTAGAATAAGGAATTGAATTTGGTGCTTGTTCAACGGCAATAACCATTGGAAAAAAGGTGTGGACATTTTTTTCACTTTCGAGTACCCCACCTTTGGCGGGAGGAGACTCTGGTGTGATAAAAATTGGACAGACCGAGTCTTTATATCTTTTAATTGCCTCTTTTGTTGTCTGACAATATTCCCAAGGAACAATCTTATATGTTCCTATCGAGGCTTTTTTTATCCTGTTATTTGGCGGCGTCTCAGTCTCTCCCACTAAATAGATCTTTTCAATTGCCAAAGCATCAGCTAATCGAAAAAGTCCGCCAATATTATAAGTATCATAAATATTCTCCAAAATAAAATAAATCGGCCGGCGTTTTAAAGACCTTACCCTCTCAACCGCCTGCCTTTCATCAATCAACCTTAACTCGCCAGCGCCTAATCTTTTTTTATGAAACATAAAAAATATGAAACTTAAAACTTATAAAAAGTATAGCTATTTTCAGACTCTATCTTTATATAAAATTCCATATAAAATTTTTAGTAGTCAATTAACTTTTTAAATTATTTCTGAAACCTTTTTTTATTAAACTCAAATACTCACAGAAATTAACTAAATATTTAGTTTCTTTTAAAGAACCAAAAGCAATATTTAATAATTGTTTTCTCTCTTTTTCTGATTTTCGATCGTCTGCCTCGATAATGTTTAAAACAACAGATAATGAAAATCTTCTTAACTATTCCCGATTAAAAATTAAAACTTATTACTAAATGATAATGTTAAAATATAGATTTCTTTTATTAAATTATCACTCATTTCAAACAAAAGATATTTTTTTTCATTAAGTTAATTATAAAAAATTTTGTTCTCAACCTGTAATTAAAAATTGTTGATTTGTTATTTATGTTTTATGTTCAAATTTTATATTAATAATCCTATAGTTGACATTTTAAAAATCTTATAGTATAATATGGGCTATGAAAAAAGTTTTTATTTTACTAACAACTGTTTTTGTTTTTTTATTAGTTGTTCGAAATGTTGCTGCCAATTATGGCCAATACGGTACTCCTACCCAATCATACTCAATCGTCGTTGATAAAATGGTAGGTAAACCAGGAACATCAAACAATGCCACTGATTATAAATATGTTGATAATCTATTAGTAAGTGATCCTCGTTTTTCACCAGGTCAAATAGTTTTCTTTAAAATTAAAATCAAAAATACTTCAACCACTAAATTAGTTGGTATGGAGGTAAAAGATACTGTGCCTTCTTATCTTGATCCAATTGAAGGTCCAGGCTCATATAACTCAACTACCCGAGAAATTACCTGGAACGCCGGTGATTTTGAGGTTGATCAAGAAAAAGTTTTTTATATCAAAATGAAAGTTTTACCTCAAACTAACTTACCAGCTGATAAAGGTTTATTCTGTGTTGTTAACTTTATTAAAGCAAATTCTGCCAATGCTTATGATGATGACACTAGTCAACTTTGTATTGAAAAACAAGTAACAACGGTTAAAACTACACCAGCTGCTGGACCAGAGTTAGGATTGATTTTATTAGCTGGTAATTTGTTAGGAGTCACCACTGGTTTATATCTCAAGAAAAAATTAGCCTAAAAAATCTTTATCTTAAATTCTTCTATTCTCTTTCCTATCAGGTTAACATTAAGTTATAATTTATTTAATGAGAATAAAATCTATCGAAAAAAATGATCTTAAAAAACCATTAATTTTAAAAATCATCCTTTTAACTTCATTAATAACTATCGGACTCTTATTATATTACTATAATAGTCAAAATAATCATTTATCTGGAAAAGTCTTATCATCAAAAAATGAAAAAAAACTTGATCTAAAAAAAATTGAGAACCAAGGAAAAGATTTTTTAATAAAAGTCTCTAAAAAATCAGAGGAGCTCACTGGTTATGTCTTAGGTGAAGCAACCGAGGTTTATAAAAATATCAGTGATCAGATGGCTTCAAAATCAGCTGAAACAATAAATAATCTAATTTACAAATCCACTATCAAACCAATTCTTAACCAATACGAAAAACTTCCCGCCTCTCAAAAACAAGAGATTAAAAAAGATATCTGTAAATAAACCAATAACATCTAACTTCAAACTCCTAACTTTTAAAATTAAGATATAAAATATGAAAGATAAAATGTAAAGCTTGAATGGGTTTATGTGTTTACGGGTTGTGTGTTTGCGAGTTACGAGTTACGTGTTTGCGAGTTATGAGTTAACTGGTTTAACCCATTTAGTTTTGTAGCAAATTTTAAATCAATCTGAATTAACCTGACAGGTTCATTCATGACTTGACACAAAACTCTGATTTCAACTGGTTTTAACTGGTTCCACAACTGATTCCAACTGGCTTTGACTAATTTAACTGATTCAACTGATTTGTTAGATGTTATCCTATATACTTTTAAAAAAACTATTGTCGATAGTTTGTGAATAATTTTTGTTAAATGATTGTATTGCCAACTATAGTTGACTTTTGATAGTTCATATGCTATACTATAGGTTATGAAAATGATAATTAAAGATCCCAAAGACAAGACTATCAAAAAAACTAATTGATGATCTTTTCTTTGGGATTTTTTTATCCCAAAAAGTTCCCGAAAAACCTGAAAAAGGAAAATTGCTTCCTTCACATCAGGTTGAGGGAGCACCTTAAAAAGAGGTAAAAGTATCAAAAACCAGTAAACTGTATTCTGCATACAGTTTAAAACCTAAAAAAATTTGGTTTTTGAGAAATTATCTCAATGGGTTCAGGTTACTTGAAAAAGGGTTTTTGAAAGTCGGCTGTAAGCGGAAATCGGGCTGATACAAGGGGAAACTTGATTAAGAGAAATCTCCTGACAACCCTCCTTTCTTCTCCTTAAAAAATAACTATCCTAATAGATGGTTATTTTAACTAAGGAAAGATTGGC
>DAIQPK010000047.1:0-5216 GCA_036787375.1 Patescibacteria group bacterium
ACTTTTTTTAAAATTTACTTTTTAATAATTTTTAGATTATCCCAACACTCTAGTGCCATATTCTATAATAAGTAAACCGAGTCGGTTTATACTATATGGCAAAACTAGGAAGACTTTTTGATTATAAAAATAACTAATACTAAAGAGAGAATTAACCCAATAATGATTTTAAAAGGTAAAGCATAAAAATGAGTATTAGCAAATAAAGTTGGTGAGTTTTCTCCAAACTTCACCTCAGTAGTTAACGTATATTTACCAATAAAAAAACCTTTTGGTAAAACTAGTGTTTTTGGTTCTTTAAAAGAACTTAACTCTCCTGATGGAGTAGCCTCAATTAGTCTTTGAGATTGGGATAAAATATTTTTCGGAACAATTTCAAAATCAGCTTTTTCTCCAAAATTACCTTTTAAAACAATTTTTCCGGTTGGTTGAATAAGATTTTTTCCTAAGTTAGCGATAATAAAAGTTAAAGGAATTGATTCAAAGCTATCAAAAATTTTTTTTCCGGTCGTAAAAATTACATTTTTAGGTTTAATATCAATAACTCCAGACTCTGTTACAGTAATCAAGATATTTGATGCTAAACTTGCTTTTGATTGAGCTGAAACTACTCCTTCTTTATTAATAAAAGGCAGGGTCTCAATCACTAAACTATAGTAATAATCTTTTTGAGTGATGTTTTCCGGAGCTTTAATTTTTAAAAGTAATTGATCGCTTTTTTGACTAGGCATAAAAAAAGGTTTTTCCAGTTGAAGATTAGCATTGTCTAAAGAAAATTTTATTGGTCCAGAGAACTCTTTTTTTAATGAGATCTTTCCATAATTATCTTTAACTTCAAAAGGAAGAACTCTTGCTTGAAGATAAACCGGATCACCAAAGTTTTTAATTTGATAGGCAACTAAAACTGATTTTCCCGGTTTGATTTTTAATTCAAGCAAAGGAGGCAAAATACCTAAGGAGATTTGTTGAGAGAACACTGATAAAGGAAAAATCATCATTAAAAAAAAACCGACAATTAAAATCATTTTTTTCATTTTAGAAACCTGGAGTGGTAATAAAATGAATAACTGTATAATAACTACCAGCTGGTTGAATTGGGGAGATATTAGCTTTAAAGGTCATTGTTGCCTGACGATTTCTTCCGATATTAGGTGAAGACATTATGCTTACGGGTTCATCTTGATTTTCTTGATTAGCAAAAGGTCGAAAGTATGAAGAGTTAAGAAAATCAGAAGGAATGTCGTCACCACTCATATTATAACCAAAACCATAAGCAGTATTGGAAGTCCAGATTTTTGCTAATGACTGATTACAAGTATTTGCTCCTCCATCACAGGAAGTGTCAGGAATAGCATTTCCCGATTGAGTTTTTAAAGGATGGATTTCATAAACATAGACATTATATTCTCCAGCGGAGCCAAAATCAACTTTTAAAGTAATCTGAGCAGTTGTGGGAGTGTTGGGGATTAGTGTTCCTAAATCGACATTAGTATTAGAAATAGTAAATTTAAAAGGGATAATTGAATGAAGATATTGAAAACCTGCTTTGATGATATAACCGTCTGAGGCAAAAAGCCCAGCCGCTGTCTGACCTAAAGTGTCAGAAAGTCGATAATTATCTGATGATTTGCTGCCAGCAGCGTTGGAGACACTGGCTGATTCCATTCTGTACTTTGACGACTCCATATTAATCGCTTGAATTTTTTTAAGATTGGTGATTAATATGAAAATTAATCCAATTAAAACAAATAGGTTTCTAAAGTTTTTAACCAAGACTTTTCTCATATTTATCAACTAACTTTTCCAATCTTGAGGCAGATTTTTTGATTATCTCTAATTGATGATCACCAACAAAGTTTTCTACGGCTTCTTTGATAGTTTTTAAATAGTTTTTGATTATTAAGGTTAAAAAAAGAAAAGTATCTTCTTTGATTTTTTGATTTTTTAGTTTTAGTTTTTGGTTTTTGATATGCTCTTGACCTAAAAATAAAGCAAAAGGAGTGATAAAAGCCAAAGAGATAATTGGCAAAAACTGAGAGAAACTTTGATTAGATGGCGAGTTTAAAAGATAAAAAATAATTAAGGTTAAACTAGTGGTGACTGAGATTATTGGTTCAAGAAGAAGAGCTAAAGAGAAGATTAAAAAGTAAGTTAAGAAGAAAAATGCTGATTTAACTCCACCAGTACCTTCAATAATTGAAATAATAATAAAGGTAAAAATTACAGACTCAATTAATCTTGATGAGGGATTGGTTTGCGATAGGAATTTTTTAGTGAGATATAAAATAATGATCAAAAAAGCACTAATTTGCAGTTCAAAGTTAACTAGAGAGGTTTTTGGATAAATAAAGGCAAGAATAATAGTGATAATTAAAATAACTGCGTGAATTAATTCTTTTTTCATATGTTATAATCATTATATGGTAAAACGACCAAAGATAACAACCGATATTATTGTTGAATTAAAAAAGGTCAGTTGGCCAACAAAAAAAGAGACAATCCGATTGACAACAATTGTTATTTTTGTTTCCTTGATTATTGGATTATATATCGGTATAATAGATATTTTATTAGCAAAGTTATTAGAGGGGTTAACAAATTTACGGTAATCATTTTGTTATGACTGAAGATCAAAATCTTCAACCGACTAATCAAAAAACTGAAGATAAACCTCAGCTAAAACAGGAAGATAAGGCTAAATGGTATGTTATTCATATCCAAACTGGTTATGAGCAAAAAACAAAGCAAGCCTTAGAACAGAGAATAAAAAGTTTAGGAGTGGAAGATAAGATTTTTAAAGTAGTTATTCCAATAAAAGAGGTAGTGACAGTCAAAAAAGGAAAAAAAACTAAAGTAAAAGAAAAGGTTTTTCCCGGATATATTTTAGTGAAGATGATAATGGATGATCACTCATGGTTAGTAGTGAGAACCACTGAGGGAGTAACTGGTTTTGTGGGCGCTGGTTTAAAACCAACACCAATTTCTGAAAAAGAGGTTGAGGCAATTATGAAGTTTGTCCAACAAGAACAACCAAAATTTAAAGCCAAGTTTTCTGTTGGTGAAGCAGTAAAAATCACTGAAGGTCCTTTTGCTGAATTTTTAGGAACAATTGAGGCAGTGGATGAAGAAAGAGGTAAAGTTAAAGTTTTGGTTTCAGTCTTTGGTAGAGAAACTCCGGTTGAATTAGATTTTTTAAAAATTAAAAAACTTTAATTTTTTATGGCAAAAAAAATTAAAACCATTATTAAGCTTAATCTACCAGCTGGTGAAGCGACTCCGGCGCCTCCAGTTGGACCAGCGTTAGGACAACATGGTATTCCGATAATGGACTTTATTAAAGAATACAATGCTAAAACAGTCAAATTAAAAGGTCAGATAATTCCAGCAGTGATTACTGTTTATCAAGATAGAAGTTTTACCTTTATTACTAAGTTGCCACCAGTGACAGCGATGATTAAAAAGGTTTTACATCTGCAAAAGGGATCAGGTAAACCAAATACAGAAAAAGTTGGTAAATTAACTAAAGAACAGATTGAGATTATCGCTAAGGAAAAATTAGCAGATTTAAATACTGATAATTTAGAACAAGCAAAAAAAATTGTTGCTGGCACAGCCCGAAGTATGGGAGTGGAGATAGAGTAGTGATATAACTGTTATAATTATTATATATCGTTATAATAACAAAAACCTATGGGAAAAATACGGACGAGAATTTTAGGCTTAGAGGAGGTTGAGGAAAAACAAAAAAAAGAGCAAAAAGAAAAGGCAGTACAAAAAAAGTCAGTCAAAAAACAAAAAAAAGAAGAAAAAAAAGAAACCAAAGAAGAAAAAGTTGAAAAAAAGGCAAAAGAAAAAGAAAGATCTCAATTAATCAAAACAAAGCCTCGAGGTAAAAAATATCAACAAGCAAAAAGTCAGATTGATAAAAACAAAAGTTATTCAATAGAAGAAGCTGTCTCTCTTTTAAAAAAAATCAAAACAGCTAATTTTGATGAGAGTGTTGAACTCCATTTGGTGGTTGATGAAGTTGGTTTAAAAGGAGAGGTTGAATTACCATATTCAACCGGTAAAAAAATAAGAATCGCTGTAGTTGATGATAAAGTTTTGGAAAAGATTGGAAAAGGAGTTTTAGACTTTGATGTTTTGGTAAGTCATCCATCATATATGCCGAAGTTAACCAAGTACGCGAAAATTTTAGGACCGAAAGGATTAATGCCTAATCCAAAAGCCGAGACAATCTCTACTAATCCTGAAGAAGTGTTAAAAAAGTTTGAAAAAGGAGTTTTGCGTTGGAAGACTGAGCCGAAGTTTCCTTTAATTCATCAGATGTTAGGAAAAATTTCTTATGAGGAGGAAAAATTAATTGCTAATATTAAAAAATTTATTGACTCAGTTGGGGCAAAACATATTAAAAAAGTCTATTTAAAAACAACTATGGGTCCGAGCGTAAAAATTAGTCTTTAAAGTTTAAATCTTCTTTTTGCCATTTCGACAATAATATCTGAAGCGTCTTCAATACTGAGATTAGGACCGGTTCTAATAACAAGATCATAATGATGAGATTTTTTTATATCATGATTAAAGAGAATTTTGACAAAATCTCTTCTTTCATTATCTGATCTTTCAATTCTTTTAATGGCTTCTTTTTCCGAGATTTTTTCATGAATCATCTCCCAGTAAATTCGTTGGTGCATCTCACAGATAATTCTTATTTTTAAAGCATGGGGAAAAAGAAAGTTAGCCCCTCGACCTAAAATAACAACATAACCACGTTGACCAATTAAAGAGAGAACCTTAATTAAGTGGCGATAATAAGAAGATAGATTCGGGAGTCTTCTTCCAAAAATTTCCATAATTAACTCTTCGGCTAAAGGAAGTTTTCTTTCATCAATGGATTCAATTAGTTGTTTTTCTAATTTAGACTCTTTAGCAATCTCATCAACAATCTCTTGATCATACACCCGCCATTTCTTTCCTAATCTTTTAGCAACAACATTGGCAATTGGTTTTCCTCCAGAGCCCATTTCTCGAGAAATCGTAATAATCGGTAAAGGTCCTTTAGGTGTTTTTTCCTCTTTTTCTTGGCAAAAAAACCTTTGAAAGAGATTTTTTTCAATTAATTGATAGAGTTTTTTCATAAGATTAATTATACTATATTTTATGAACAAGTTAAATCTATTAGTTTTAAGAACCAGTGATTTTTGGCAGTATCTTTC
>DAIQPK010000048.1:0-5166 GCA_036787375.1 Patescibacteria group bacterium
TAAAATTATTATCAACGGGATGTAGTTCAGATGGCTAAGAACGCAGCGTTCGGGACGCTGAAGTCGGCGGTTCAAGTCCGCCCATCCCGACAATAATATGAAAGTTTATAACACTTTAACTAGAAAATTAGAAAACTTCAAATCTTTAAAAAATAAACTAATAACCTTTTATCAATGTGGACCAACAGTTTATTGGATTCAACATATTGGTAATCTTCGTGCTGCCATCTGGGGTGATTTGATAAGAAGAGTTTTTTTGTATTTAGGATATCAAGTTAACTATGTAAGAAATTACACTGACGTTGGTCATTTAACTAGTGATCAAGATCAAGGTGAAGACAAAATGGAAAAAGGAGCTAAAAGAGAAGGTTTAACCCCTCAACAATTAGCAGAAAAATATATCAAAATTTTTGAAGATGACGTAAAAAAACTAAATTGTTTAAAACCAACTTATAAACCGCAGGCAACTGAATACATTAACCAAATGCAACAAATGATAAAAATATTATTAGATAAAGGTTATGCTTATATTACTAACTTAGCAGTCGTTTATGATGTCTCAAAGTTTCCTAATTATAATAAACTTAATCGCCAAAAATTAGACTTTAATAAAAAAGGTGCTGGGCATGGTGAGTTTTCAGATCCTGAGAAAAAACATTTTGCTGACTTTAATTTATGGGTTTTTAAAAAAGGTCCTCATAAAAATGCTTTACAAACTTGGTCTTCACCGTGGGGAGAAGGTTTTCCTGGTTGGCATATTGAATGTTCAGTGATGGCTAAAGAACTATTAGGAGAAACTATTGATCTCCATATGGGAGGCGTTGAGCATATATCAGTTCATCATACTAATGAAATTGCTCAATCTGAAGCTGCTAATAATAAACCGTTTGTCCGTTATTGGCTTCATAATGAACATCTTTTAGTTAACAATAAAAAAATGGCTAAATCAGAAGGCGCCGGTTTAACTCTTCAACAAATAGTTGATAAAAATTTTCAACCTTTAACCCTTCGTTATTTTTATCTTCAAGCTCACTATCGATCCAAACAAAACTTCACTTGGGAAGCTTTATCTGCCAGTCAAGAAGCTCTAACTAATCTAAAAAATTTTTATAATCAATTTTTTTATCAATCTAAAAAATTATCTAAACTCTCATTAAAAGGAAAATCTTATCAAAAAAAATTTAAACAATTAATAAGTAATGATTTTCAAATTCCAAAAGCTTTAGCCTTAGCTTGGCAAATAATTAAATCTAATTTAAAACCAGAAGAAAAAATCTATCTTTTAAATGATTTTGATAAAGTTTTTGGTCTAGATTTAAAACCAGAAACCATTCCTCAATCAGTAACCAAACTAGCCAAACAAAGACTTCAATTAAGAAAAAAACAACAGTTTACTCAAGCGGATAAATTAAGAGTTAAGATTGAAAAACTGGGTTATCTTATTGAAGACACTCCTTTAGGCTATCAACTAAAGAAAAAATAACTTATGAAAAAATATTTTCTTTATTTTAAAATCTGTCTTTATCAATACTTTATCTATCGAATAAACTTTATCTTTTGGCGACTAAGAAATTTTTTAAACATTATTTTTCTTTATTTTCTCTGGACCTCAATTAATAAAACCAATAGTTTTTCTTATACTCAAGATCAGTTAGTTAGTTATATTTTTTTAATTAACCTTTTATATGCGATTATTTTATCAACCAGAACCGAGGAAATTCCTCAATTAATTATCTCTGGCGAAATAATGAATATTATTACTAAACCAATCTCTTTTTTTAAATTAATCATTACTAAAGAAATTGTTGATAAACTAGTTAATATCTTTTTTTCTTTAATAGAAATTAGTCTGTTGATTTTTATTTTTCAGCCAAATTTTTATTTTCAAAAAAATATTTTTAGTTTAATAATAATGATTATTTTTATTTTTTTAGCAATTATTTTAAGTTTTTTTATTGATCTTATCATTTCATTTTTGGCTTTTTGGTCAACAGAAACCTGGGCGCCAAGATTTATTTTTTACATTGTTCTGTCAATTTTATCAGGATCAATCTTTCCTCTAGATATCTTACCTTCAACTATTTATCAACTACTTCTTTTAACCCCTTTTCCTTATTTTGTTTACTTTCCTGCTAAACTTTTCTTAACGCCAACTAATTACTCAATTATTTCTCATCTTTTTATTGTTCTAATATGGATATTAATAACATTTTTTCTATCTTTTATTATGTGGAAAAGAGGAATTAAAAATTATAGTTTCTATGGACGATGAAAAAACTTATTAAGATTTTTTTTCTTTTAACAAAAACTAGTATTCAGTCAATGTTAACTCACCAAATTGGAGTTATTACTTTTTTATTAGGAAAAATTTTAAGATTTATATTTTATTTTAGTTTTTTGTTTTTTCTTCTTGAAAAAACTAAGTTTTTAGCTGGTTATAATTTTAATCAAGCAATAATATTTTTTTTAACTTTTAATTTAATTGATATAATTTCCCAAATGGTTTTTCGAGAAGTTTATCGTTTTCGTCAACAAGTAATCAGTGGCTCTCTTGATTATTATCTAACCAAACCATACCCAATATTTTTAAAAATTCTTTTTGGCGGTTTTGATGTTTTGGATTTAATCACCTTAATCCCGGTTTTAATTTTAACCGCTTATTTTGTCTTTCAAATTCCAAATTTATTATTAATTAATATTTTTTTATTTTTCTTTTTATTTATTAATGGTTTGCTTATCTCAACTGGTTTTCATATTTTAGTCTTAAGTAGTGCCGTCTTAACATCTGAAGTTGATCACTCGATTATGATTTTTCGAGATTTAAGCCGAATGGGGGCAATCTCAATGGATATTTATAAAGAACCATTAAGATCAATCTTAACCTTTGTTATCCCGATTGGTATTATGATTACCTATCCAGCCAAAGCCTTACTTAACTTGCTTAATCTTCAAAGTATTTTTATTAGTTTTTTAATCTCTTTTTTCTTTTTGTTCTTTTCATTAAAATTATGGAATTTAGCATTAAAAAAATATCAAAGCGTTGGAAATTAAATATGATAAAAGTAAAAAATCTGACAAAAATTTATAAAACACCGATTAGAAAAACTAATCTTTTAGCTGATATTTTTTTTCGCCAATACAAAGAAAAAACTGCCTTAGATAATATCTCTTTTGAAATCAACACCAATGAGTTAATTGGTTTTATTGGTCCTAATGGAGCAGGAAAAACAACAACAATGAAGATTTTATCCGGTATTCTTTATCCAACATTTGGTGAAATTAATGTTTTGGGATATTTTCCTTTTGATAAAAAACCTGAGTTTTTAAAAAAAATCAGTTTTATCTCTGGTCAAAAAAATCAACTTTTTTGGGAGTTACCAGTCACTGAGTCTTTTAAACTAACAAAAGAGATTTATCAAGTAAATGACAGTGATTATAAAAAAAGTCTTTCTAACTTAATTGACTTATTTAATGTTAACAAATTATTAAAACAACCAGTAAAAACTTTATCTTTGGGTCAAAGAATGAAAATGGAATTAATTAATGCTTTGCTTTATAATCCGCAAATTTTATTTTTGGACGAACCAACCATTGGTCTTGATATTTTTTCTCAATCAGCCATTATTAATTTTATTAAAAAGTACCAAAAAAACTTTAAATCAACTATTATCCTCACATCTCATTATCTTCAAGATGTCAAAAAATTAGCCCAGCGAATCATCTTAATTAATCAAGGAAAAATCATCTATGATGGTTCACTAAAAAAATTAACTGATAAACACTCAAATAAAAAAATTATTAAGATTATTTTAGATTGTGAAATTCCAAAAAATTTTTTAGAAAAAATTAATCAACAAAAAATTAGCTATAAAAACAATCCGCCCCTACTGGAAATTATTATTGAAAAAAACAAACTGTCTTTTTTAATAAAAGAAGTTATTAATAAACTCTCCTTCCAAGATCTAACCATTGAAGATGAACCAATCGAAGAAATTATTAAAAACTTTATTAATAATCAATCAAAAAATTAAAAAAATTAAGCATTGGTTTTAATCATTACTACATCTTTATCTTGAACAAAATAATCTCTTCCCACTAAAGCAACTTTTCCCATTTCTTGAGCCTTAGTCCAAGAACCAATTTCTAAAAGATCATCGGCTGAAATTACTGCCGCTTTTATAAAACGACGAGCAAAATTAGTATGAATTTTACCAGCAGCTTCCCAAACTGTTGTTCCTTTTTTAACTGTCCATGCTCTTGCTTCTTTTCCTCCAGCAATCGTATAGAAAGTAATCACCTCTAGTAATTGATAACATTGAGAAATAACCAACTCAACAGCTGATTGGGTCAAACCATAAGTTTTTAATATCTGTATTTGTTCAATCCAAGGAAAAGAGATCAACTCTTCTTCAAATTTAGCCGATAAAGTGATAGTTGGGCTATTGTTTATTAATTTGGCTGGTTTTTTTAGATCGCTCTCATTGACATTTGCAACATAAATTACTGGTTTTAAAGTCAATAAATTAAATAGTTTAATTAATTTTCGTTCATCTTCATTAAAAAATAGCTCTTTAGCTTGTTTGCCACTATCTAATTCTTTTAAAACTCGCTCGCCTAAAATTAAAAGTTTTTTTTCTTCTTCAGTTTTAGTTTTTTTTTCAAGTTTATCTAACTGTTTTTTTAATAACTCAATATCAGCCAATAATAGCTCAGTATTAATAATTTCAACATCTTCATCAGGATCAATTTTTGGATGAATATGAGGAACTGTTTCATCAGTAAAAAAACGAACTACGTGTAAAATCAAATTAACCTCTCTAATATAAGCCAAAAATTGATTGCCCAAACCCTCTCCTTGATGAGCGCCCTTAACTAAACCAGCAATATCAACAAAAGTAACTGTTGTTTGGGTAACCTTGGAAATATTAGCTATTTTTGCTAAATTAACTAAAGTCGAATCCGATACCGGCACCATTCCCATATTTTTATCAATAGTTGTAAATGGATGTTTGCCGGTTAAAGCCCGACCTTTTTCTACTAAAGCATTAAATAAAGTTGATTTGCCAGCATTAGGCAAACCAACTATCCCAATCTTTAACATAGTTTAATTATAAAACATAAACCCCTAAGCTAGAAAAGAATTCGATTCATGGTAGATATGGAAAG
>DAIQPK010000049.1:0-5041 GCA_036787375.1 Patescibacteria group bacterium
TATTGTTCCACCACCACAAGCAAAATATCAAGAAGATCCTAATCTTAAAAAAGGAGTTATTAAACAAGTCGACTTTCCTGCATGGGGAGCCAAAGCCTACTTCTCTTATAAAGTTTTTATAAATCAAAAATTAGCTATCGACCAAAAAATTCACTCTTACTATCGACCCTGGCAAGCAGTTTTCTTAATAGGAACAAAAAATTAATCATCTAAACCAACTGGCTCTCCCTAAACGATAATTTAATTCTTTTAACTTTCGCTCACCAATAATCTTTGCCGGTACACCCCCAACAACCGCATAAGGAGGAACATCCTTTGTCACCACGGCTCCAGCGCCAACCACAGCTCCATAACCAATCTTTACCCCCGGTAGAATAATCACTCTCGGTCCAATAAAAACATAGTCTTCAATAATAACCTTATCAGTAATTGGACTAAAAAACTGATCATTTATATCATGCTCTGAATTATAAACCATTACCTCACTAGCAATGTCAACATGGTTACCGATTTTTAACAAATCTCTGCCGTCTAAAACTACTCTTTCGCCAATAATTGAATCCTCACCAATGATAATATTTTTTGGATTATAAAAAACTGCTCCCATATGAATGCTTGATCCTTTACCAATTTTTATTCCTGATAGCCGATAGAATAACCTTCTTAAATGATGACTGGGTAGATGGCCTACCAAATGAAGAAAAAAAACTAAAAGCTCTAAAAAAATAGTTCGTAATCTATTAATTAGCTTACTTATAACCTCCTTTTTTCTTAATAATCTTCCTTGCTTGTCTTTTAACATAAGATAATTATAACATCTTAGTCTTCTAAAAATCTTGATTTGTTTGAATATCTTCTTGATCCTACAATAAATCTTTTTAAAGCATAAGTAATAAATAACTTCTTTTTTGCTCTTGTTATTCCTACATAAAATAATCGCCTCTCCTCCTCAAGAGAAAAAATATCATCTAAAGACTGGTGGTGTGGTAACAACCCTTCTTCAACTCCGGTAATAAAAACAACCGGAAACTCCAAACCTTTAACTTGATGTAGAGTCATCAATTTTACTGCATCTTTATCAATAAAGTTTTTTTCTTTATCAAAATACTCTGACTCAACTAATGCAATATGATGTAAAAACTCAACTAAACTCTGATGATTAGAGGCTACTGATTTAAACTCTTTTAAATTTTCAATCCTTGAAAAGTCTTCCTCATCATCTAAATGATATAATTTTAGATAATTAGTTGCTGAAAAAATCTCATTAATAATTTTTAAAGGAGAAGTTGTTAAAATTTTTTCTTTATTTTTTTCATAATAAGCCTTAAATTTTTTAAATCTTTCTTTACCAAGCTTTATTACTCTTTCTAAAGAAACTTTATCATTGGGATTAACCAATAATCTCAAATAACTTAAGATATCTTTTATTTCTTTTCTTTCATAAAATCTCACTCCACCAATCAAAAGATAAGGAATTCCATAATGAAGAAAAACTTCTTCAATCACTCGTGACTGAGCATTAGTTCGATATAAAATTGCTATATTTTTTAAATCAAACTCTGATTTTAAAATATTAATTTTATTAGCTAAATAAACCGCCTCATCTTCTTCATTTAAAGCCTGATAAAACTCAATCTCCTCTCCCTGATCGTTTTTTGTATATAAAGATAAAATCGGATGTTGACTGTTTTTAGAAATTACCTGATAAGCAAAATCAAGAATCTTTTGAGTTGATCGGTAATTCTCCTCTAAATAAAAAATTTTTGCCTCTTTAAAATCTTTTTGAAAACGATTTAAGTTTTCAATCTCCGCTCCTCGCCATGAATAAATACTTTGAGAAAAATCACCAACA
Source organism: Patescibacteria group bacterium (assembly GCA_036787375.1). Lineage (GTDB taxonomy): Bacteria > Patescibacteriota > Microgenomatia > UBA1406 > GWC2-37-13 > GWC2-37-13. Next base: position 1,853 of record DAIQPK010000049.1, read on the forward strand.
ACAGTTATTTTTGAATTTTCACCATTTAAAAGTTTAAGAAGGTGATATTGAGAGTAGTTAGTATCCTGAAACTCATCAATTAAAATATAGGGATAAAGGTCTTGATATTTTTTTAAAATCTGGGGATTATTTTCAAATAATTTAATAGGTAAATTAATTAAATCATTAAAATCTAACGCGTTATTTTTTTTTAGTTCTTGCTGATAGAGATTGTAAATATAGGCTATTTGCTTATTATTATAGTAATCAAAGACTGATAAATAATTTTCTGGATAAATAAATTGATTTTTAGCTGAAGAGATCTTATTTAAATAATAATTAGTGGAAAAATTATTATTCAATTTCTTTTCTTTTAAAATTGATCTAATTAAACTTAACTGATCGTTTTCATCATAGATAATAAAATTTTTTTCTAAACCTATATGTTCTCCTTCTTTTCTTAAAATTTTAACCCCAAAAGAATGGAAAGTGCCAATAAAACCTAATCGATAACTTTCACCGATTCTTTTTTTCATCTCTAAAGCCGCTTTATTAGTAAAAGTTATCATAACAATTGACAAAGAATGAACCAAATGGTTTTCTATTAAACTAATCACTTTAGCTATTAGAACTCTTGTTTTTCCACTACCAGCACCGGCAAGAATAATTGAATGACCCTGATTATATAAAAATGCCTCTTTTTGTTGATTGTTTAATTGAAAAGGAATTTTCTTCATCATAAAGTATAATTATAGATTATAAAAAGTCTATGAATATTAGAAAAATCTGGAGAAAAAAGCTTTTTCTTTTATCGTTTACTATTTTTTTCATTTCATATTTAATTATTAAACCATATATTAATTTTATTAATCAAAACCTAAAAATCTCTCTAATTAAAACCCTTTTAGAAAGAAACAACTTAAAAACCTATAAAAATCAAGTTAATATTCTGATTTTAGGAATTGGAGGAACTAATCATGAAGGTCCTAACCTATCTGATTCAATTACTGTTGTTAACTATAACTTTAACAAAAATGAACTATCAAGTATTACTCTTCCTCGAGATATCTGGAGTGAGACCTTAGAAAATAAAATTAATGCCGCCTATGCTCTTGGCGAACTAAAACTCCCTAATAAAGGTGGTTTACTCCTAGCAAAGGCGGAAATTGGAGCTGTTGTTGGTTTACCTATTCATTATGTTATTGTTATTGACTTTAATATTTTTAAAAATCTGATTGATTTTTTAGGTGGTATTGATGTTAAAGTAGAAAACTCATTTATTGATAAAAAATTCCCTATCACTGGCAAAGAAAACGATCTTTGTAGCAATAATAATGATTTTTCTTGTCGTTATGAAACGATTGTCTTTAATAAAGGAATTAACCATATGAATGGAGAAACTGCTTTAAAGTTTGTTCGTTCAAGAAATGCGGAAGGAAAAGAAGGTACTGATTTTGCCAGAATTAAAAGACAGCAAAAAGTCCTTGAAGCTCTAAAAGTTAAGATTATTAATCTAATTAAAACTTTTAATCTAAAAAAATATCAACAGTTTTATTCTCTCATTGACAGAAATGTTAAAAGAGATATTACTAATCAACAGTTAGCGATTATTTTAAAAAACATTGTCTTTAAAAAAAACTTTCAACAAAAGCAAATTGTTTTAGAAGAAGATTTTTTTATTAATCCACCCTTAACTTCTAATAAGTATTATGGACTTTGGGTTCTTATTCCTCCTGAAGAAAATTATTCAAAAATCCATCAGTTCATTAAAGAAAAATTAAACTAAAATCAATAATAATCAAAGAAATTAAATAATGAGGGCAATCAGTATCAAAAAAATACTCGCTAAAATAATAAAAGAACTTCTCATATCAGCAGAAAGAGGAAGCTGACTAATTATAGCTGATGTAGGACTTGTTTTAGCAACCATTGTCGGTGAATAATTAATCGCCGAAGTTAAAGAAGGTGAAACTATTGCTAAAATCTCTTCTGTTGGTGATGGCGACAGCGATATTGGTAAAGACGTTGGAGATGCCTCAAGTTCTTTTGTTAGCAATAAACTAATGGTTAGACTTGGGCTTGGGCTTAGAGAAAAAGTTGGTGATAAAGATAAAAATAAACTCGGAGTAATTGTTGGTGAAGGTGAAAGACTATCTGAATATTGATTAACCTCAGTTTCCTTTTCTGTTATTTTTGAAATATCTTTAGAAACTATCGTTGGACTAATCGTTTCTTTTAAATCAATTATTTTTTCTTTTTCTAAAGACTTTAACTTTTCATTAATTAAAATAAATAAAACTACTGCTACTAAAGATAGAAAAATTAAGATTATTAAAAAAAAACTGTTTTCTTTATTGGACAACTTGTCTTTATTTAATGTCTGAGAAAAACTGGTATAATTTTTAATCTCTTTATAATCTTCTTCCTTAAACTCAGGAATCTCTATTTTCTCCTGTTTATTTTTAGTCTCTTTTTTTAGTAGATAAAACTGATAAGAGATAAAAATTATTAAGATAAAAAAAATTACTAAACTAATTCTGTTTAAATATATAAGTAAAGAAAATAATTCCATATAATAAAATTATAAGACTAAAAAATTAAAATAAAATAAATATTCCTGTTCCTAAAACAAAAAAACCCACCCCTAATATAAAAAATAAAGAATTTAAAATACCTGTTTTTATTATTGTCGGAGTAATAATATTTTTTGTCGGAGCTGTGGTTGATTGAAAAACAATCGTCGACGTTGGTACCGATGTTGGCGTTGAGTAAACAATTGTTGGCTCACCAGTAGCAGTCCCTAAAACCCTTCCTTCAATAGCATCATTGGCGGTAATAGTGAAACTTCTTTTTCTTTGAACAATCTCATTTTTATTTTTAAAAACCTCAACAACTAAATTATATTTACCTCGTGGCAGTGGCTCATCAATTAGAAATCGCCACTCTCCTTGATTATTAGATACAACTTTTCCTGAATAAGTTTTCTGAGGTGAGGTTAAACTAACGATCTTAATAAAGACCTCCTTAAAAGACAGCGTTCTCCCTTTTATTAAAGGTTTATTTCCAGGAATATAAGCATTTTCAATTGGATAAATAATCTCTAAATATTTATTGTTTGTTAGAGATGAAGAAGAATTAGAATAAGTTGTTGATGACAAAATTTCCCCCTTATCTAAATAGTTATAATCTTTTCCAATTATTATTGTCTCA
>DAIQPK010000050.1:0-4985 GCA_036787375.1 Patescibacteria group bacterium
GTTTTTAGGTGTTATAATGAAGATTATGATTTGGTTGTATTCTTTAGTTAGTGTTTTTTTAGTTAGTCTTGCGGCTTTTGCTGGTGTTTTTAGTTTGTCTTTTAAAAAAGAGTTTTTAAAAAAAATTATTATTTATTTAGTCAGTTTTTCTGCTGGCGCATTATTGGGTGATGTTTTTATTCATTTATTACCAGAATTAGCAGAAGAGGGATTAAGTTTACAGACGTCGCTTTTAGTTTTGGGAGGAATCTTTCTTTCTTTTATTACTGAAAAAATTGTTTGTTGGCGTCATTGTCATTTGCCAATGACAAAAAATCACGTTCACAGTTTTGCTTATATCAACTTAATTGGAGATGGACTACATAACTTTATTGATGGTTTAGCAGTGGCAGTAAGTTATTTAGTTAGTATTCCGACTGGTATAGCAACGACAATTGCTGTTATTCTTCATGAAATACCTCAAGAGATTGGTGATTTTGGAGTATTAGTTCATGGTGGATTTGAAAGAAAAAAGGCTTTATTTTTTAATTTTTTGACCGGGACATTAGCAATTTTAGGAGCAGTTTTAGGATTGTTTTTTTCTCAAAAAATTGAAGGGTTGGAGACGATTCTTTTACCAATTGCTGCAGGTAATTTTATTTATATTGCTTCAACTGATCTAATACCTGAACTGCATAAAGAAACAGCTTTAAAAAAAGCATTATTACAGACGTTATTTTTTCTTCTTGGAATAGGTATAATGGGATTGATGCTGTTGATGGAATAGTTAACTTTCTTACCATTTTCCTCAAAATTTAATTTTTATATTGCTATATCAATCTATAATTGATGCCAATCTTATGGTAACCGACTCAGTTGCCAAGGTGGCAAAAATTAGTCTTGACAAAGGTTTTTTGTTTTGAAATAATTTTTTATACCTATACCTATGGTATAGGAATTAAAAATTAAAAAACTTTTATGAACAACAAAAATCACGTTTTGATTAATTTAAAAAAAGCTAAAAGTTTAATTGAAAAAATTATTAAGATGGTGGAAAATGGAGAGTATTGTATTGATATTATGCAACAAAATTTAGCAGTGGTTGGACTTTTAAAATCTTCTCATAAATTATTAATGGAAAGACATCTGAAAACTTGTTTTAAAAAAGCTATGGAGACAAAAAATAACAGAAAAAAAGATCAGATGATTAAAGAGATTTTAACAGTTACTAATTTAGTTAATAAATAATAATGTCCAAAACTAAAAAAATTACTTATTATATCAAAGGAATGCATTGTCATTCTTGTGAGTTATTAATTGAAGATAAGATCTCTAGAATTAAAGGAGTAAAAAATGTTCAGGCCTCAACCGCAAAAAATCAAGTGATTATTGATTATAACAATAGTAATAATATTTCTGTTGATAAATTAAACCAGATGTTTGAAGACCATGGATATATTTTTAAAGAAAAAAACAGTCTATCTAACAATTCATTAAGTAAAAAAGATTATTTTATTTCTTTTTTAATAAGTTTTGCAATTATTTTGATTTTTGTTTTTTTTCAAAATATAGGTTTTGGTTCTTTTATTAATATTAATTCAAACTCATCTTTATTTTTATTTTTTTTATTTGGTTTAGTGGCTGGGACATCAACATGTGCTGCTTTAATTGGGGGAATTGTTTTATCAATGACAAAGAGTTGGTATGAATTGACAAAAAAATCAGAAGCTTTTTTAGATAAATTAAAACCAAATATATTTTTTAATATTGGTCGGTTATTATCTTATGGTTTTTTTGGTGGTGTTTTAGGTTTGATTGGCAATCAATTTAATTTAAGCTTTAAAGCTGGCCCAACTTTAGTTATTTTAGTGTCGATATTAATGATAATTTTGGCTTTACGAATGCTTGAGCTTAAATTTTTCAATCAAATTCCAATTAGAATACCGAAAGTTATTGTTAAATCGATTTTAAAATATGCCCAGTTAAAGACTATTTATGCCCCTTTTATTATTGGAGGATTAACATTCTTTTTACCTTGTGGTTTTACTTTAACAGCTCAAGGTTTAGCTTTAATTTCTGGTAGTTTTACCCAAGGAAGTTTAATTATGTTTAGTTTTGCTTTAGGGACAACCCCAGTTCTTTTTTTAATTGGTTTAACTGGCATCAAAGCTTCAGAGAATAAAGAAGTATTTAATTATTTTTTAAAAACAGCGGCTTTTTTAATAATATTTTTTTCAATTTATAATATTAATTCTCAATTAAATATCCTAGGATTAACTAATTTTACTGATTTAATTAATAAGCCTTTTAATAAGGTTGACAATGATGGTTTGCCGTCAATTATTAATGGTAAACAAGTCATAAAGATGGAGGCGTATGGGTTTGACTATAATCCAAGATATTTTAAAGTCAAAGCAGGTATACCAGTTAGATGGGAAATTGTTGATAAAGGGACATCTGGTTGCACTAACGCAGTTATTTCAAGAGATTTATTTGTTGATCGAATACCTTTAACTCCTGGTCAAATTACTGTTAAAGAATTTACTCCTACACGTCCTGGAGTTTATAAATTTAGTTGTTGGATGGGAATGGTTGATGGATTAATTGAGGTTGTTCCTTAATTTAGAAATTATTTTAAACTAACGTGAAAACAGAGCAATATAAAATTCAAGGGATGCATTGCGCATCTTGTGCTTTAAATATTGAAAATAAATTGAAAAAAGAAAAGGGAATTAAATTAGTAGCTGTCAATTATACAAATAACAATTTATACATTAAATATGATCAAAAACAGATAGATTTAAATAAAATTAAAAAAATTATTAAAGATATAGGTTATCAGTTAATTGAAAGTCAAAAACAATCTAATAATCAAGAAGTAATTAATTTAAAAAAGAGATTTATCTACTCATTTTTTCTTAGTTTACCGATAATTTATACTTCAATGTTTGAGATGTTAGGATTGCCTTTACCAGAGTTTTTTATGAAAAACAGTATTATTATTCAATTAATCTTCACGACAGTAATAATTTTTTTTTGTTTTGACATTTGGCAATCAGGTTTTAAAAAAATAATAAACTTAGTTCCTAATATGGATTCGTTGATTTTTATTGGTACTTCAGTAGCTTATTTTTATAGTTTAATTAATTCATTTTTGATGTTTTTAGGTTTTAAACTTGATAATCATTTTTATTATGAGAGTGCGGTTTTAATTTTGGTTTTTATATCACTAGGTAAGTATTTGGAATCATTAACAAAAACAAAAACATCTGAGGCAATTGAGAAGTTAATCAGTCTACAACCAAAAGAGGCGATAGTGATTAAAAATAATCAAGAATTTAAAATGAAGATTGATGATTTAAAAGTTGGTGATTTTATATTGGTAAAACCAGGAGATAAAATTCCAGTTGATGGGATTGTTGTTGAGGGTTATTCGACAGTCGATGAAAAGATGATTACTGGAGAGGGGATTCCAGTTGAAAAAAAAGCCGGTGACTTAGTGATTGGCGGAACACTTAATAAAAATGGAGTTTTAAAATTTAAGGCGACTAAGATTGGCAAGGAGACGATGTTGGCACAGATTATCAAGATTATTGATCAAGCTCTTAATTCGAAAACTAAAATTCAGCTTTTGGTGGATAAAATTTCTTTTTATTTTGTGCCAACGGTAATTTTTATTGGGTTTCTTTCTTTCATTTTATGGCTAGTTTTAGGTAAATCAATTTTTTTTGCTTTAACTAGTTTAGTATCTGTATTAATTATTGCTTGTCCGTGCGCCTTGGGATTAGCTACACCAACGGCAATTATGATGGGCGCAGGTTTAGCTGTTAAAAATGGCATATTAATCAAAAATATTCAAGCATTAGAGTCAGCAAAAAAAGTCAACGTGATTGTTTTTGATAAAACCGGTACTTTAACAAAAGGTGAACCTGAAGTTACAGATGTGATTTCTTTAGATAAAAATATTAGTCAAAGATCAATAATTAAATTGTCAGCATCAATAGAGAAAAATTCAATCCATCCTTTAGCAGAGGCAATTTTAAAAAAAGCAAAAAATTTAAGATTAAAAATAACAACTATTAAAAATTTTAGAACAATTCCTGGTCAAGGATTAATAGCAGCTATAAAAAATCAGTCTTATTTTTTAGGAAATAGAAAATTAATGGATAATAATAAGATAGATTACAAATTAATTGAGAGTAAAATTATTAGTTATGAAAATCAGGGTAAAACCGTAGTTTTATTGGCAAAAAATAAAAAAATTATTGGTTTAATAGCGATTTTTGATAATTTGAAGAGCGCTTCATTAAAGGTGATTAAAAAATTAAAAAGGTTAGGTAAAAAAGTAATTATGATTACTGGTGATAATAAAAGAGTTGCTCAGGTGATTGCAAAGAAATTAAACCTTGATGGTTTTTTGGCTGAAGTATTACCTCAAGAGAAATCTAAAGAAATAAGCGATTTACAATCACAGGGTAGTTTAGTGGCTATGGTTGGTGATGGAATTAATGATGGCCCAGCTTTAGCTCAAGCTAATTTAGGAATTGCTATTGGTTCTGGTTCTGATATTGTTATTGAAACTGGTGATCTTGTTTTAATAAAAAATGATTTAGAAGATGTAATTAAAGCTATAGATATTAGTCAGTTTACCTATGATAAAATTAAACAAAATCTTTTTTGGGCATTTTTTTATAACGTAATAAGTATTCCTGTAGCAGCTGGTTTATTTTATCCATTTTTTAATTTAATTTTGAATCCAGCAATTGCTGCTTTAGCAATGGCTTTTTCTTCCGTTAGTGTAGTTTTTAATTCATTATTAATGAAAAAGTATCGGTTTAAGTTGATTTAAAATTGTGCCGCAGAGAGGACTTGAACCTCTATGAGTTTCCTCATACGCTCCTGAAGCGTACGCGTCTGCCAGTTCCGCCACTGCGGCATGATTATATTATAAAACATGAAAACATCAAACATCAAATATCTAACATCTAACTTTAAAAGGTAAAAAA
>DAIQPK010000051.1:0-4981 GCA_036787375.1 Patescibacteria group bacterium
TTATTAATATCTATTTCTAATGGAACATTTTTTACAATTGTCGCTAATTTTTTTGATAAAAAAACATTATTTTTTTCCTTAATTAAAATTTGACGGATCTTTTTTGAATCAATTTTTTCTAAATTTTCATAAAGATTTTCTATTGTCCTAAATTGTTTAATTAATTTTACCGCAGTTTTTGGACCTATTCCTTTAGCACCAGGATAGTTATCTGAAGGATCGCCAGCTAAAGCTTTAAAACCAGGAATTTCCTCCGGAAAAATATCTAATTTTTTAATTACCTCATCTCGATTGTAAATCTTTAAGTTTAAACCTAAAATCGGTGTCGCCACAAAAACATTATCTTTAATTAGTTGAAAAATATCCTTATCTCCAGAAACAATTATAATCTGATAGTCTTTTTGTTGAGAAAAAATCTCAGTCATTGTTCCAATAACATCATCAGCTTCAAATCCCTCTTTTTCTAAATTAAAAATTTTTGCCATTGTTATTCCTTCTTTAACAAGAGGAATCTGTTGAGCAAACTGATCATCAATTTTTGGTCTTTGAGCTTGATAGTCTTTAAAAAGCTCATTTCTAAAAGTTGGTTTTGGAGTGTCAAAAACCGTAGTTAAATAATTTGGTTTAAAAGTTGTTACTAATTTATAAAGAATGGAAAAAAAACCATAGATGACATTGGTTGGTTTTCCTTTATCAGTTTTTAACAAAGGCAAAGCATGATAAGAGCGATGAAGAATAGGATTACCATCAATCAGCAGCAAAGTTTTCATTTTAAAATCTCAATTTTCCGGTTTAGGTTTTGCTCCGACAATCTTAATAAACTCCTCATCATCTAAACTTTCTTTATTTAGTAACTCTTCAACTACTTTATCTAAAAAAGGTCTCTTTTCTTTAATAATTTTTAATGCTTTTTTATAAGACTGAGTTAAAATTTTATTAACCTCACTATCTATTTTCGCTAACATCTCCTGGGAAATTGTTGGTTGTTCAAAATAACTTTTTCCCCATTCAGTAATATCAACCGTTGGTCCTAAATTAATTGGTCCTAAACTACTCATTCCAAACTCAATCACCATTGCCCGGGCAATTCGGGTTGCTTGATCAAAATCATTGGCGGCTCCCGTAGTAACTTCATTAAAAACAACCTCCTCAGCTGCTCGACCACCCATAATCATAGTAATTCTTTCCATTAAATGAGTTTTTGTCTCATGAACTTTATCTTTTGCTGGTGGCACCAATGTATATCCTAATGCCATTCCTCGAGAAACAATCGATATCCGATGAACTGGATCAGTATGAGATAAGAAATGAGAAACAATTGCATGACCAGCCTCATGATAAGCAGTTAGCTTTTTATCATAATCTGATTGGAGTCGTTTTTTTTCTGGTCCTAACTTAACTTTGGTAGCTGCCTCTTCAATATCATCAGCACTAATTTTTGTTTTTCTTTTTCTAGCAGCAAAAATCGCCGCCTCATTTAGCATATTTTCTAAGTCAGCTCCAGAAAAACCAACCGTTCTTTTGGCGATTTTTTCCCAATCAACTGTTTGATCAAAAGGTTTTCCTTGAGAATGAATCTTCATAATTGCTTTTCTTCCTTCAATATCAGGAAAATCAACAACAATTCTTCTGTCAAACCGACCTGGTCTTAAAAGAGCCGGATCTAAAAGATCGCCTCGATTAGTAGCAGCAATCACAACTACCTGTTCATTAGGCGTAAAACCATCCATTTCCACTAAAATCTGATTTAAAGTCTGCTCTCTTTCATCATGAGATGGTAAAACACTTATTGATCTGGCTCGACCAATAGCATCAATCTCATCAATAAAGATTATTGATGGAGCGCTTTTTTTAGCATTTTCAAAAAGATCTCTTACTCTAGCAGCACCAATACCAACTAACATCTCCATAAACTCACTACCAGCAATAGAAAAAAATGGTACATTAGCTTCGCCAGCCACCGCCTTAGCTAGCAAAGTTTTTCCGCAACCTGAAGGTCCAACTAACAAAACTCCTTTTGGAGTTCTTGCTCCTAATTTTTTATATCTCTCTGGATGTTTTAAAAAATCAACCACCTCCTCTAATTCTTTTTTTGCCTCATCAACACCAGCTACATCAGCAAACTTTACCTTAATTAATGACTTAGAAAATCTTTTTGCTCTTGACTGACCAAAGGAAAAAACTGAGTCTTGAGCTCCTTTAGCTTGACGAAATAAAAAAACAAAAAAAGCAATCATTAAAATTGTTGGTAATAAATTAGCCAAAAGATTAATAAATCCTGCTGAAGTCTGTATATTTTTAACAACAATCTCAATCTTATCAGTTTTTACCTGATTATCTTTTAAAATCTTAATTAAACTATCATTGGATTCTTTATTAGTTGTCGCTAACTTTTCATCTCTATAATAAACAATTATTTTATTTTCTATTATCTCAAACTTCTTTATCTTTCCTTGCTTAGCCTCATTAATAACCGTTGTTAGAGGTTTTTCTGGAAGAATATTTTTTAACTCAGTTCTTAGATTTTGAAAAATAGAGAATAAAAAAAGACCAACAAAGATAATTAAAAAAACGTTTTTTATATTTAAATTAAATTTAAACTCTTTAAAAATCTGTTTTTTATGATTGTTGTTTTTTGCCATATGATATATTTTATCAGAAAAAATAATAAATAAAAGAGACCTTAAAACTATTATTTGTATAGTAAAATAATTAAACAATGAAGATATTGAAAACTCAATCAAACAATTTATCGGAAATAATTAAAGAAACAGTCAAAATCTTAACTGCTGGAGGATTGGTGGTTTTTCCCTCAGATACTGTTTATGGTGCTTTAGTTGATGCTCAAAATGAGCAGGCAGTCAAAAAACTAATTACTTTTAAAAACCGACCGCCAGGAAAACCAATTTCTGTTTTTGTCTCTGATTTTCATATGATTAAAAATTTAGTTTATTTTGATAAAAACCAAGAAAAGATTTTAAAAGAAATCTTGCCTGGTTGTTTTACAGTGGTTTTAAAATCCAAAGGTAAAGTTTCTCACCTTTTGGAATCAGAGAAAAAAACCTTAGGTTTAAGACTAATTAATTATCAACCGATAATTGATTTAGTTAAAAATTTTGGCAAACCAATTACCGCCACTTCGGCTAATTTAGGAGGAAAAAAACCCCATTATTCAATTGCTAGTCTTTTAAAACAACTCCCAAATTATAAGAAAAAACTGATTGATTTAATTGTTGATGCAGGAAAACTGCCTAGAAATAAGCCATCAACAGTAGTTGATATTAGTTTCCCAGAGATAAAAGTGTTAAGACGAGGAGATTTTGAGTTTCTGAAAAATCAAGAAGAATATATTTCTCAATCAGAAAACCAAACTAAAGAAATTGCCAAAAAAATGATTAAAAAATTAGACTTTCATAGATTAAGCAAACCATTAACCATTATTATTGAAGGCGAATTAGGAGTAGGAAAAACTATTTTTGTTAAGGGACTGGCTGAATATTTTGAGATTGAAAATATAATTTCTCCTAGTTTTGTTATTTTTTATGAATATTTAATAACTAAAGGAAAGTTTTTTCATTTTGATCTCTATAATATCGATGATAAAGAAGAGTTTAAATATCTGAAAATTGAAAAACTTGTTAAAAAAAATAACCTTTTAGTTTTTGAATGGGGAGAAAAAAGTGCCGATTTTTTTAATTTAATTGCTAAAAAAGCTAAAGTTATTTATATCAAAATGAGTTATTTAACTCAGAAAAAAAGAAAAATTATTATTAAAAGTTAATCTTTTTATGAATATTTTAGCGATTGATACTTCTTGCGATGAAACCGCGATTGCCATTGTTAAAGAAAGAAAAGTTTTGGTTAATCTAATTTATTCTCAAATTCTTCTTCATCGAAAATGGGGAGGCGTGGTTCCTTCAATTGCCAAAAGAGCACATGAACAAAGAATTGATTTTCTCATTAATGAAGCAGTTAAAAGATTTAAAAAAGACTTTCCTAATAAAAAAATTGACACAGTTGCTGTCACCCAAGGACCAGGTTTGGCAGTGGCTTTAGAGGTCGGTATCAAAAAATCAAAAGAATTAGCAAAAAAACATCAATTAAAATTAATTAATGTTAATCATTTAGAAGGACATATATATTCTCCTTTTGTTCAAAATCGACATAGTAATCCAAACATTGAATTTAACTTTCCTTACCTAGTTTTAATTGCTTCAGGAGGACACACAGAATTGGTGATTTTTAAAGATCATCTTAACTATCAAATAATAGGAGAGACGATTGATGATGCTGCTGGTGAAGCTCTTGATAAAGCAGGTAAACTTTTAGGTTTGGGCTATCCTGGAGGACCAGTAATTGAAAAACTCGCAGAAAAAGTCAACAATCAAGACTTCTACCGTTTTCCTCGTCCAATAATATCAAGCGATAATCTAAATTTTTCCTTTTCTGGTTTAAAAACTTCTTTTTTTTATTTTCTAAAAAAACTTTCTTCTGAAGAAAAAGTTAAAAATTTATATTTATTAGCCTCATCTTTTCAAGAAGCTGTTTTTGATAGCTTAATTAAAAAAACCGAAAAAGCGATTTTTCAAACTAAGATTAATCGCCTTTTGCTGGTTGGTGGTGTTGCCAATAACTTATATTTAAGAAAAAGATTTCGTCAATTAGCAAAAAAAATCAATGGTCAGGTTTTTTTTCCTCCTTTTAAATATCTAAATGGTGATAATGCGGCAATGATTGGTGTAGTTGCTTCTTTTAAAGCAAAGAAAAATCTATTTGTTGATAATATCGAAAACCTCGACAGAATTCCGAGAATGAAACTTGCTTAAAATATAAAACATCTAACTTCAAATATCAAAAATCAAAATATAATTTAAAATTTAAAATCTAACCATGTGTTGAATTATATATATTCTGGTACACAGTAAATCAGTTAACCTAACAGGCTTATTCAGAAATGAAGTTGAGAGTATTGAATTATAGA
>DAIQPK010000052.1:0-2368 GCA_036787375.1 Patescibacteria group bacterium
TCTTCATTAAAGGTAGCAATACATAAAGATAATTTCATAAAATAATTATATAATATTTATATGCTGAAAATCATCCATGTTCCTAATCCGATCTTAGAAAATAAAACTAAACCAGTAGAAAAAATTAATGAGGAAATAAAAAAAATCATTGAAGAAATGAAAAAAACATTAATTGCTCAAAAAGATCCGCCAGGAGTTGGTTTATCTGCTAATCAAGTTGGTATTCCTTTAGCGATTTTTTTAATTAGACCTAATATTAAAAATGAAAAAATTGAGATTTTTATTAATCCAAAGATTTTAAAAATGGTTGAAGATAAGAAAAAAACTTCTCAGACAAACAAAAAACAACCAGTGAAGTTAGAAGGCTGTCTTTCAATTCCTAAAATCTGGGGACCAGTAAAAAGAGCTGATGAAGTCTATCTTGAATATCAAGATGAAAATGGAGATCTAAAGAGAAAGTGGTTTCGGGGTTTTAAAGCAGTAATAATTCAACACGAGATTGACCATTTAGATGGAGTTGTTTTTACTCAAAAAAGTTTAGAACAAAATCAAAAACTTTATCAAGAAAAAAATAATAAACTAATTCCTCTAAAAATATAAAAATAAGAGGACTGTCCTTAATTGAAGACTGTCCTCATTTAAAACATTGTTGTAGCTAGTTGAAGAAACGGTTTTTTTCCTTCACTAATATCTTTTTTAATTCTTTTTAAACACTTAGCACATAGTTTGACTCGTTTTTCTTTGCCTACTTCTATTATTGAAATTCTTATTAAATTAACCTTAAATACTCGTCTTGTTTTTTGAGCTCTTTTTTTCCATCTACCACCAGCTATACCTCGATGATGAGTATGGCTTCGACCATACAAAACTTTTTTTCCACAATGATAACAACTGTTTTCCATAAGATTTTATGATATCATATCATAATATAATTTTCAATTTTTAGTTACTAATTTTTAAACATTTAAAATAAAAATATGTTATCATATTTATCTACCAATCCTCTTCTTTTTTTTATCTATCTTTTTAGCCTCTTTATTACCATTACTATTCATGAGTTTGCTCATGCTTATACAGCTGATCAGTTAGGCGATCCAACTCCAAGGCTTCAAAACAGACTAAATATCAATCCCATTAATCATTTAGATATTTATGGACTAATGTTTTTACTATTTTTTGGTTTTGGTTGGGGCAAACCAGTTGAGATAGATATCTACAACTTAAAAAATCCAAGAAAAGACAGCGCTTTAATCTCTTTAGCTGGTCCAATCTCTAATTTTATAATCGCGTTAATAATTTCTATATTATTAAGATTGTTCAATTTTTTTGAATTAAATATTTTAACTACTATAGGTACTTTTCTCTTTATTCCTTTAATTCAGATTAATATTATTTTAGGATTTTTTAATCTTATACCAATTCATCCCTTAGATGGTTTTAAAATTATCGGTGGTTTCTTACCTGAAGAAAAAGCTAAAGAATGGTATCAATTACAAAAATATGGATTTTTATTTTTATTTCTTTTAATTTTTCCTTTTTTTGGTCAGTCATTTTTAGATAGCTTTTTTAAACCAATTGTCTCATTTTTATTCTCTATTTTTATACCCTAAAAAATCCTTTAAAATAATGTGTAATCGAGTCGGTTATACTACATCTAACATTTAACTAAAAATTCTAAATTATAATTTTTACTAAGAACGGATCTATCTTAAATAAATTTTCTGCTGTGAACCTGGTAAATTCACCCACGGCTTGGTATAAACCTCTTACTTCAACTGATTTTAACTGTTACTTTCTAAATCGATGTTGGAGTTGGTGTAGTGGTGGTTGATGTTGGAGTTGGGGTTGGTGTTAATTTTTTTATGCAAAGAAAATAATCTCGAGTCGTGCATCCTTTTCCTATCTTTTCCTTAATTTTTTGACAATCAGTTTCTTCACATTTTAGATCAATTCGCAATGATTGAACCGGTGTTGGTGTTCCTTTTTCTGATGTTGGTGAAGGAGTTATTATGCCAACTGAAGTCGTTGGAGATGGATTTATCTCTACTTGATCATTAACTCCTTTTGTTGTAAAAGTCCAAGGTACTCCTCCATTATCATAACGCTTGTCATCAATTCGAATTATAAAATAATAAGTGGTTAAAGGCGAAAGTAAGGTTAAATTAACCGAGTGATTTTTTCCTTTTTCTGGCTCCGGAGCAAAAAAGTTTAAAGCAGTAGGTGATGTCCCATACTCAATCACTCCTTGAGTGTCGACTCCGGTCGCCCAAGTAATTATTACCGAGTTTCTTTCAATATTGGAAATAACTACGTCTTGAGGTTGATAATCAACGGCTCTAGTACCAAAAATCCGAAAACCTAAAAAAAC
>DAIQPK010000052.1:2468-4721 GCA_036787375.1 Patescibacteria group bacterium
AAATCACCATTTTCATCAGAAACTTTATTTACTGTTGGAAAAAGCGAGCCATAACTAACATTATTAACCTTTAAAACTGAGTTGTCATAACGGACATGAATATCAGCTGAAAAAATACTGTCTGATCCAGGATTAAGAGAAACAGCAATATTAAAGGTCTGGTTATTATCTATCTGAACTGTGGTTTTATCAAAACTAAAATTAGCCGCAAAAACCCTACCTTGACTAAGAGGCAGAAAGAGAAAAAAAAATCCCATTATCATTAATAAAAAACCTATTCTTTTCATTTTTTACATTACTCCAACTCTAAATATATACTATTTATCTTTGGTTTGACAACCTCAGTTTTATCATTAACTAGTTTTGTTGTTAAATTACCAGCAGCTGGCAAAATTTTTACCTGATATTTCCCCGGTTTTTTTCCTTGAAAATATATTTTTAGTACTGATTGATCTTGAAAAACTGTTCTGGCGTTAGTTTTTTTTCCCACTGTTAAAAAATCTTTTTCCATTTTATTAGTAAAAACATCAAAGTTTTCATCCAAGCTCTCGACTTTAACAAACTCCAATCCTTGATCATAATCTAAAATCACATCAAAGGCGGTAATATTCTCACCTTTAGAATCAACAATCAACTCAAGAAAAAACTCATTAGCTAATAAATACTTTTCTTCTCCTTTTAAGAATAGTTTTCCTTTAAAATTTGACTCTGTTAACATGTTGATTGACTTTGAAGTTGGACTCACTATTAGTTTTTTTTGTTGAGATTGTTTAGGAACTAAAATTACCAATAAACTACTAGTAAAAAAGATAAAAAAGAAAATTAAGATTAAAAATAAAGTTTTTTTATTAGCTATAGTTTCCATAATTTTATATCTCATCAACCTTAACTGATAACGCATACAAAATTAAAGAAAAATCTTGAGTATCAATTATTCCATCCCTATTTAAATCAGCTTTTTCTAATGTCTTAGCATCTTTTTTTCCTAAATTATTTTTTACCATAGCAAAATCAACTGAGTCAACTACTCCATTACCATCCAAATCACCAACTAACAAAGTAATACCTCTAAAATCAAAACTGTTTTCTCCTGGATTTAACTTAATTTTTCCATAACTACAGCGATATAAGCCAGGTTTATCTTCTGTGGGAACAGAATCGCAGATCTTTTTTTGGATATGATACTGACCTTTAACATAAACTATCCAATCACCACTTAAGTCATTAAGTTGGTAGTTTACTTTTCCCATCCATCGACCTTGATCATCAGCGTCAAAAATACCTACCGCCTCATAAAGATTAGTTTGACCTTCTTTTCTTAACTTGACTTTAAAACTCATTTTACTGTCTTCAGGTTTTTTATTAATAGCTTGAGTTTTTAGTTTTAAGCCTAAACTAACATTACCGCTTCCTGGTGTTGTTGTAGGAGTGGCAGTTTCAATTGGGGTAGGAGTAGATGTTATTATAGGTGTAGAAGTGGGAGTTGTTGTCACCTGAGAACAGACAATATTTGATTCACAACCATTACTCCAATTCCCATCACAATCATAATAATTAGAGTTACAAACACAACTCTGATCTGTACAAATAGCATTAGTTCCGCAATCAGAATTTTGACTACACAGTGATTGATCATTAACTGTTATATTTGTTGCATCTCTTGAAACTCTATAATCATACTCTAAAGAACCACTGCCTATCGGTCCCACCACCTGATTTTTTATATCGCCTGTTGAGGCCATTACCGAAACACTGGTTTCTCCTTTTATTTTTTTAGCCTTAAATTGCAAACTAAAAACTAAAGAACCAACTAACTCTGCGGTAGGTTTTTTTGCTAATAATACTAATCTTAGTAGTTTACACCCTCCATAAGCTGAACTATCTATTATTTCTTTTTTTACTTCTTCAAAATAATTTTCTGGTTGAACTGAATAATTAACAAACTCAATCAAATCTTTATTATTTAAATTATACTTAAAATAAAGATCAACTCCTGAGATTTTATTATTATTGCTTGCAGTTAAAGTAAATCCTATATTTTTAGTTTCTTCTTGTTTAAAAGTTATACTATCAGAGGTAAAATCCAAAGTAGCTGTTTCACTACTAGCTCTTGATTTAAAAAGATATTGAAAAAAGATATTTTTAAAAAAGAAATAAAAAGAAAAACTTAATATCCCGGTAATAATTAAAATTCTTAAAATTATTTTTTTATTTTTAAATATTTTCATATTTTTTAAAAAAATATCCTGGTTA
>DAIQPK010000053.1:0-4533 GCA_036787375.1 Patescibacteria group bacterium
AAAAACAAGCTATTTTTTAAAATTCAGCATTGTTTGATGATGATAAAAACAATAATTAAAAAAAGAATTAAAATCATTCTTACTATAATTTTATCTTTAGTTATTGTTGTTTGGGGAAAAGAGATTGCTGGTTTTTTTAGAAGAGGATATAAAAACTTAGGCTATCTTTTTAAATCAACTCCTACGCCAACATTAAAAGTTTTTACCAACCCAACTTTACAATTTAAAGAAGTAGTTTTTCAACCTTCTTTAGTAACTATCTCAAATTCTCCAACTATCATACCGACATCAACTCCTAAACCAACAAAAGTTATTAAAAAAACTCCCACTCCAACTTCTCGACCAACTCCAAATCAACAAAATTTACCATCAGCAGATTCTTTATCAAAAAGTAAGTTAGGTATTTTTATGATAGGTCATTTAACTAATGGGGCAAAAAAAATTATAGAAGGTAATCCGCCAGTAATTAAGGTGATTGAGCCATTGTCTGACCCTTCTTTTTTTGAGGCAATTCGAGCCTATAAACAAAGAGTCCCTCAAGGAATAGTGATTGTCCGTTTTTATAATGGCACTCAAGGACTTTATTATTCTCTCTCTTCTAATCCAGTTTCTTCAGCTGAAGACTTTTTTAATCGAGTAGTTAAACCAGGCATAGAGGCCTTAGGTGATAAACGACAACTTTTTGATTATATGCAAAATCCAAACGAATTTGAGACAACTCCTGAGTGGTGGGGGGAGGCAAAGATAAAATGGAACGGTGCTTTTTGGAAAAAATTAACCGAGTTAACTCTAAATTATTATGGAGTAAAAACATGTATTGGTGGAATTCCGGTTGGCAATATTGAGGCGTCAGAATTAGGGTATATTCTTGAAGATTTAAAAGCAATAAAAAATATGGGTGGTGCTTTTTGTTATCATGGTTATACTTTTAGTTATAGTCAAAATCTAAATCAGGAGATAAATCTTTCTTTGAGATATCGTCAGTTTTATAATTTTTTTAGTTCTTCAGCCCCAGAACTTTTAAATATGCCATTGATATTATCTGAGGGAGGAGTAGCTGAAGGAGGCGATCCTTCTGGTGGTTATTTAAAATCAGGTCGAGTAGATGATTATAAAAATTGGTTAGTTTGGTTTGATAATGAGCTAAAAAAAGATTCTTATGTAAAAGGAGTAACTTTGTTTCAAATAGGCAATGATTCTGACTGGAACTATTTTAATTTGGAGCCAATTTCTTCTTGGTTAAGCGAGTATATTAGACTTTAATTTGTTTCTAAGAATATTTTTTTTTAAAATATTTAAATGAAAATTTATCAATATACTTTAAAAAATAAGCTTAAACTACTTTTTGTGGAAAATAATGCTTTTTCTTCTTTAACAACCTTACTTTTAGTTGGTGCTGGTAGTCGATATGAAAATAAGAAAAATAATGGTATCGGTCATTTTTTTGAGCATATGGCTTTTAAGGGTAGTAAAAAATATCCAAACTCATTTTTAATCTCTTCAACTATTGAAGGAATTGGCGGAGTTTTTAATGCTTTTACCTCAAAGGATCATACTGGTTATTGGATAAAATCTACACCTGAGCATTTTTTAACAATGATTGATGTATTATCAGATATGATTTTAAATCCAATTTTAGCTAAAGATGAGATAGAAAGGGAAAAAGGAGTGATTGTTGAAGAGATTAATATGTATGAGGATAATCCGCAGAGAAAGATTCTTGATCTATTTGATAATTTAATTTTTGGCGAAGATCATCCATTAGGTTTTGATATTGCGGGAAAAAAAGAAACAGTTTTAAGTTTTAATAGACAGACATTTATAGATTATATTAATAAGTTATATAAACCAGAAAATGCGGTTTTGGTAATAGCGGGTAATTTAAAAAAAATTAATCTCTCGCCAATGAAATTTTTTGGCACAATGGGGACCACTACACCCCTAAAGCGCAAAAAATTTCTTGCCTCTAATCTAATTAGAAAAGAATCTGATAGATTATTAGAAAATAAAAAAATTGCCCGCGACTTAATTTTTTTATTAGAGGAAAAATTTTCTTTATGGTCAGGAAAGAAGAGAACTGATTTTATTTCTTATTTTAATGATCAGAAAAAACCAAAAATACTGATAAAAAATAAAAAAACAGAGCAAACCCATTTTGTTTTAGGTTTTCCGACATTTTCTTTTTTTGACGAAAAAAAATATCCATTACAGATTTTATCAACTATTTTAGGTAGCGGTATGTCCAGCCGGCTTTTTATAGAGGTGAGGGAGCGATTAGGCCTTTGTTATTATATCTCCTCATTTACTGAGTCTTTTACTGATACTGGTTATTATGCGGTCCATACTGGAGTGGCTAATAACTTGGATAAAGTTAAAAAATCAATTAGGGTGATCTTAAAAGAACATCAAAAAATTATTCAAGGAAAATTGAAAAAAGAGGATTTTCAAAGAGCAAAAGAGATGATTAAGGGAAGATTAATACTTTATTTAGAGGACACTACTAATTTAGCTAATTTTTTCGGTGTAAAACAGTTATTAATGAATAAATTAGAGACTCCTGAAGAAATATTAAAAAAAATTACATCAGTAAAAATTGAACAAGTAGTTGATTTGGCAAAAGAGATTTTTAAAGAGGAAAGATTAAATTTAGCCTTAATTGGCAATTATCAGGAAAAAGATTTTAAAGATGTTTTAAACTTTTAAATAATAAGTTGATCTACCTTTGCCAACCATTATTATTAAGTTGTATTTAACTAATTTTGCTAGATCTCGAGAAGCAGTAACAGGAGAAATTTTAAATTTTTTCATAATTAACTTATTAGTAATTTTTATTTCTGGATTTTCAAAAAGAAAAAGAATTTGTTTTTGTCTTTCATTTAAAAAAGAATAATTGACGGTTTCTTTTTTTTGATCGATTTCTTGGTAGGTTTTTTCTAATAGATTAACTAATTCTGAGGTAAAAAACTCTATCCAAGGAGTTAAGTTTTCCTTTTTTAAAGATTGAGAAAAGATTTTTTTAAAACTGTTAGGAATATATATATTTTCAAAAACAGCTATTTTTTTAAAATCATAACCATATTTATATAAAAATAAATTAAAGATAATGTCAGAAAAAAGATTATTAAATTTTGAAAACGAATTAAGATCAAAAAAAATAATTTTACTTATACAAGCTTGAATTATAGGATGTTCTTGACTAATTTGAATGTATTTCAGCGCCTTATCAATTTCGTTTTCGGATATTAATAATCTTCCATTAAAGTATTTAAAATATAAATCTAAAAGATTATTAGTTTTTAAAATATTAGTTAAACCAAAAAAATTATAATAAATATAAATAAATAAATTTTTTAATAATTCTTTAAAACTATTAGTATTTTTTATCTCATTAAAATCTATTAATAAATTAATTCTGTTATTGAGAGTTACCCACTGAAGATAGTAAAGATTTTTAGGATTTAAAGATTTAAGAGCGAATTTAATTCTTAATTGGTCAATTTTTTCTAAATTATTTTTTATTAAATCGTTTTTTGTGTAATAATATGTTTTCATATTATTAAAATAATTATATCTTAATCTTTTCATTTTGTCAAGAGAATATTATTTTAAAGCTAAAAATTAAAATATATTATTTTTTTATATATTTTATCTCTTGACAAAATAAAAAAAACCTTTTATTATTATAGTATCATATATATGATATGATTATGATATAATTATTTAGTTTGTTATAAAGCCAAAAATGATAATAAACAAGAAAAACATAAAAAAAATTTTGTTAATTATTTTCTTTTTATATTTTTTTTGGCCTTTAAAAAAGTTCAAGCTTTTGAATATCAAAAGTGTTATTTAGGTGATAATTGTTTAATTGGTGAGTTTTTATTTAATGATCTTTATCAGCCTATTGTTACAGCTGAATGTCGGTTAACTAGTCGTTATCCAGATGGTAATTTATTTATTAACTCAGAAATAATGTCTGTTAGTTCTGATGGTTGGTATTTTTATTCTTTTCCAGCTACGCCTTCAGCTGGTATTTATCGAACACAAATTTGTTGTCAAGCAGAAAATGAGTATTTATGTTTAGATAAAAGCTTTAAGATTGAAGTTCTCCCTCAGCTTTAACCAAAAATGATGTTGCTTCAGCCGTTTGGAATGCAAAAAGAGAAGATTTTAATCAATCAGAAGTTTTGGTGAGGCTTTACAAAATATTGTTCCTTCATTATCAGATATTGGTAATTCAGTCTGGACTTATTCTAGTCGAACATTATCAGCTTTTGGTAGTTTGCCAACTGATATTTGGAATTATTCTTCAAGGACCTTATCTTCATTTGGTGATTTAATTGCCAATATTTGGAATTTTGGTAATAGAACAATTTCCAATAGTTCATCAAATACTACTAATAATTATGTCACTAATAATAATTTAGACACTTCTGATCTAGCAAAAAAATCAGATATTAACGCTTTAAAAAAAGAGATTTTACACAATCAGAATTTATTAGAAAAGGCTATTAATAAACCAATTATTAAAAA
>DAIQPK010000054.1:0-4525 GCA_036787375.1 Patescibacteria group bacterium
TTGGCTTTAGCAATTTTTAAAAGGATTTTAGAAAAAGGTGGTTATCCAATGGTTAGGTCAGCTGATGAGGATTTTGAAAAAGCAATGTTTGAGATTGCTTCAGATGATCAACTGAGATTTTTTCCAAAAAAATACTTTAAAACCTTAGTTAAAACAATCGACCATCGACTTTATTTAATGGCTCCTAAAGACCCGTTTTTATTAAAAAATATTGATTCCAGAAAAATAATTTTAGCCAATAACCAGCGCCGACTTTTTAAAAAATGGCTTTTTGAAAAAGAAGATAAAGGAAAATTAACTTGGTCTTTATGTTTATATCCAACTGAAAAAATGGCGACTGAGGCAAAATTAACGCTTAAGGGGTATTGGCAACAAATAATTAGAGCTTGTTTTTTAGATGAAGATAATCCAATTAAGACTTGGAAAACAGTTTTTTCTCAAATTGAAGATTTAAAAAAAAAGTTAAATCAATTACCAATTGAAAAAATTCATCTTATTTCAAAAAACACTGATTTATGGGTTAAATTAGGAGAAAAAAGACTATGGCAAGGAGGACGAGGAGCTAATATTCCTTCTTTTGAAATCTTTACTTCACCTGATTGGCGAGGCACCGAGGGAAAAATTTATTTTGACTTTCCTTTATATCGTTATGGTAATTTAATTGAAGATATTTATCTAGAGTTTAAAAATGGTGTCATTATTAACACAAAAGCAAAAAAGAATGAAAAATTAATTCAAGAGATGATTAAACAAAAAAATGCTGATAAAATTGGCGAGTTTTCTTTAACTGATAAAAGATTTTCTCGGATAAATAAATTTATGGCTAATACTTTATATGATGAAAACTTTGGTGGAAATTATGGTAATAGTCATATTGCTATTGGTTCATCCTATCATGACTGTTTTTCTGGAGATAAATTAAAAATGAAAGAAAAAGATTGGCAAAAACTAGGTTATAATGACTCAGTTGAACATACGGATATTATTAATGCTTTGCCAAAGACAGTTGAAGTAATTCTAAAAGACAAGGTTAAAAAAACTATTTACAAAAATGGTTTGTTTTTGATATAAAATTAATCTATGAGGTTATTAAATATCCTCAAAGAGGATAATATTATTAAAGCTTCTTTAGAAGATAGTTTAACCTCAGTTTTAAATAAGTTATCAACTTCTCATGATGCGGCTTTTATTTTTGATAAAGAAAAGTTTTTAGGAGTAATTAGTCCTTATTATACAATAATTAAAAACTCATATCCGGTAAATACTAAAGTAATTAATTGTCTTTTTCATCCACCAAAAATTTATCTTAACTATCCAATTGCCAAAGTTTGTCAACTTTTTATTGAGTCAAAAGTTCATTATTTACCGGTTTTTAATAAAGATGGTAAGTTTGTCGGAATTATTTCGGCTAGAAGGGTTTTAAAACATATTAAAAGCTTGCCAATTTTTAAGAAAAAGATTAGTCAGTTTATTAAGTATAAAAAGCTTCCGGTTTTAATTTTTGAAGATAGTAAACTAGGTGAAGCATTAAATATCTTTAAAAAAATCAAGGTTTCAAAATTAATTGTTGTTGATAGAAATTATAAATTAAAAGGAATTTTGGCATATTATGATTTAATTAACTTAATAACTCAACCAAAAACTAGAGAAAATCGAGGCGATCGTTTAGGTATAAAAACTTCGTTAATGTTATTATCTATAAAGAATTATTATAAAAAAAATGTTTTGTGTCTGTCATCAGAAGATAATCTATTAAAGGTAATCGATTTAATTTTAGAAAAAAAGATAGGTAGTGTCATTATTATTGATAAAGATAAAAAACCATTAAATATTATTACTACTCAAGATATTTTCCATTATTTTATTAATGAGGAGACTAATTTTTTTAAACAAATTTCTTTAAATATTGGTAAACTTCTTTTAAAGAATAAAACTTCAAATGGTAATTAATTTTTCTATCTAATAAATTAGTCATCCATAAAATCTTAGTTTTTTTCTGTTTTATTAATTCTTTGACAATATCCCAGTTATCTTCGATATAGAAATCTAAATTAAGTTTTTTGATCATTTTTAATTTAAAAATATAGGGTTGCTCATCTTTTTGATTGTAATAACAGTTTTTAAAAACTTGTTTTGCTTTAATCTTTTTTAGCCAACTATTTAAGTCTTTTTTTAAAAATGAATAGCGACCGGTAATTAGATAAAGATTAACATTTTTTATTTTTGATAATTGTTGAATTTTTTCGTAACCAGGATTAATCATAAAGCTGGTTTTATGAAGAATGAACCAGATAAATTTTTCAAAATTGGTTTTGGGAATATAAAACTTCGGTTGGTCTTTTTTTCCCAGAATTTTGTTTTTTATTCTTTTATAAAAATCAGTGATAAAAACACGAAAAATTCTTACTGGATTATAAAGAATCACTCCATCTAAATCAAAACCAATTTTTAAAACTTTTTTTTCATATATTTTCATATATAATCTATTAATTATACCACTAAGTATAACCGACTCGGTTGTTTTTCTCGGTTGTTTCTAGTGGCTTTTGGCTTAATATGAGGCGCTATTTTTTAGAAAAAACAGTTTTTATCTTAATTTTTTTAATTAGTGTTTTTTTTCGGTTTTATAATCTTAACTGGGATGAGAATTTCCATCTTCATCCTGATGAAAGATTTTTAATCATGGTGGGAAATGCGTTAAAGTTACCAAATAATTTAAATGATTATTTTAACCAAAAAACCTCATTAATGAATCCAAGAAATGTTGGTTATCCATTTTTTGTTTATGGCAACTTTCCTTTAAATCTAAATAAAGTTTTAGCAGTGAAACTAAATTTAGACAATTATAATGATTTTACTTTGTTGGGAAGGGGATTATCAGCCTTTTTTGACAGTTTAGTTATAATTTTAATTTTCAAGACTTGTTTACTTTTATTTCCTAATAAAAAAATTATTGGTTTTTTTTCCTCATTAATTTATGGTTTATCGGTTTTGCCAATTCAGTTGAGTCATTTTTTTGCTGTTGATAGTTTTTTAAATTTTTTTATGTTTGCCAGTTTTTATTTTTCTTTAAAGTTTCTTTTTTTAAAAAAGAATAAATTTATTTATTTAGTTTTTTCAAGTCTATTATTTTCTATGGCATTAGGATCAAAAATAACAGCAATTTTTTTATTACCTTTGTTGATTCTAAGTTTTTTTTTGATGAGGACGGACCTTCTTTGGAAGCCCGTTCTCTTTTTAATACTAACTTATTTTTTTCTCCGTTTAGTTAATCCTTATTATTTTGAAAACATTAATTTTTTTGATTCAAGACTAAGTAGTCAGTTTTTGAAAAATATTAATGAGTTAAAGTACTTGACTGTAAAAAGTTTAGATAATTGGTATCCGCCAATGGTTCAGTGGTTAAGCAAAAATCCATTAACTCACAGTTTAATTAATAATATTGTCATTGGTTTTGGAGCGGCTTCAAGCTTGTTTTTTCTAGTTGGGGTGATTTATTTTTTAAAAAAATATTTAAAAGACTTTAAAAATAAAAAAAATACTAAGGTTGATAATTTATTATTAGTGGTTTTTTTCTGGTTTTTAGGAGTTTTTTTATATCAAAGTTTTCAGGTTAATCCGACTTTAAGATACTTTATTTTTCTTTATCCTTTTGCTTCAATTTTTGCCGGTTATGGTTTATATTATTTGTTTAAATTAATTTTTCATCAAAAAAATAAAAGGTTAAAGTATTATTTTTTACGTTTCATGTTTCATGTTTTATGTTTTATTTTTTTCTTATGGCCATTAATGTTTATATCAATTTACACTAATCGTCATTCACGAGTGGTTGCTTCAGAGTGGATTTATAAAAATCTTCCTAATCAATCAGTGATTTTAGGAGAAGAATGGGATGATCCTTTGCCTTTGTGGGTTAGTAAAACTTACGGAAAAAATTTTCAGACAGAACTTTTACCAGTTTTTTGGTCTGATAGTAAAGAAAAATGGGAGAAGATGATGAGTTTATTGGATAAGGCTGACTATTATGTGATGTCATCCAATCGAGGTTGGGGAAGTATTCCTCAAGTTCCAGGAAAATATCCAATAATGAGTGAGTTTTATAATAATATTTTAAAAGATGAGTGTTTTATTGATAAGTTTTCTAACAAAAAAATCTGTTTTAAAAAAATTAAAGAGTTTACTTCTTATCCGAGTTTGAGAATACCAATTTTCAATATCAAAATTTACTTTGATGATCAATGGGCTGATGAAGGATTTACAGTTTATGATCATCCTAAAGTGATTGTATTTAAGAAGATATGAAAAGAAAAATACTATCAATTATCATTCCTGTTTTTAATGAAGAAAGATATATTAAATTGTTATTTGAGAAAATAAAAAAAATTAAATTAAAGAGTTTTGATAAAGAAATAATTATTGTTAACGACGGCTCAACTGATGATTCTAAAAAAATTATTGAAAAAATTGTCCAAAAAAATAAAAATATAAAAGTTATCAATAAAAAAAATCAAGGAAAAGGATCGGC
>DAIQPK010000002.1:0-16196 GCA_036787375.1 Patescibacteria group bacterium
ACCAACTTGTCAAGACACTAAAAATATTTTCTATATCTGCGAACCAGCTAAATGTCAGTCAAAAAAATATCTAAAATATAAAAAGATAGTTTATAAAACTAGTTATTATATAAGAACTTTTCAAATTATTAATCAATAACGATTATGATAAAATTTTATTAATTTTATTTATATATGTTTGATGTTTTCAAAATTATTGATTTTTTCAAAAAAAACTTTTCCAAAAAGCATTTACTAATTGGGTTTTTCATTATTATTCTTTTTCTTTTTACTCGTTTAATTAATCTTGATAAATTTCCAATTTTTTGTGATGAAGGTATTTATATTCGTTGGGCAAAAGTGGCTTGGAAAGATGCTTCTTGGCGATTTATCTCTTTAACTGATGGTAAACAACCTCTACAAACTTGGGGAACAATTCCTTTTTTAAAATTATTTCCTGAAAATGCTTTATTAGCCGGTAGATTATTCGGTGTTATTGGTGGATTAATTAGTTTAATAGGAGTTTTTTCCTTAAGTTTTTATTTATTTGGAAAAAAAACTGCTTTTATTACCAGTTTTCTTTATTTAATCACTCCTTATTTTTTATTTTATGAACGAATGGCTTTAATTGATTCTTGGGTTAATGCTGGATCAGTATGGATTTTATTTTTATTAATTTATCTAGTTAAAGAAAGAAAACTGTCCGCTTCTTTAATTTTAGGACTAACTACTGGTATTTTTCTTTTAGCAAAATCAACGGTAAGAATTTTTTTACTTTTAGGAGTTTTGGCGCCAATCTTAATTTATGAAAAAAAACTCAAACATTTTTTGAAAAATAGTTTTAATTACTTTATCCTCTTTGGTTTTGGAAGTTTTTTGGCTTTAATAATTTATAACATTCAAAGACTATCACCTTTTTTTCATTATGTCAGTCAAAAAAATCTTACCTTTATTATGAGTTTTTCGGAATTCTTAAAAACTCCTTTTCAGTATTTTTGGCACAATTTAAAATATGCTCCTTTATATATTTTCTGGGAAATGGGATTTGTTTTAGGAGTTTTAGGAGTTTTTGGTTTAATAAAATTAATTAAAAAACAGTTTAATTTAGGATTATTCTTCTTTTTTTGGTTTATTATTCCTTTTTTAGCAATTATTTTTTTTACTAAAGTTTTAACCCCTCGTTATCTAATATTTTTTGCTTCATTTTTTTTAATTTTAGCTGGTTATTTTATCTCAAACTCAAAAATAAAAAAAACATTAATTTTTTTAGTTTTAATATCAACTATTTATTTTAACTACACAATAATTTTTGATTATAAAAATATTCCTTTTCCTCCAGTTGATCGCGGCCAGTATATTGAAGGATGGCCAGCTGGTTGGGGAGTAAAAGAAACTATTGACTATGTAAGAGAGAAATCTAAACAAAAACCGTCTATTATTATTGCTGAAGGTAATTTTGGTATTAGTCATGATGTCTTAGACGTTTTTATAAAATCAAATGATAAAATTACTATTAAAGCTTACTGGCCTTTAAAAGAAGAAAATATTTTTAAAAATCTCTCTTTATTAAAAGACAACAACGTCTATATTTTTTTCTCTGATACTAACAAATTTCCAGAACACTGGCCAATTAAACTAATTAAAAAAATTGACAAGCCTGGTAATAAACATAGTTTTTATTTTTATCAACTTTTAAATAATGATTAAAAAAATACTAATCACTATCTCAATTTTTTTGATAATCTTTTTTTTGGGAAAAAATCTTAATCCCTTAAGTAATTTTATGTTTGATTTTCACGATGAAACTCAACCGGCAAGAATTCATCAGTTCGTCTTAAATCTTAAGAATGGTCAAATTCCACCTCGAATTGCTCCTCAATTTAACTTTAATCTTGGTTTTCCGATTTTTAATTACTATGCGCCTGCCTCTTATTGGATTACCTCATTTTTTCATTTAATTGGATTTTCTATTATTAATAGTCTTAAAATCTCTTTTCTTTTAGCTATTGTGATTAGTTTTTACTCAATGTATAAATTAATCAGCTTATATTTTGGTTTCTATCAAGGATTAACTGCTGGTTTATTATATGCCTCTTCTCCTTGGATCGCTAGTGAAATTTTTATCAGAGGCAATCTAGGAGAAATCTGGTTTATTGCTTTAATGCCCTTAGCGTTTTATTTTTTAAAAAAAAACTCCGTTAAATTTTCTAAAAAAGATTTTTTTCTTGGAATAATTATTTTAGGACTAATTTTAACCACTCATAATATTTTATCTTTAGTTTTTTTACCAATTGTTATTGGTTTTATTTTTATCCTCCCCAATAAAAAAAGAAACTTATTAAGTTTATTTTTTGCCTTAATTTTGAACTCTTATTATTTTATTCCAGCAATTTTAGAGATTAATTATGCCTGGGCAACTACCTTATCCAAACACACTAATTTTTCCGATCATCTTTTATGTCTATGGCAACTATGGACAACTAATTATTGGGGTTATGGTGGCTCGGTTCCAGGCTGTCAAAATGATGGTATGGCTTTTATGATCGGTAAGCCGCAAATAATTTTAGGAGTAATAGGATTATTCTTCTTAATAAAAAAACTTAAAGATAAAAAAAACTCTAAAGATTTTGTCTATTTTATATTAATTACCTTTTTATCAATATTTTTTTCCACTTATTTATCTTACTCTATTGCTAAGTTATTGGAAAGCTATCTAAACTTTTTTCAGTTTCCTTGGCGATTTTTAGCTTTTATTATCTTTGGTATTTGTTTTTTTATTGGAGCCGTTTATTTAAATAATAATTTTAAAAAACTATCTTTAATTATATTTATAAGCAGTTTAATAATTATTTTTTATAATCAAAAATTTTTTAAAAAAACTGAGGTTAATATAGATCAATTTAATAAATTATATCTTTCAAAAGATTATCTCTTAAAAAACGTTTCTTATAAGGTATATGAATACTTACCAAAAACTGTTGACTATAATTACTGGTTAAAATACCAACCAAAAAGAAATCAAGACTATTTAAAAGATGAGTTTTTAGAAAAAGGTTTACCAGCTAACTCTCTTGATTATCAACCAATAAAATTAATAAAAAATGAACCATTTGAAAAATTAATTCAAACTTCATCAAAAAAAATTATTATCAATATCAGTTATCTTCCTTATTGGCAAATATATATTAACAATAAAACCTATTATCCAAAAAATATTGACCAGTTTGGTCGACCAATAGTTGAACTAAATAATAATATTAAAAAAGAAATTAAAATCAAATATCAACAAACAATCATTCAAAAAATTGCCAATATTCTATCCTTAATTAGCTTTTTATTAATCTTAAAATTTTTATGGAAGATAAAAAAAATTTAAAAAAGAAAACCATTATCTCTACTTTAAGTCTTTTTTTTCAAAGCGGTTACTCGGCTTTTTTAGGTTTAATTGCTAACTTGGTCTTAACTATCATTGTTTCTCCTAAGGTTTTTGGGGTTTATTTTACTACTCTTTCCTTAATCTCTATTTTAAATTACTTTTCTGACATTGGTTTAGCTGCCTCATTAATTCAAAAAAAACAAATCACTGATGAAGATAAAAAAACTGCTTTTACAATTCAGCAAATTCTAATTTTGTCTCTTGTTATGATTGGTTTTTTAATGACAAACTTTATCATCAATTTTTATAAACTCCCTCAACAAGGTAAATATCTTTATTGGTCATTGCTTTTAAGTTTTTTCCTTTCTTCTCTAAAAACTATTCCCTCTATTCAATTAGAAAAAAATCTTCAATTTCAAAAAATTGTCTTTGTCCAAATAATTGAAAATACGCTTTTTTATCTTTCAGTGATTTTTTTAGCAATCTTAAAATTTGATATTAATAGTTTTACTATTGCTGTTTTTATCCGATCTTTAATTGGTGTTATTTTAATTTATATTATTTCTTTTTGGAAAATTAGTTTTGGAGTTAATAAAGAAGTTTTAAAAAAACTTTTATCTTTTGGTCTACCATTTCAAACTAGTTCCCTTTTAGCTTTAATTAAAGATGATCTATTAATTTTATATTTAGGAAAAGTTTTAGGTTTTGAGGTTTTAGGATATTTAGGTTGGGCAAAAAAATGGGCTGAAGCACCAATTAGAATTATTATGGATAATCTAAGCAAGGTTCTTTTTCCTTTGTTTTCTCAACTTCAAGATAATAAAGATAAATTAAAAAACATCATTGAAAAAGCAATCTACTATCAATCATCAATTATTATTCCTTCAATTTTAGGGTTAATTTTTATTATGCCAAAGTTAATTTTTATTATTCCTAAATATAATAAATGGTTTGAGGCTTTGCCTTACTTTTATCTTTTTTCTTTATCATCTTTATTTTCTTCATACTCAACTCCTTTTATTAATCTTCTTAATGGTATTGGTAAAATATCAGCTTCCTTTAAATTTATGATTTTTTGGACAATTGCTACTTGGGTATTAACTCCTATCCTAACTTTTTTTTACCAAGGATTTGGTTTTCCTATTAGTTTAATTCTTTTATCATCTTCATTTATCATTGTTATCTTAATTACAAAAAAATATATTAATTTTAATTTAATAAAAAATATCTTTCCTTTTTTCTTTTCTTCTTTAATTATGGTAATAGCTTTATCATTTTTAAATCTAATCTTAGAAAATAACTTTTTATTTTTGCTTGTTTATATTTTAAGCGGTATAATAAGTTATTTATTAAGTTTGAAATTTATTTTTAAAATAAATTTAATTAAAGAATTTAAATTTTTATTTAAATTTAATGACTAATAAAATTTCCACTATTATTGTTATTAAAAACATTCCTACTAACTTTAAAGAAACTCTTCGATCAGTTAATAATATCTCTGATGAAATTATCCTAATTGATATTGGTTTAAATGATAAAAAATTTTTTTTAAAAAATAAAAAAATTAAAGTCATTAAATTTTCTAAATCTGTTCCTTATGTTGAGTTAATAAGAGAAGAAACTAAAAAATATGCTAAAAATAACTGGCTTTTATTTCTTGATCCCGATGAAATTTTAACTGATGATCTAAAAAAAATAATTACTAAAAAAATAAACAATAACTCTGCTGACTATTTTTTAATTCCAAGAAAAAATTTTATCTTTGATCAATGGATTAAACATAGCCGTTGGTGGCCTGATTATCAAATTAGAGTTTTTAAAAAAAATAAAGTTTTTTGGCCAAAAACTTTACACAGTCAACCAATAACTCAAGGTAAAGAATTTTTAATTGAAGCTAAAGAAGAACTAGCAATTGTTCATTATAACTACAACAATCTTGATCAATACTTAGAAAAAGCTAAACGTTATGCTAAGTCTGAGGCTGAATTTTTAACAAAAAACAACAAAGAGTTAAATCTAACAATAACTATAAAAAAAAGTCTTTCTGAGTTTATTAGTCGTTATTTTACTTTCCAAGGTTATAAAGATGGAGTTGTTGGTTTTGTTTTAGCTTGGTTACAAATGTTCTATTATTTTTTAGTTTATTTTTATTATTTAGAAATGAAAAAATTTATTAATAATGAAGAAATTAATCCAGAATCATTTTTCAAAGCTGGCCTAAAGGAGACTTTACATTGGAAAAAAAACCAAAACTTAATTAATAAGTTAATAAAAAAATTATTATGATAGGTTTAGTAACAGTTAATTATAACCAATATCAATTAACTCGTGAATTTCTTGATTCTTTAGCAAAAATTAAACATTCAGAAAAAACTACTGTTTTTATTAGTGATGTCTCTTCTAAAAAAGAAGGTTTTAAAATCGACAAATACCCAATGAAGGTGGTTTTAAAACAATTACCAAATAAAGGTTATGCTTTTGGTATTAACGAAGGAGTAAAATACTTTATTAAAAATAAAATTAATCAATTTTGCGCTATAAACAATGACATAATTTTTGAAAAAAACTTCCTTATTGAAGCAGAAAAAGGATTTAAAAAATATGATGTTTTTGGAGGAAAAATCTATTATGCTCTAGGTTATGAATATCATAAGAAATATAAAAAATCTGATATTGGCAAAGTTATCTGGTATGCCGGTGGAATTGATGACTGGAAAAATTGTTTTACTTATCATCGAGGAGTAAATGAAGTTGATAATAGCCAATATGAAAAAGAAGAACAAACTGATTTTATCACTGGTTGTATGTTTTTTTTCAATAAAAAAGTGGTTGAAAAGGTTGGTTTTTGGGATGAAAAATATTTTCTTTATTATGAAGATACTGATTATTGTGAGAGAATTAAAAGAAAAGGATTTAAACTAATGTATCTGCCAAAAATCATTATCTGGCATAAGAATGCTCAATCAACTAGTGGTAGTGGTTCACTTCTTCATCAAAAATATCAAAGAAAAAACCGATTAATTTTTGGATTAAAATACGCTCCTTTACGAACTAAAATTCATCTTATAAAAAACTATATTTTTGGCAAACTATAAATTATGAAGAAAAAAATCATTATTTTTCTTCTTGTTTTAGGAATTATTTATAACTTTTTTAAGTCATATAAGCTTTTTGATTTTAAAAAAATTTTAAATAATAAATTTGATTTAAAAAAATACGAAAAACTTTATAACCAATCTCAATGGGTTATCTCAAAAAGCAAAAACCCAATTGGTGATGATATTCTATATACTTATGCTGGAACTAAATATATATTAGGTGAAAACATTATCTTAATTAATTCTGAACATCCACCTTTAGGAAAAAACTTAATTGGTCTATCAGGAATTTATTTAAAAAATGAGTATTATTTTAGTCTTTTATCAGGAATATTGACAATTTTCAGTTTTTATTTATTAACAACTCTTGTCTTAAAAGAAAAATTAATTTCCTTATTGCTGTCAATTTTCTTATTTTTTGAACCAGTTTTTGTTGTTAATTATTTTTTAACTCTGCTTGATCTTTTAACCTTTTCATTTTTAAACTTTTATTTTTATTTTTTAATCAAATCAACCAATTCTAAAAATTACTTACTAATTTTTTTATCAAACTTTTTTTTAGGATTAATTATCAGTACTAAATTTTATGCTCTCTGGCTACCTATTTTTTTAACTACAATTGTATATTTTTTTGTTAATAAAAACTTAAAAACTCTAATTTATTATTTATTTGGTCAAATAATTACTTTAACTGTATTTATATTAAATTATTTTCAATATTTTGCCAGAGGATATAACTTCATTGATTTTTTAAAATTACAAAAATATATTTTTATCTTTAACCAGGAGGGTCGAAAAGAGTTTGTTTTTTTAAATAATTCGTTATTTCTCTTACTATTTAAAGGAGAATTTTTTATTAATCTAAAACAAACTATTAAAGAATCTCTTTTTAGTATATTTTGGCCAATTTCAACAATAATAACTCTTATCTCTTTTTTTATTAAAAAAATCTTTCTATCGCCGATTACTTTATGGATTATTATCTATTCTTTAACTCAAATTTACAGTATAACTAATGTAAGATATCTTATGCTTTTAATTCCTTATTTATATTTAACCTCAATTTTTATTTTAAAACCTTATAAATAATTACCAAATCATTCTCAAAAACTTTTTTCTTATTAAAATTATCTTGACACTCTTCAAAAAAAACATCTTTTGTATTTTTAATTATGTAAAAATAATTAATATTTTTTATTTCTCTACAATCTTTATTTTTAATCTTATTATACCTATTTGAATAATCTATTCCAACTAAATCTAATAAACCTAAAGATGATAAATAAAAAGGTTTTCCTGTTAAAGCAGATACATAAGGTGAATCATTTTTTTCTCTTAATTTAAAAGATGAATTATCATAATGACTATAATTAGCTTTATAAACAACTCCATAAGGTTGTTTTCTTAAAAACTCTAAAGCTTCTAATTCTTTATTTTCTATATAACTTGATTTTGGATCAAATACAAAATCAAAGTTTTTCAATATGTCCAAGTTTGCTGGAATATTTATTAAAATCACTAAAAAAATTAAAGAAGCTTTAACAAAAGACTTTTTTATATTATCTAAAAAATCAGCTAATAAAAAATTGGATAAAAAAATCGCATAATAAAAAAACTGAATTACATTCCACCAACCAGAACTACTTCCTTGAACAAAAAATACTGTTATTAATGTAGAAAAAATTATTGTTAAGAAAAAAGACAGATTTAAAATATTTACTCTTTTTTTAATTAATCGATAAACAAAAAATAGTAACCCAAAAATTCTAATACTAAAATTAAAAATAACAAAGATTAATAAGCTAATTAATTCTATCAAATAGAATTTTAACCCTAATTTACCTGTTGATAAAATATAATATCTAGCATTGACTAAATCTTTTAAATAAAATAGATTTTTTTCTTCTATGATTGGATGAACTATAGAAAAAGGAGAAAACTTTAAAGGAGAACTATTCAAATTTCTCTTAAATGGATTATAAAAAACAAGAATAGAAAGAAAAGCTATTATAAAAATTAAAAAATAATTTATAAATAATGTTATTAAATTTTTATTTTTTTTATCTTTCATAAATGTGAGTAATAAATATATACCAACAAAAAAACTAATTATCACTCCGCTATAAAACTTTAATCCAAAAGATAAAAAAATCAAAAAAAGAATTAAAACTTTTTTATAAAAATTGTCTTTTTTTGAAATTAATAGAATAACTATTGCTAAAAATATAATTAATGAATAAGCATATTGAAGATTGATTAAAGTTAAAGCCGCAGGCATAACTAAAAAACCAGATGAACCAAAAATCGTTTTTTGATGATATAGGCTAAAAAGAAAAGATAAAGAAGAACCAAAATAAAACATAAAAAGTAAGGTGACTTTAAATAAAAAAGATTTTTTTAACAATCTAAAAAGTTTTAAAGTTAACAAAGTAAAGAGAATAAACCAAATAACAGGTAATATCTTAAAATAAGAAATAATTGCTGGTATACCAATTAAACTTAATAAATAAATTATATAATCAAGCAAAAAATTATAATTACCTATACTAGAATTTGACTGAAGAGGATTGATAAATCCATTTTTAAATGAAATATTTGCTAAAGATAAATGCCAAACACCATCAAATTCATTAGCTCCCCAAAAATGTAAACCACATCTATCTTTTAAACATAAATACGTACCACTTGGAAAAATAACAATTAAATTAATTAAAAATCCTAAGATTATTAATATAAACAATATAAAATTTTTTTTAAAAAAAAATCTTAAAAAATTACCCATATAAATTAACTTTATTTATTATAAAATAAACCTTATGAAAAAAATTGCTCTTTGGATAATTAGCTTGTTTTTAATTTTTACTTATATTTATTTTCGTATTAATCCAATCATCAATCAGGCTGTCCCTTATACCTATGATCAAGGAAGAGATTTTTTAAAAACAGAAGAAATTATCCGCTATAAAAATCTTACTTTTATTGGTCCAACCACCGGCATTATCGGTTTATATCATGGCGCTTGGTGGTATTATCTAATCTCAATTCCTTATCTTGTTTTTGACGGCTGGCCAATGGGTTTTTATTGGTTTATTTTTTTATTATCTTTTTTAACCAACTTAATTTTTTTTCTTTTTTTTAATAAAAAACTTTAATAAATTAATTGCTTTAATTTTCTTATCAATAATTTCAACTTCTTCTTATTTTATCTCTCTATCTTTTTCTGTTAGTAATAATATCATTGTTCCTAATTTAATATTGCTTTTAATAATAACAAGCTTTTATTTGTTAAAAACAAAAAAATCTATTTATCTATTTTTAACCTCATTAATCTTAAGTTTTATTCTTGAATTTGAAGTCTCTTTTGGTTTATTTATTATTCCAATATATTTTTTAGTACTTATTCTTTTATCTAAGGATAAAAAAATATTTTTCAAATTAAAAAATATAGCAAACACCACCTTTGGACTGGTAATTCCCTTAATTCCTAGATTATTATTTGAAATAAAAAATAACTTTTTACAAACAAAAACTTTAGTAATCTTCTTTTTTCAACCAAAACTCCATAATCCAAAACCCTTTGAAATAGTTTTTAATGATAGATTAACAGCCTTTTGGCATTATTTTAAATCAATTTTTTATAATTATAATTCTCAAATAGCCTTTGGGGCATTTTTAATAATAATTCTAACAACATTGGTCTTTTTTTATAAAAATAAAAATTTTATTTTAAAATTAATAAAATTTAATCTATTAATTATCCTTCTTCTTTTTTCTTTATCCTTATTTTATAAGGATAACTTCTGGTTTAATTATTTTGAGGGTATTCAATACATAATGCTTTTTACAGTCTTAACAAGTTTATTTATAATATCAAAAAATAAAAAAACTTATTTTGTCTGTTGTTTAATACTAATCTTTCTTATATCTCTTTCAATCTTCAAATTAATCAGAGATCTAAATAGCCAAAATAAAAAAACCTCTGGATTTAAAGAGATAGACTATTCTATTAATTACATTCTTAAAAAAGAAAACTCTAAAAATTTTTGTCTTAAAATCTACACTCCTCCAGTTATTCCTTATACTTACAATTACTTAATTAGTTATTATTCAAGAAAAAATAATCTTCAGATTGAAGAAGAAAATTTTATTAATAATCAATGTTGGTACATCATTGAAGATGATTCTTATCAATTCAGAATCAATGATTGGAAAAAAAATAATATACCAAAAGAAACAAGTATTAAAGAAAAAATAAGATTAGAAAACAAAACTGAAATTCAACTACGGGTTAAAAAAACAATCTAATTTTTGATATAATTTGTTCAATGACATCTAATCTTAGCATAATAATTCAAACTAAAAACGAGCAAGAAAACATTAAAGATTGTATCCTTTCTGCTAAAAATCTTACCTCAAACATATATATTTTTGATATGAAAAGCCAAGATAAAACTAAAGAAATTGCTAAAAAATTAGGTATTGATAATATCTTAACAACGCCAGAATTTAATTACGTCGAACCAGTGAGAGAATTAGCTATTAATAAAGTTAATTCTGATTGGATTTTTATTTTAGATGCTGATGAAAGAATCTCTAATCAACTAGCCAACGAGATAAAATCAGTTATTAAAAATAACACATATAGTTATTTTAAAGTTTCAAGAAAAAATATTTTCGGAAAAATTAAATGGCTAAAACATGGGGGCTGGTGGCCAGATTATCAAATCAGATTAATAAATAAAAAAAACTTTATTAGTTGGCCAAAACAAATCCATTCAACTCCCATTATTCAAGGAAAAGTTGGTTATCTAAAAAATCCCATAATTCACTACTTTCATGGCGACTTAGAACAAATGGTTAGAAAAACTATTATTTTCGAAAATATTGAGTCTAATCTATTACTTGAGGCTAATAAAAAAGTTAATCTAATCACTTTTTTTAGAAAGTTTTTCGGAGAGTTATTAAGACGTCTATTTAAAAATCTTGGTTTTTTAGATGGGTCGATTGGAATTATTGAATCTTTATATCAATCATTTTCTAAAACAATTACCTATTTATTCTTATATGAAAAATGTCGACTTAAAAAATAAAAAAATTGCCCTTTACACTCCTTATCTTGATGTTTTAGGAGGTGGAGAAAAACATATTTTATCTATTATTGAAGTTTTTCATAAATTAGGAGGAGAAATCTATATTTTTTGGAATAAAAAACTAACTCAACAACTGAAAGAAAGATTTAACTTTTCCTTTTTAAATAAAATAAACTGGTTACCAACTTATTTAAAAAAACCTTTTTATCTAAAAGATTTTAACTATTTTTTTTATGTCACTGACGGTAGTTATTTTTTTTCTTTAGCCAAAAAAAACTTTGTTTTTTGTATGGTGCCAAAAAAATCACTTTATAATTTAAACCTCATTAATAAAATTAAACTTTTTAATTATTGGTTTATCAGTAATTCTTCATATACATCAAAATGGCTAAAAAAATGGGGATTAAATCCTATTACCATTCCTCCTTATATTAGTGAAGAATTAATTTTAGATAATACTTATTTAAAAAAAGAAAAAATTATTCTTTCTGTTGGTAGATTTTTTTCTCACCTACACTCTAAAAACCATGATTTAATTATAAATACTTATTTAAACTTAAAAAAAAACTCTAATCTTTTTAGAGATTATCAACTTATTCTTGCTGGTGGTTTAAAAAAAGAGGATGAAAATTATTTTCAAAAGCTAAAATTATTAACTAAAAATGATCCATCAATAATTTTTAAACCTAATCTATCTTTTTTTGAATTAAAAAAACTTTATCAACTATCAACTTATTTTTGGCACTTTACTGGATTATTAGTTGATGAGAAAAATCATCCAGAAAAAGTCGAACATTTTGGTCTTGCCCCACTTGAGGCAATGGCTAATCAGTGTATTACTTTTTGCCATAACTCAGGCGGACCAAAATTATTTATTAAAAATTTTGATAATGGAATTCTTTTTAATAATGAAAAAGAGTTAATAAAAAAAATAATAAAAGTTGAGAAAGATAATTTGTTGAAATCTAAAATTAAGATAAACTCTTACCAATATATTAAAAATAATTTTAATTTCAAAAAATTTCAAAATAAAATATTAAAAATATTATGAAAAACTATCCAATTTCAATTATTATTCCTGTTTATAAAAATTATCAAATGTTTTATCAATATTTAAAAATCAATAAAAAATTCTTTAGTGGTTGTCAAATTATTATTATGAATGATTATCCATTAGAAAATATTACTCAACCAGTAAAAAAAATTTATCCTCAGGCTCAAGTATTCAATAATAAAAAAAATTTAGGTTTTGCTGGCAATGTTAACAAAGGAGTAAAAAAAGCTTCAAGAAAATATGTTTTTCTAATGAATTCTGATATAGTTTTAAAAGATAATTCTTTTATTAATTCTTTAGATCATTTTAAAAAAAATAAAAAACTTTTTGCTGTTGCTTTTGGTCAAATTGAAAAAAATGGAAAAATTGTTGGTGCTAACAGATGTTATTTTGAAAAAGGTTTTATCCATCATTCATCAAGAGATTTTAATAAAAAAAATTCTTCTTATAATTTCTGGGCCGAAGGAGGAGCATCAATTTTTAGAAAAGATCTTTTTATTAAATTAGCAATGTTTGATGAACTATTCAATCCTTTTTACTGGGAAGATATTGATTTATCTTACCGAGCTTGGAAATCAGGTTATCAAATTATCTTCGATCCTAAAATTCTAGTTGAACATCATCATGAATCAACTATTGGTAAATACTTTCAACAACAAAAAATTCTAAAAACTGCTTTTCGCAACCAACTATTTTTTATATGGAAAAATCTAACTGATAAAAAATTAATCTTAAATCATTTAATTAATTTGCCAAAATATTTCTTTAAACCAGGTTTTTTTGAAGCTATTATTAAATTAGTTTTGATTTTAAAGAAAAGAAAAAAGATATTAAAATTTTTTATTAAAAATGATCAAGATATTTTTCAACTATTTGAAAAAAAATAAATTTTTGTTGGTTGTTATTTTTTCTTTTATCTCATTATTTTTATTTTTATATAAATTAACAACCGTCCCTCCTTGTCTAAATGCTGATGAAACTACTAACGCTTATGATGCTTACTCAATTCTTAAAACTGGAAAAGATCAATATGGTAATTTTTTACCATTGAGATTTAAGTCTTTCGGAGATTATAAACTTCCTTTACTTACTTATTTAACAATTCCTTTTATTAAAATCTTTGGACTAAATGAATTAGGTATTCGATTAGTTAATCTACCATTTGTTTTTTTATATCCTCTTCTTATTTATTTCTTAATTAATGAGTTTTTTAATAAAAAAATTGTTGCCTTTTTTGGCTCTTTTTTAATTAGTGTTAATTTAGGTTTATTCTTAATTGCTCGTCAAGCTCATGAAGGATATTTAACTACCTTTTTTCTTAGTTTAACCACTCTATTTTTTATTAAATTTTTAAAAAGAAAAAAATTTTTTTACTTTATTTTTTTTAATATCGCAATCTTTTTAAGTCTTTTTAGCTATCATTTTGCCCGCTTATGGTTTGGATTTTATTTTTTAATATTTGTCTTTTTATTAATAAAAAAACAAATAAATTTTAAACACTTATTTATTCTTATTATAGTGTCAGGAATATTTTTAATTACTGATTTTATCTATCAACCAACCAGAGTTAATAATCTTTTATTTTTTAAGTCAGAAGGATTTAAGGCAAAAATTAAAGAATTAAAAATTGAAAGTCGTTTTCCTTTTTTATTTAATGAAATCACTATTGGAGGAAAACAAATTATCAATTCTTATCTAAATTATCTGTCTGCTAACTTTTTAGTTATTAATGGTGATGCTAATCATCGATTTGGCTATCCTGAAATGGGACCAATCACTCCTATTGAATATTTTCTAATTCTTATTGGTTTATATTATCTTTTCAAAAATAAAGAAAAGTGGCGATATTTTATTTTGTTTTTATTATTATTCTCTCCAATTTCCGGCTCTTTAACCTGGGCTGATAAATCAATAACCAGAACTCTTTTTATTTTTATTCCTATAATTATTATTTCTAGTTATGGAGGATATAATCTATTTAAAAATAATCAAAAAATTTTTTATTTAGGTTTATTGGGATTTTTATTTTTCTTATTTTATAATTGGAACTTTTACCTTTTTCATTATCCAAAAAGAGCTACTGTAATCAGGAGCTGGCAATGTGGTTATAAGGAAATGGTAGATTATGTAAAAGAAAATTATAATAAATTTAATAAGTTTTATATCACTAAAAAAAATGGCCAACCTTATATTTATCTTTTATTTTATCTAAAATATTCTCCAGAAAAGTATCAAAAAATCGCCCAATTATCACCTCTCGACGAATATGGTTTCGGACAGGTTAACGAATTTGATAAATTTTATTTTGAACTTTATCCAGTTGAGAAAAATAAAAAAGTAGCTCTTATTGGTTATCCTGATGACTTTGAAAATAAAATTAATAAAAATTTTAAAGAAATAAAAATTAACACGGAAACTATTTTTTTAATTGAGGAAAAATTAAATAATAATTAAACTAATCATTATATTATAAAAAGCATGAATAAATATTGGTGGCAACAAACTTTTTCTTTGTAAAAAAATCAAACCATTAACCATACTTAAAAGCATATCTGTCATCATAAATAAAAGTAACAAATTACCAGTAATCTTAACATTAGTAAATAACATTGGTACATGTAAAAAGAAAAAAAGAATGCTGGCAAAAAAAGTTGATGAAAGAGGATTTTTTGAATCTTCATAAAGTTTTTTTAAAATAAAACCTCGAGATAAAATTTCTTCAGAAAAACCGGTAGCTAATGAAAAAATGATAATTAATAATAAATTAACTAAACTCGGTAAATTTTCAAAAAAATAAATCTTCCCTGTTCTAAAATAAAAAGCTAAAATATTAGTAATAAAAAAAAACCCTCCTATTAATAGACTATAAAATAAATCTTTTACAAAACTTTTATACGAAAATCTTAAATAAAAAAAATCAATAATATTTTGTTTATCTATCTTCTTTACGTAATAAAAAACAGGTAAAACAAAAACTAATGGTTTAGCAACTAACTCATCAAACCAAATCGGCATTTTAAAATAACTTCGATAAAAAGCCCAAATGATTAAAATAATACCCCATAAACTTAATGCTTTCTCTGTTGGATTAACTTTTTTTTTAGTTTTCATATTATTCTAAAAAATCCCTTAATTTTCTTGCTCTTGTTGGATGTTTTAATTTTCTAATCGCTTTTGCCTCTATTTGTCTAATCCTTTCTCTGGTCACCTTAAACTCTCGACCAACTTCCTCTAATGTTTTTGGTTTTCCATCCTCTAAACCAAATCTCATTACTAACACCTTCTTTTCTCTTGGAGATAACGTGTTTAAAACTCTATTTAAAGCCTCCTTCAATAATTCTTGAGAAACCTTCTCATACAAACTTAGCTGATTATTATCAGCGACAAATTGTTCTAATGTAGCCTCTTTATCATCACCTATTGGAGTGGATAAAGATTTTGGTTGTTGAGAAATTTTAATTAAATTTTCTATCTCGTTAACTGTCATTTCCATCTCTTTAGCAATTTCTTTTATTTTTGGCTCTCTCCCTAATTTTTGAGTTAGTTTTCTTTGAGTTTTATAAAATCTATTAATATGATCAACCATATGAACTGGAATT
>DAIQPK010000002.1:16296-30275 GCA_036787375.1 Patescibacteria group bacterium
TTTTCTTTGAGTTTTATAAAATCTATTAATATGATCAACCATATGAACTGGAATTCGAATCGTTCTTGACTGATCAGCTATTGCTCGAGTAATTGCCTGTCTAATCCACCAAGTAGCATAAGTAGAAAACTTAAAACCTCTTCGCCAATCATATTTTTCAACACCTCTAATTAACCCTTTGTTTCCTTCTTGAATTAAGTCTAAAAAAGAAAGTCTCCTTCCTAAATATTTTTTCGCAATAGAAACAACCAGTCTTAAATTAGCTTTAATTAATTTTTCTTTTGCTTTTAAATCGCCTTTTTCATAACGTCTAGCTAAATTAATTTCGTCTTCAAAAGTTAATAATGGAGTCTTACCAATCTCTTTTAAATACATTTTTATTGGATCTAAAGACTCTCCATGTTTTAAAATCACTAACTGCTCTAATTCTTTTTCTATCTCTTCAACTGATTTTTGAGCCTCAATTTCTTCTCTTGTTGAAATGGTTTCAAAAATATCTATTCCTTCTTTTAAGGATTTATTGAAAAAATCATCGATCTCATCAATATGTTTTTCTGGTTCAGCATAAATTAATAAAATATCATCTTGAACTAAAAAACCGTCTTCTTTACCTTGTTTTAATAAATCTTCTAAAATTTTTGGTAGTTTATATTTTGTCATAACTATGATTTTACTAATTAATTA
Organism: Patescibacteria group bacterium; assembly: GCA_036787375.1. Taxonomy (GTDB): domain Bacteria; phylum Patescibacteriota; class Microgenomatia; order UBA1406; family GWC2-37-13; genus GWC2-37-13. Next base: position 16,981 of record DAIQPK010000002.1, read on the forward strand.
ACTCTTTTTCTACTTGTTTTAGTGAATTATTAAGATTTAATAACTGTTCTTTTTTATTAGTTTTGTCATCATTTATTTCTAAAATTTTTTTTATTTCTCTTTTTAGGTAATTCTTTTTTATCTCTAAACAAAGTTTTCTTAGGCTTTTAAATTTTAAATTTTCTTCAACTGAAGCAAATAAATATATTTCGTCAAAAACTTCTTTTAATTCAGGAGTTAATAAATTAACAAATTTTTTTACTGAAAATTTATCAAATTTTTTTTTGAAATCTAAAAAAACCTCACTTATTTTTTGATAAGAAACTATTGAAAAATAGTTAGTTTTTATTAATGAAAAGATCTTATCTGAAATTAAATAAGGATTGTTATTTTGAAAAATAATACCTAAAATATATTTTTCTATTAATAACTCTCTTGTTTCTTTTGGTGATTTTAATTGAAGTTTTTTTTTGAAAAAAAATTCTTGTTGCTGTTTTCTTTTTATCTGTTTAATTAAATCTTCAATACTTTTTTCAGAAACTCCTAAAATATTACTAATCTTTTTAATATAAAAAGACTTAATCACTGGATTATTAATTTTATCAACAAAAGGCAATAACTCCTCAGCGATTTTCTTTTTATTATAAGAAGTATCATCAGAGTATTTTTTTGTTAAAACATCTATCAAATAATCATAGATTGGTAACGGCTTTTTAATCAGTTTTTTAAAAATTAATAAATCTTTCCTAATTGCCTCATCGGGATCTTTTCCTAAAGTTAATTTAACAACCATTATTTCTAAATCAAGTTTTTCTCCCTCTTCAATTGCTCTTTTCGTTGACTCTTCACCAGCTAAATCAGCATCTAAAACTAAAGTAATTTTATCGGTATACTTTCTTAATAACATTAACTGTTCATAAGTTAAAGCGGTACCTTTAATAGCAACGAAGTTTGTTAGACCGTTTTGATAGGGAGTAATCATATCAAACTCTCCTTCAACAATATAAACATTTTTTTCTTTAATAATTGAATCCTTAGCTAAATCTATTCCAAATAAGGTTTCTCTTTTATGATATAACGGAGTTTCTGGACTATTAATATATTTTGCTTCTTTAATATCTTTGTCAATAACCCGACCAGAAAAAGCAATTATATTTCCTCGACTATCTTTAATAGGAAAAATTAATCGTCCCCTAAATCGATCATAAAAATTATTTTTTTCATCTTTAACTATTAAGCCATTCTCAAATATCTCATTCTCAGAGAATTCTTTCTTTTTTAAAAATTTTTTCAAAGAATCCCAACTATTTGGCGCATAACCCAACTGAAATTTTTTAACTGTCTCGGTCTTTATCTGTCTTTGTTTTAAATAAGATAAAGCTTTATCGCCAATTTTAGAATTTAATAATAAATAATTAAAAAACTCGGTTGCTAAATAGTTCATATTAAAATATCTTTCTCTTTTTTTCCAAATCTTATCTTCAATATTAATTTTTTTCAAAACAACACCAGTTTTTTTAGCTAGTTCTTTTAAAGCTTCAATAAAAGTAATTTTTTCCCACTTCATTAAAAATTTGATTACATCACCTCCCTCATTACAAGCACCAAAACAACGCCAAATTTGCCTTTCTGGTGAGACAATAAAAGAAGGAGTTTTTTCTTGATGAAATGGGCAATTAGCTTTGAAGTTTCTACCAGCTTTTTTTAAATTAATAAAACTCCCAATGTATTCAACAATATCAATTCTTTTTTTTATCTCTTCAACTGGACTATCCATTGCTTGACTATTTTAACACATTTTATCTTTGATTTTTTATTTGATTTATTTTATATTATACTTATATATGATATTCCTATTTATTAATAACCACAAAATTAAGACCCTATCTTTAAAAAAAACCCTGTTAGGTCAAGAAGAAGTATCTTTTTTTGAAAAAAAATATGATAGTCAATTACTAGAAAAAGGTTTACCTATTAACGATGATCTTTTAGCCTCAGCCATTAAAGAGGTGATTACGTTAACCAAAATTACTGATAAATCTGTTTTTCTTATTTTGCCTCAAGAACTTTTTTATTATTTTAGAACTGAAGTTCCTGTTGATATTGCTCCAAGTGCTTTAAACTCCTTTATTAAGGATAAAGCAAGAACTCATCTTCCGGTTATGGTTGATGACCTTATTGGCGATTTTTTTATTAAAGAAAACAATCATCAAAAAGTAATAAATTTTTACAGTTTAAATAAAGAAGCTTTTGAAAGGTATAAAAAAATTCTTTCTTTATTAGATTTAAGTATAATAAATCTCGTTCCAGAAACTATTCTTTATTTTAAATTATTTGAAAAAACTTTAAGAGCCGAAAAAAAAGAAACCATTATTTATCTTCACATAGAGAAAAATTTTCTTTACGGATATTTATATGATAATTTTGGGTTAATAAAAGATGAAAAAATCTTTTCAGATTTTAAAGAAAATCAATCTCTTGAAGAAATTATTAAAAAACAAGTTAAAATTTTAAAAGATAAAGGTGAAAAAATAAACAGAATTATTTTATCTGGGGAGGCTAGTGAAAACATAAGACAAGACACTTTTACTAAAGAAGTCGGTGTCTGGACAAATCTATTAAAAAGAATTATTCCTAATTTTTATAATCAATATATAAAAATGCTTGTTTTAGAAAAAAATAAAACCTTTCCTGTTTTAAATCTTGACATCTGTCTTGGCGGTTTTATTTTTAATAAAGAAGAGAAATTCTCTTTATCAAGAATTAATAATACTCATTTATCTAAAAAACAATTTAATTTTAAAAAAATTTTCCTTAATAAAGAAATCTTTCTTTTTATCAGTTCATTTGCTTTTTCTTTCATAGTTTTTATTCTTGTATCTCAATTAAAATTGACAAATCTTTTCGGTTATAAAAAAAATAGACAAACCACAATTATTCCTTCAATTACCATCATTCCTTCACCAATACCAACTCTATCATTTAAAAAAGAAGAGTTAAAAATAGAAATCTTAAATGGATCAGGTATCCCGGGAAAGGCTTCAGAATTAAGAAAAATTCTTAAAGAAAAAAACTATAAGGAAATCATTACTGGTAATGCTGATAACTTTAATTATAAAAAAACTAAAATTAAAGTTAAAAAAGATAAAATCGATGCCACTCAAATGTTAAAAAATGATCTTAAAGACTATTTTTCTTCTTTTGATGAAGAAATATTAGATAAAAAAGAAACTGCTGATATTGTTATAACTTTAGGAACTGATTTTAAATAAACTCCAACTAATGAATAAAGAAGAAATTAAAAAAAAATTAGAAACTATTTTAATTAAGATTGATCTTTTAAAGAAAAAATCTATTCTCAAAAAATTAGAAAAAAAAACTCTTGATAATAATTTTTGGCAAGATCCACAAACTGCTAGCAAAACAATGAAAAAAATCACTGATTTAAAAAAAGAAATTAACGACATTGAAACGATGCAACTTCTTTTTGAAGAAAATCAGTTGGAAGATTTAAAAAAATTAATTAAAAAGTATGAAATAATTTTATTTTTATCCGAACCTTATGATAAATCTGATGTAATTTTTTCAATTCATGCTGGTCAAGGTGGTACTGAAGCTATGGACTGGTCCTTAATGCTTTTTAGAATGTATACTCGGTTCTTTGAAAGAAAAAATTGGCAATGGGAAGAAATTGATCGAGTTGCTGGTGACGAAGCTGGAATTAAATCATCAGTAATTAATGTTAACGGTCAATTTGCCTATGGTCTTTTAAAAAGCGAGGCTGGAGTTCACCGACTAGTTAGACAATCTCCTTTTAACGCTGATAAACTAAGACAAACCTCATTTGCTCTGGTTGAAGTCTTACCTCAAATCGAGGAAAAAGATATTTTGATAAATGAAGATGATTTAGAATGGCAATTTTATCGGTCAGGAGGAAAAGGTGGTCAAAATGTCAATAAAGTTTCAACAGCAGTCAGACTAATTCATAAACCAACCAGTATTGTTGTTACCTCTCAATCAGAGCGTTATCAAGAAGCTAATCGAGACAATGCCTTAAAAATTTTAAGAGCTAAACTTTGGGTAATTGAAGAAGAAAAAAAACAAAAAACTGTTCAAAACTTTAAGACCGAAACCATTGCTTCATGGGGAAGGCAGATAAGAAGTTATATTCTTCATCCTTATAAGTTAATAAAAGACTTAAGAACTAACCATGAAGAAACCAATGTAGAAAAAGTTTTAGATGGCGATCTTGATAGTTTTATTGAAGAATATCTTAAACAACAAAAATAAAAGTTGCGAAAAATTTTTTATTTATGATATCCTTTAAATTATGAATAACTTAATTCATCCTCTTAATGAAAAAAATAAAAACAACTCTATAAAAATATCAGTATTTCTTATCTTAATTAGCACTTTTACAATTTTAGGAGTTTCTCTCGGTTTTTTATTATCAAAAATAAATAGTCAAAAATCTAAAATTATAACAAATACCTCAACTAAAAAAACTGCCGGAATAGTTGACAAAAAAACCTTTAAAGATAAAGCTGAAGGATTGTTAAAAGAAGGCGGTATTAATGGAGAAGGAAATTTCCACCTTGAAAGACCAGGAGGACCATCTCAAAATGTTTATCTTACCTCATCAACGGTTGATCTTTCTCAATTTGTTGGGAAAAAAATTCGTATCTGGGGTCAAACTTTTGCTGGTGAAAAAGCCGGTTGGTTAATGGATGTTGGTTTTGTTGAAATTTTAAAATAATCACAATGATTATTTTTGATAAAGTTACTAAAAAATTTCCTTTAGGGAACACTGCTTTAGATAATTTAGAATTCACTATTGAAGATAATGAGTTTGTTTTTTTGGTTGGTCCATCAGGAGCAGGAAAAACTACTATTTTAAAATTAATCTTAAAAGAAATTGATCCTTCTTTAGGAACCATTATTATCGATGAAGATGATATTACTTCTAAAAATTTTAACAATTTAGAAAATTTAAGAAAAAAAATTGGTATTATCTTTCAAGATTTTAAAATCTTATATGATAAAAATGTTTTTGAAAATGTATCTTTAACATGTAATATAGAAAATTTAAATATTAAACAGACTAAGGAAAAAACTAATCAAGCATTAAAATTGGTGGGACTTGAAGAAAAAAAATATCTTTTTCCTATTCAACTATCAGCTGGTGAAATTCAAAGAATAGCAATTGCTCGCGCTATTGTCACTGAGAGAAAATATCTTTTAGCTGATGAACCAACTGGTAATCTTGATCCAAAAACTGCCTGGGAAATAATAAAAATTTTTAAAAGATTCGAAAATAAAAAAACTATTATTATCGCTACTCATAATATCGACATTGTTAACAGTTTAGAAAAAAGAGTTATCGCTTTAAAACAAGGTAAAATTATTAAAGATAAAAGAAAAGGAGGTTACCAAATATAAAAATATGAAAAATATTTTTTTATCTTTTAAAAGAACTCCTTATCAAACTTTTGCTATTATTCTAATTCTATTCTTTAGTCTTTTTCTAATTTCAAATATCTTAATTTTTTTTAGTTTTTTAAACAGTTTTCTAAATTATATTGAAACTAAACCTCAGGTGACTATTTATTTTAAACCTAATACCTCAGAAGATTATATATCAAAAATTAAAAATCAACTGATACAAACAGGAAAAATAACTAATATTATTTATATAAATCAAAAAAAAGCTTTTGAAATCTATAAAAAACTAAACCAAGATAATCCATTGCTTTTAGAAATGGTTTCACCCGAGACAATGCCCCCTTCTTTAGAGATATATACTAAAAAACCAGAATATTTAGAAGAAATTGCTCAAGGCTTTAAAAATAAAGAAAATATCGATGAAGTTCAATACCAAGCTAATATTATTAATAAACTCTTAAAAATTAATCAAACTTTAAGAATTATTAGTCTAGTATTTATCTTTTATCTTTCATTGATGACTATTATCGTCTTGACAATAATTACTTGGTTTAAAATATTATTAAAAAAAGATGAAATTGACCTTCTTAGATTATTAGGAGCGTCAAAATTTTATATTAGAAAACCTTATCTTAAAGAAAATTTATTTCTCGCTACCTTATCAACAATTCTCTCTTTTATTTCTTTTACTAGTTTAATACTCTATTTTTATCCTTTTTTAAAAAATTACTTAATGGGAATAGACAATCTTTACCTTAAATTTAATAGTTTTCAAATAATAGTTTGGCCCATTAATATTAATTTTTTACTCATTGTTTTTTTTATTTCCTGGTTTTTTGGTTTATTAATTAGTATCTTTTCTACTTACCTTGCAACTAATAAATATCTCAAAGTATAATTCTTATAATGAAAAAAGTTGGTTTAATTATTATTTTTTTATCTCTGCTTTTTATATTTTCTTCAAAATACATTTTTGCTCAGAATAGTATTGAAGAATTACAAAAAAAAATTATTGACTATGAAAATAAACTGACTGAAATAAGAAAACAAAAAAATACTCTTTCGAATCAAATTCAATTAATGGATACGCAAATTTATTTAACTAATCTTAAAATTCAAGAGACTGAAAAAAAAATTGAAGAAACCCAAAAGGAAATCGAAATTCTCGATAATAAAATTAACAATCTTGATAATAGCTTAAATCATCTTTTTAAAACTCTTATTGTTAAAGTTAATAGTGACTATAAACAAAGAAGTATTTCTTTATTAAATATATTTTTAGAAACCAATAACTTTTCAAATTTTTTTAGAAAAGTTAAATACATCAAAAGTAGTAGAGAAAATAATCAAAAATTAATTATCCAGGTTCAACAAGCTAAAACTAACTTTCAAAGTCAAAAAACAATTAGAGAAGAAAAAACTATTCAATTAGATAATCTAAAAAAAATCTTAAATGAACAAAAATCTCAACTTGATTATCAGAAATTAGCCAAACAAAAATTATTATTAGAAACAAATAATGATGAAATTAATTATCAAAGATTATTATCTCAAGCTAGAGCTCAATTAGCTTCTTTTACCAGATTCGTTAATAGTCAAGGGGGAGCTTCGATTTTATATAATCAAACTAGTTGTGATAGTTGGGGTTGTTATTACAATCAAAGAGACTCTCAATGGGGAAATTTTGTAGTTAATAATAGTTATGACTGCAATGGTCCCTGTACTATAGCAAGAATTGGCTGTTTAATTACCTCAGTAGCTATATTATCAACTCATTTAGGATTTAAAATTTCACCTCTAGATATTGCTATAAACTACGAAAATTTTTGGTTAAATACTGCTTATTTAAAATATACAAATTATGCAGCTGGTAAAAAAATCACCCGAGAAATTATTAGTAAAAGCTTAACTCCTGAAATAGTTTCCAATAGTCCCGTAATTATTGGTATATATTACGGAGAGTTTGGAACTCATTTTTTAATTATTAAATCTTATTCTGATGGCAAATACATTATGAATGATCCATATATAGAAAATGGTAAAGATAAAATATTTACAGATTATTATTCATTAAATAGTGTTTTTTCTGTAGAAAGAATTAGAATAGATTAGATTTTAAAATAAGTCTAAAAATTACTTTCTGTTGAATATAGTCTACAGACAAAAATAATTCTTTTATATAAAATCTTTTTAATGAAAAAATTATTTTTTAACATCATATGTTCTTTAATAATTTTATTTTTATTCTTAAAACAAGTTAAAGCTGCCTTTTCTTTTAAAATCGCCAGTATTTCTGCTAATATCATTTCTTCAACCGAAGAAGTAATTTTAGTTAATTTATCAATAACTGATTTACCTGGTGACTCATATTTTCGAGTGGCTTTTCAAAAAAAAGATGGTAGTCCTTACTTTGGTTATCTAAAAAATCATCTTGATCAATGGATAAAAGTTAATGAAAACTGCAATAACTTTTATTTTTTAAATAATAAAAATACAACAGAATTAACAATTCGTTTAAAAATTGCTGATTTTGATCCTGAATCAGGAGAATACAATATCAAAGCTCATCGTTATACTCCTTCATGTAGTAGTACGCCTTCAACTAATTACTTAACTGTTCAAATTAATCTCCTCAAACCAACACCAACTTTTACTCCAACTCCTGAAACAACCAAAATACTGACTCCCGCCCCAACTTTAACTTCAATCTCCGCTTCTACCCCAACACTAAATTCTACTCTAACTCCAACTCCTACTATTTCTAATCTAATTTCTTATAACAATATTTTTATTTCTGAAGTTATGGTTTATCCAGAAAATCAAGAAGATGAGTGGGTCGAACTTTTTAACAATAATGATTTTTCAGTTATATTAAAAGATTGGTTTATTGATGATATCGAAGACAGTGGATCTTCTCCAAAAAAGATTAATTTAGAAATTCCTGGAAAAAGTTATCAAGTTATTATTATTTCTTCAGCTATGTTCAATAACCCTGGTGATTCAGTTAGGCTATTGGATTTTAATAAAAATTTAAAAGACAGTTTTGAGTATAAAGAAAGTGTTAAAGGAAAAACTTTTGGTAGAATTTCTTTTGAAAATAATGATTTTTGTCTTCAAGAACCTTCCTTTTATCAACCAAATAATAATTGTTCTTATTCAACCCCAACTCCAATTAAAACAAATCTAAATTTATCTATAAATAATAATAAAGATAATAAAAATTTTGAAATAACTCCAACGATAACCTTAAGAACTTCTTCTATTAAAAATAGAAAAACTTATCTAAAAAACGATTATAAAAAACCGCCTTCTTATCAATTTAAAAATAATTCTTATCAAGAAATTTTGGGAGTTAGTACTATAAAAAAAACTAATATTAATCTTCTTCTTTTTTTAATAATTAATTCTTTTATTTACTCAATTTTGACTATTATTGGAATTTTATTTAAAATAAAAATTATCTATGTCAAAAATAAAAGACTTTATCTGTCATTTATTCATACCAAATGAAAAAAACAACTATCAAGGAAAAGCTCTTCATCATGATTTTTTAACAGTTTATCTGCTATTTGCTTTAATTTTAAGTTTTATCTTTAAAAAGATTGATTTGAATATTTTAGGTTTTGCCACTGATATCACTATTGAAAAGTTATATCAACTAACTAATCAAGAAAGAATAAAAAATGGCCTCTCAACATTAACTTATAATGAAAAGCTTTCTCAAGCAGCTTATCTTAAAGCTCAAGATATGTTTAATAAAAATTATTGGTCTCATTATACTCCTGATGGAAAAACTCCTTGGGACTTTCTTTTACAAGTAGATTATGATTACGAATATGCTGGTGAAAATTTAGCTAAAAACTTTCTTTTCAGTCAAGGAATAATCTCAGCATGGATGAATTCACCTAGTCATCGAGATAATATTTTAAAAAAAGAATACACAGAAATAGGTTTTGCCATTGTTAATGGTTTATTAAATGGAGAAGAAACCACTTTAGTTGTCCAAATGTTTGGTAAACCAATTAATAACATTGCGAAATTATCAGAAAAAAATTCTCCTTTATCAATAAAAAAAATTCAAGCAGCAACAACTGAAAACTACAAACTAATAATTACCAATAATAATAAAACTATTTCCCTTAAAAATTATTTTTATAATTTTAATTTAGCCTTTTTTATTTTTTTATTAATAATCTTAATTTTAGATATTTACTATATTAATAAATTAAAAATTATCCGTTTATCCGCTAAAAATTTTTCTCATTTGATATTTGTTGTTTTTATAATTTTAAGTTTAATAATTATTACAAAAGGAAGCATTATCTAATATGGATATAAAAAATATTTTAAAAAAGAAAAAAAAACATCTTTGGCAATATTTAATTCTTATTTTTAGTGGAATAATATTCTTAATTTTATTATCAGTATTTAAAAGTCAAAGATTGAATCAGTTTATTGTCTTTATAGCTTTTGTTAGTTTCTATATTTGCTGGGGGATATATCATCATATTACTGATAATAGACTTAATTTAAAAATTGTGATAGAATATATAATTATTGGTTTTATTGTTATTTTATTAGTTAAATTACTACTAATTTAAAAAAATTAAAATTAAAAAACTAATGTGAAAGGATTAATTTTAGCAGGCGGATTAGCAACGAGACTCAGACCTTTAACCTTAGTCACTAATAAACATCTTCTTCCTATTTATAATAAACCAATGATCTTTTATCCTCTTCAATCAATGATTAAAGCAGGAATAAAAGAAATCTTAATCTCAACCTCACCTGATCACGCTGGAGACTTTGCTGAACTTTTAAAAGATGGAAAAGACTTTAGTGTAAAAATTTACTATTCGGTTCAAGATAATCCTAAAGGGGGTATTGCTCATGCGATTAGTTTAGCTAAAGAGTTCGTTGAAGAAAAAAAATTATTAGTTATTTTGGGAGATAATATTTTCGGCTATAACTTAAAACCTCATGTTGAAAGATTTAAAATTAAAAAAAATGGAGCAATGATATTTGGAGTTAAAATTCCTAAAATTAACACAAAACATTATGGAATTATTGAAATTGATACTAATAAAAAAGTCATCTCTATTGAAGAAAAACCCCAAAAACCAAAATCAAACATTGCTCAAACAGGAATTTATATGTATGATAATCGAGTATTTGAATTCATAAAAACTTTAAAACCCTCTTCTCGAGGAGAGCTTGAGGTAACTGATTTAAATAATATTTATCTAAGAGAAAAAACTTTAGAGTGTGAAATTATTGACTGGTGGATCGATGCTGGTTCTTCTCACGATGAATTGTTAAAAGCTAATAATCTAGTCGCTAAAAAAAATCTTAATAATTCACTATAAAAATGTTTATGTTTATTGAAATTCAAACTTTATTGATTATTGCCATTACCATTACTACTTTATTTATAATTATTATTGGTTTTCAATTAATATTGATTCTAAAACAAGTAAAAAAAACTCTTAAAAAAATTAATCTTTTCTTAGAAGAAGAAAAAAATAATCTAAATGGAAAAAAACTATCTTCCGAAAAAAAAGATGCCCTAATTAAAAAACCTATATTTTTTGAAAATATATTAAATAAAATTAAATTTATTGAACCCGTCAAAAATAAAAAAAGATTTTTCAAAAAAAAATCGGTTGACTTTTCTTAGAAAACATTGTATGATATAATAAATTTTTTGTTCCCTCTTTTAAAAGAGGGTTTTTCTATTATTAAAATAGAATTATTCTTTCTTCATATAATATAATGATTAGAAAATTTGAAAAAAATAAAAAAGACCAAAAAAATCTTTTTTTAGGAAAAGAAAATAAAAATAAATTAGAAGAACTGGATCTAATTGCTGTTCAAAAAGAATCTTGGAATCATTTTTTAAATAAAAACTTAAAAGAAACTTTGGAAGAATTTTTTCCTATCAATGATTACACGGAAAAAAAATTTACTCTTTTTTTAGAAGATTTATTTTTTGGTGAACCCCGCTATCCATTAGATCTCTGTTTAAAAAAGAAACTTACTTATGATACACCTGTATATTTAAAATTAAGACTTTTAAATAAAAAAAATAATAGTGAAAAAAATCAAGATGTCTATTTTTTCAATCTTCCAAAAATGACAAAAAGAGGAACTTTCATAATAAATGGTATTGAAAGAGCAATTATCAATCAAATTGTTAGATCTCCAGGAGTCTACTTTACTGCTGAAGTTGATAAAACCACCGGCTTAACATTATATAATGCCGAAATTAGACCTTATATTGGTGCTTGGATTGATTTAACTATCAACAAAACTAGTCTAATAGAAATTAAGATTAATAAAAAAAGAAAGTTCCTAATCTCAACCTTTTTAAAAATTTTCGATGGAGAATCAAATAATCAATTATTAACTTATTTTCATGATTTAGATAAAGACTTGATTGAAAAATATATCTTACCAACATTTAGAAAAGATAAAACAAGAAGTAAAGATGATGCTGTTTTAGAAATTTATAAAAAAGTTAAACCTGGTGAACCTTTAATTTTAGATAATGCCTATGAAACTATTAATAACCTATTTTTTGATAATAAAAGATACTCTTTAGCCAATGTCGGCAGATATAAAATTAATAAAAAACTAAATTTAGATTTAGAAATAATCAAAGAAAACTATTTATTAAAAAAAGAAGACTTAATTGCTATTATTAAATATCTCGTTAATTTAACTAAAGGAAAAGGAGAGTTTGATAACATTGATCATTTAGGAAATCGAAGAATAAGAACTGTAGGAGAGTTGGTCTCTATGTATGGAATAAGATTAGGAATGGTAAGAGTAACAAGAGAAATAAAAGAAAGAATGAGTTTAGTCTCCAGCGAAACAAATGTTTTACCATCTCAAGTGGTTAATTCAAAACCATTAATTGTTGCTATTAACTCTTTTTATCGAACTAGTCAGCTTTCCACAATTGTTGATCAAACTAATCCTCTTGCTGAATTAGATAATCTAAGAAGAATAACTGTTGGTGGACCCGGAGGAATTGAAAAAGAACGCGCCTCCTTCTCAATTAGAGACATTTCCTCTTCTCAATATGGAAGAATCTGTCCTGTCAGAAGTCCTGAGGGACCCAATATTGGTGTTGTTACTTATATGTCTTTATATGCTAGAGTTAATCAATATGGATTTTTAGAAACGCCTTATAAAAAAATCATCAATGGAAAAGTTACTGATGAAATTGTCTATCTTCAAGCTGATGATGAACAAAAATTTTATATCACCTCTTCTAACACTGAGATTAATGAAAATGGTGAAATAGTTAAAGATTATGTTGCTGCTCGATACCAAGGAGAGATTGTTGAGATAACAAAAGAAAAAATAAATCTTATTGATATTTCAACAAAACAACCTGTTGGTGTTTCTGCTTCTTTAATTCCTTTTTTGCAAAATGATGATGCCTCACGTGCTTTAATGGGAACTCATATGCAATGTCAAGCAGTTCCTCTTATTAAGCCTCAAGCGCCAATTATAGGCACTGGTGAAGAAGAAAAAATAGCTCAAGCAATGGGAAGAACTATTATTGCTCCTGAAAATGGAGTTGTTAAGTATGTTGATAGCGAAAAAATTATTTTTCAAGGAAAAAACGGTAAAGTTTGGGAATATAAATTAGAAAGATTTGTTAGAACTAATAAAGATGTCGCTTTTGATCAAAAACCAGTAGTTGAACTCAACCAAAAAGTAAAGAAGGGTGAGGTTTTAGCTGATGGTCCAGCTACTAAAAACGGTAAATTAGCTTTAGGTCAAAATGTTATTGTTGCCTATACTTCTTTAAATGGTTTAGGATATGAAGATGGTTTTGTTATCTCAGAAAGATTAGTTAAAGA
>DAIQPK010000002.1:30375-37691 GCA_036787375.1 Patescibacteria group bacterium
GGAGGTCAAAGATTTGGAGAAATGGAAGTTTGGGCTCTTGAATCTCATCGAGTTCCCTATACCCTTCAAGAAATGCTTACTATTAAAAGTGATGATGTAAGAGGCAGAACCAAAGCTTTCGAATCAATTATTAAAGGTCTAGATATTCCCCAATCTAGTGTTCCTGAATCATTCAATGTATTAATAAAAGAATTAAATGCCTTAGGATTAGCAATTGATTATATTAAATAAAAATATGGATAATTATATTGTTGATTTTTCTGGTTTAAAAATTAAATTAGCTTCACCTGAAAAAATAATTAAATGGTCTCATGGTGAGGTGACTAAGCCAGAAACTATTAATTACCGAACTTTTAGAGCTGAAAAAGATGGTTTATTTGATGAGAAAATTTTTGGACCAACAAAAGATTATGAATGTTATTGTGGAAAATATAAAAGAATTCGTTATAAAGGAATTATTTGTGATCGTTGTGGCGTTGAAGTCACCACCTCAGTTGTCAGAAGAGAAAGAATGGGGCATATTAAATTAGTTTCTCCTATTGCTCATATCTGGTATTTCAAAGGATCCTCTTCAGTTTTAAGCATAATATTAGATATACCACCTCAATCATTAGAAAGAATTATCTATTATGCTTTATATTTAGTAAAAAACATTGATAAGGAAAAACAAAAAAAGGCATTAGAAATTATTGAAGATTTCCAAAAAAAAGAAGTAAAAACAATAGAAAATGAATACAAGATTAAAGAAGAAGAAATAAAAAAGAACTTCATAAAAGAGATTGAAGAGATAAAAAATAAAATAAATAATGAAGAACAATGGATGATTACCAAACAAGAAATGGAATTTAAACAAAGAGAACAATTAAAGTTAATTTCAAATTTATATCTTGAAAAAAAAGTTAATATTACCAATTTTTATGAAAGAATAATAAAAATAATAAAAAATCTTAAGCCTAATGAAACAATTGAAGAAGATGACTATTTATTTTTAAAAGAAAAAAAGCTTGAAGAGTTTCTAAATGTAGGCATGGGATCAGATGTTATTTACGAAATTTTAAAAAACTTTGATACTAAAAAAGATTATGAAAACACTCTAAAAGAACTTAATGAAACTAGAGGAGAAAAAAGAAATAAACTATTAAAAAAAGCAAGAATTTTAGAATCATTCATAAAGGCTGATATTAATCCTCAATGGACAATTTTAACAGTTTTACCTGTTATTCCTCCAGATTTAAGACCGGTCGTTCAATTACCTGGAGGTAAACTTGCTACTTCAGATTTAAACGACTTTTATCGAAGAGTTATTAATAGAAATAATCGTTTAAAGCAATTAATTGAATTAGGTGCTCCAGAAATAATCTTAAGAAATGAAAAAAGAATGCTTCAAGAAGCGGTTGATTCATTAATTGATTTACAAAAATCTCGAGGAAGAAGCCGTACCCAAGGAGCTGCTTCAAAAGTTTTAAAATCTTTATCCGATATTTTAAGAGGAAAACAAGGAAGATTTAGACAAAATCTTTTAGGAAAAAGAGTTGATTATTCAGGAAGATCAACCATTATTGTTGGTCCTGAATTAAAACTAAATCAAGTTGGCATCCCAAGAGAAATGGCTTTAGAATTATTTAAACCATTTTTACTTCATAAAATTATTATCCGTGGTTTAGCTCCAAATATAAAAAGCGCAAAAAATTTCTTAGAAAAAAAAGATCCTGTAATCTATGATATCTTAGAAGAAGTTACTAAAGATCATCCAGTTTTACTTAATCGAGCTCCCACTCTTCATAAACTTTCAATTTTAGGTTTTTACCCAATCTTAACAGATGATTATGCAATTAAAATTCATCCGGCAGTTTGTGCTGGATATAATGCTGATTTTGATGGTGATGCTATGGGTGTTTTTTTACCATTATCAAAAAAATCTATTGAAGAAGTAAAAAAAAGAATGTTGCCATATTATAATCTTTTAAAACCGGCCGATGGAACACCTATTGTTTTACCTAATAAAGAAATGGCTTTAGGTTGTTATTATTTAACAACAATCGATAATAAATATAAAGATTTAATAGATAAACAATTAAAATTCTTTCTCTCAGAAGAAGAAGTTTTAAATTACTACCATCTAAAAAAAATTGAGTTAAGACAACCAATTTTATTAAAAATAAATAACCAAATTATCAGAACTTCGGCTGGAAGAATTATTTTTAATCAAGTTTTACCTTCAGAACTTAAATTTATCAATAGAGAAATAAAGGCCTCTGACTTAAAAAGTTTTATTAATAAAGCGTTTAAATTATATGATGAAAAAACTGTCGGCAAATTAATTGATGATTTAAAAGATATTGGTTTTTTTGGAGCCACTATTGCTGGTGGTCTATCTGTATCTATTTTTGATTGTCAAATCATTAAAGATAAAAATAAAATTATTGAAGAAGCAGAAAAAGAAGTTAAAAAAATTAATAAAAATTATGAACAAGGTCTTTTAACTGCTGAAGAGAAAAAACGTTACTCAAATAAAATTTGGATTGACGCCACAGAAAATTTAGCTAATCTAACCTGGAAAAATATTGATGAAGAAAATCCAGTAAAAATTATTATTAACTCAGGAGGAGCTCGAGCCTCAAAAGAACAATTAAAACAATTATCAGCAATCAAAGGATTGGTAGTTGATCCCTTAGGAAAAATTATTGAATTACCAACAAAATCTAACTATCGAGAAGGGCTATCAATTTTTGAATATATCATCAACGCCCGAGGAGCTCGAAAAGGACTAATTGATTCTGCATTAAAAACAGCTGATGCAGGTTATTTAACTAGAAGATTAGTTGATGTTGCTCATGATATGATTATAAAAGAAGAGGATTGTGGAACAACCGATGGATTAGAAATCTCAACTAATGATCAAAGAGCGGATAAATTTAAAAAAAGAATCTTTGGTCGCTTTGAAACAAAAACCAATTGTCTAATTACTGATGAAATTATAAAAGAGATTGAAAGTAAAAACATCAAAAAAATAACTGTCCGTTCTCCACTTTACTGTCAGTCTCCTTATGGTATCTGTCAAAAATGTTATGGATTAGATTTATCTACCAATAAATTAGTTGAAATTGGTGTTCCTGTAGGTGTGATTGCTGCCCAATCAATTGGTGAGCCAGGAACTCAACTAACAATGAGGGTTAGACACTTCGGAGGTATTGTTATTTCGGATGTCACTCAAGGTTTACCAAGAGTTGAAGAACTACTTGAAACTCGAACTCCGAAAATTATTTCTCCAATTTCAGAAATTAATGGAAAAGTTTCTATTCAAGAAGATACCGAAAAAGATATTTATCACATCAAGATTATTGCTACTAACAAAGAATCATCGATTAAAGAACAAGAATTTACAATTCCTAAGAATCAAAAATTAAGAGTTAAAGACGGAGATTTAATTGCCGTTGGCACTCCTTTATCTGAAGGTTATTTAAATATTGCTGATATTTTATCTATCAAAGGTTTAAGAGAGGCTCAATTATATTTATTAAATGAAATCCAAAAAGTATATGAATCTCAAGGAATTTCTATTCATGATAAACATTTTGAAGTTATTATTAAAAAAATGAGTGATAAAATAATTATTGATGATGAAGGAGATACCTCTTTTATAAAAGATGAAGTAGTTTCAAAAATTAGATTTGAAGAAGAAAATAAAAAAGTATTATCTAAAGGTCAAAAACCAGCTACAGGAAAAATTAATATTCTAGGAATTACTCAAGCCGCTATTTATACTGATTCTTGGTTATCAGCAGCCTCTTTTGAACAAACAACTAATGTCTTAAGCGAATCAGCTATTAAAGGAAAGGTTGATTACTTGTTAGGATTAAAAGAAAATGTTATAATAGGCAGATTGATTCCGGTAACAGAAGAATTAATTAAAAAATATTATTCAGATTTTTTAAAAAAATATGCCAACTATCAATCAGCTAATAAAGAAAAAAAGGGGTAAAAAAATAAAAAAATCTCGTGCTATGGCTTTAAAGTTAACCTATAATTCTTTAAAAAGAAGATATATAAGAAATAACAATCCTTTTAAAAGAGGAGTCTGCACTGTTGTTAGCACTATGACACCTAAAAAACCAAACTCTGCTTTAAGAAAAATAGCTAGAGTTCGTTTATCAAATAAAACAGAAATTACTGCTTATATTCAAGGAATTGGTCACAATTTAGCTGAACACTCCATTGTTTTGGTTCGTGGTGGAAGAGTTAAAGATTTACCCGGAGTAAAATATCACATTGTTCGCGGCAAATATGATACCAGTGGAGTAGTTAATAGAGTTAGTTCAAGATCAAAATATGGTACTAAAGCTCATAAAACTTAAACAAATTAAAATAATAATTTTTAATTTTGAATTTTAAACTTTTAATTTTTTTAAATATGCCAAGAAATAAATATAAAAAAAGAAGAATAAAACCTGATAAATTATGCAATAGTTTTGAAATCGCTAAATTAATTAATTATGTTATGGTAGATGGAAAAAAGGCAAAGGCTGAAAAAATTGTTTATCAGGTTTTAGATAATATAAAAAAACAAAACAAAAATCCTCTCAATATTTTATCTCAAGCAATTGAAAACACTTCACCAAATATGGAGGTTAGACCACGAAGATTAGGCGGAGCCTCCTATCTAATACCAATGGAAGTAAGAAAAGAAAGAAAACTTTTTTTATCTCTAAATTGGATAATTGAAGCCGCTAAAGCAAGAAGTAATAAACAATATAAAAATTTTATAAATAAATTAACCACAGAAATAATTGATGCCGCTAATAATCAAGGTCAAGCAGTAATCAAAAAACAACAAACAGAAAAATTAGCCGAATCAAATAAAGCTTTTTCTCATCTTAGATGGTAATAGTTAAAAAATAATTTAATATATGAGTCAACAAAATGTTATTACCAAAAATAGAGTTGTTCCCCTTGAAAGAATTAGAAATATTGGTATTATTGCTCATATTGATTCAGGTAAAACTACTACCACTGAAAGAATTTTATTTTATACCGGAAAAACTTATAAATTAGGAGATATTGATGAAGGGACCACCCAAATGGATTGGATGCCCCAAGAAAGAGAAAGAGGAATTACTATTGTTTCTGCTTCAACCACTACTTTTTGGCAAGGAGTAAGAATTAATATTATTGATACCCCAGGACATGTCGACTTTACTGCTGAAGTTGAAAGATCTTTGAGAGTTTTAGATGGAGGAGTAGTAATTTTTGATGCTGAAGAAGGAGTTCAATCCCAATCAGAAACTGTCTGGCGTCAAGCTGATAAATATAAAATTCCTCGAGTTTGTTTTATTAATAAAATGGATAAATTAGGAGCTAATTTTGAAGCCACTGTTGAAGAAATAAAAGAAAGATTAGGGGCTAATCCAGTAGTAATGGTTTATCCTATTGGTAAAGAACAAGATTTTAAAGGTATTATTGATCTTTTAACTTTAAAAGTCAAATATTGGAATAAAGATCCTCAAGGAATAGAATATGAAGAAGCTGATCAAATACCAGAAAATATTAAAAATAAAGTCTTAGAATATCAAGCTAAATTAATTGAAAAAATTGCCGAAACCGATGATGATCTTCTTAATAAATATCTAAATGGCAAAAAAATTAGTATTGAAGAATTAAAATTAGCCTTAAGAAAAGCGATTATTTCTTATAAATTAATTCCTGTCTACTGTGGTTCTTCTTTAAGAAATAAAGCTGTTCAGCCACTTCTTGATGCTATTATTGATTACCTTCCCTCCCCTTCAGATTTAAAGGTTATTAAAGGAATAAACCCAAAAACTAATCAAGAAGAAACTCGTCAACTTATTCCTGAAGAAAAATTCGCTGCTTTAGCTTTTAAAATTCAACTTGATCCTCATGTAGGAAAACTTACTTATATTAGAATATATTCTGGAACTTTAGAATCAGGCTCATATGTTCATAACATTAATCGCGGAAAACAAGAAAGAGTTAGTCGAGTTCTTTTAATGCATGCTAATAATCGTGAAGAAATCGATAAGGCTTATGCGGGAGAAATCGTTGCTTTAGTTGGTCCTAAAGAAACAAAAACCGGTGATACCTTAGCTGACCCTAATAATCCAATTATTCTCGAACAGATTCAATTTCCTGAGCCAGTAATTTCTTTAGCAATTGAACCAAAAACAAAAGCCGATCAAGAAAAACTCTCTTATACCCTACAAAGATTATCTGAAGAAGATCCAACCTTCAAAGTAAAAATCAATCACGAAACCGGTCAAACAATAATGTCAGGAATGGGCGAACTTCATCTTGAAGTCTTAGTTGATCGAATGAGAAGAGAGATGGGAATGGATGTTAATATTGGCAAACCACAAGTTGCTTATAAAGAAACCATCATTAAAGCGGTAGAAGACATTGAAGGAAAATATATTCGACAAACTGGCGGTCATGGACAATATGGCCATTGTATTATTAAAGCAAAACCTTTACCTCGAGGAGAGGGTTTTAAGTTTATTAATAAAATTAAAGGCGGTGTTATTCCGTCTGAATTTATCCCTGCTGTTGAAAAAGGTGTTCTTGAAGCAATGGAAAAAGGAGTTTTATTAGGTTATCCAATTACTGATATTCAAATCACTTTATATGATGGAAGTTATCATGAAGTTGACTCTTCAGATATTGCTTTTAAAATTGCCGGAAGTATTGCTTTACAAGAAGCAGTAAAAAAAGCTGGTTTAACACTTCTTGAACCAATAATGAAACTTGAAGTAACTGTTCCTGAAGAGTTTATGGGTGTTGTTATTGGTGATATCTCTTCAAAAAGAGGAAAAATTCTAGGCACAGAAAAAAAAGTCAAAGTGGTCGTTATTAAGGCCACTGTTCCTTTAGCGGAAATGTCAGGATACGCAACCATCTTAAGATCTTTAACAGAAGGAAGAGGAATTTTTTATATGGAACCATCTCATTACGAAGAAGTTCCTCAAAATATTATTAACTCAATGCTTCAAAAATAATTTATCTTTAACATCTTCTTGACAAGTGAACAAGTGTTTACTAAAATGTATTATTAATTATAAACTTTTAAACAGTTTGGAAATTAAAAATTAGTAAAAATGAACCAGTCTCGACTTGAGATTCTAAAAAAATTTTTTAATAAAAATCGGCGTCTACCATCATATTCAGAGATGCTTGATCTTTTTGATTTTTCCTCAAAAAACGCTGTTTTTAAACTAATTAATTGTTTTATTAAAGAAGGTTTTTTAAAAAAAGAAAATAAAAAACTTTCGCCTACTAAAAAATTTTTTGCTCTTCCTTTAGTTGGT
>DAIQPK010000002.1:37791-39263 GCA_036787375.1 Patescibacteria group bacterium
TTAAAAATCTTTAAAATTGATCGCTTTAAAAAACAAGTCTTTTTGCAAGCTGCTAATCCAAAATATCCTCCATTATTTCCAAAAAATCAACTACAAATCTATGGTGTTGTAAGAGGTTTGATTAGAAAAATTAATTAATTCTAATATCTCTTTATTGGTATAAGTAATTATAGATTGGTAGTTTTTTAATAAAGATAATATAAAAGATTTATTAAAATCATCCAACTCTGAAAAAATATCATCTAATAATAACAAAGGTCTGTTTTTGAAATAATTTTCATAAAACTTTAACTCATTTAGTTTTAACCAAAAAAGGACTAATCTTTCTTCGCTTCTTGATCCAAATAAATTAACATTATTATCTTTTGAAAAAAAAATAAAATCATCTTTATGAGGTCCTATAAGTGTTTTTTTTATTCTTACCTCCTTTAAAAAATTTTCTTTAAAAATATTATTATTAATCTTTTTTTTTAAGTATTTAACACCAAAAAATTTATCTTTTAGTTTATTATTCATATTTAAATAATTAATATATTCTTCTCTTTTTTTTAATAAATATAAACCATTATCAACTAAGTAATTATTCCAAAAAAATAATTGTTCTTTTAGTTTATTAACATCTTTTACTATCTCTAAAATCTTATTTCTTTTTTTTAATGCTTGAAGATAATTATTTAATTTTGTTTTATAAACAGAATCAGTTATTGACAGGATTTTATTAAAATAATCTCTTCTTTTTTCGGGTGGACCATTAACTATTTCTAACTGTTCTGGAGAAAATATAACTATAGGAATAACTTCCTTTAAATATAAATTCTTTGCTTTTTTTATTCCATTAATAAACAAGTCTTTCCTTAAAATGCCTTTATCATCTTTTAAAAGAGTTATTTTTAAATGAATATTTTCTTTCATTTTAGAAATTATTCCCTCAACAATAGCGTAATTATTTTCAAAATTAATTAACTCTTCATCTTTTGAATTTTTAAAACCTTCACCGGTTAATAAAAAATTTATTCCCTCAAGAAGATTGGTTTTTCCTAAACTATTTCTACCAAAAATTAATGTTGATAAATTAGTTATAGAAAACTCTATTTTTTTAAAATTACGAAAGTTCATTAAAGAGATTTTCCTTAAAAACATAGAAGTTATTTTTTCTTAAATAAATACTTAGTTTCTATAAAAGAGGGTAATTTAAAAAATTTCTTTATTTCTTTTATACTATTAAAGGTAGAAAACAATCTATCCCAATATTTTTTAGAAAAAAAAGAAACATTAGAAATATCAAAACGATGTGTTAACTTAAACCAAATATTTTCTCGGGTATAAATCTTATGAAGAATGTATTTGTTCGACACCCTTATTGTTTCTTTAATCACGTTTCTTAAATCATTTCTATCAACATGTTGAAGTAAATCAAAACTTAAAACTAAATCAAAATAATTATCTGGAAAAGGAATTTTCTTAGCATCGGC
>DAIQPK010000055.1:0-4427 GCA_036787375.1 Patescibacteria group bacterium
TCAAAATAATCAACAAGATATTTCTTCAATTAACTTACAAGAAGATGATAAAATAGTGACAGCTAATCAAAACAATAATCAAAATGAAGATAAGTTTATAAAGCAGCCAGTAGCATATTCTGGTATTGGTAAGCCTCCTGCTGGACAATCATATTCTGGAATAGGTAAACCACCGACAGGTCAAGCTTATTCAGGTATTAGTCAACCACCAAGTCAAAAAAATATTCAAGAAAATTCTAATAATCAAAAACAAGATAATAATCAAAGTTTTGATCAATCAACAATAAAAAAAGTTTCTCAAACAGAAAATACCGATAAGAAAAATACTAATAATAAACAAGCAGAGATTGATTTAATAACTCATTTAACTCAAAGATCAAATCGAGTTTTAATGATGGCTCAAAATAAGGTAAAGGAGCTAAAAGGAGAGTATTTAGATAGCGAGCATTTGCTTTATGGTTTAACAACTGATCAGGAAATTTATCAGTTATTATTAGATGTCAGGATTCAACCTCAGTTAGTTCAAGAAGAACTAAATAAAGTTTATCAAAGAGGCAATAACGATAAACAAATTCAATTTTCACCTCGAGTAAAAAAGATTATTAATGATAGTTTAGTAGTAGCAAGAAAACTTGGATTTGAATTTATAGCGCCTGAACATCTATTAATTGCTTTGTATGAAGAAGGAGAGGGAGCAGGAGCAAGGATTTTGGCTAAATTAGGACTACAAAAAGAAGAGTTAAATAAAAAAATAACGGGAAAAAAAGAAGGTTTACTAACTGAGGAAGAAAAAAAACAAGCTAAAAAGAAACAAGTTTTAGAAGATTATACAATTGATTTAACGGCTAAAGCTTCTCAAGGATTATTAGATCCAGTAGTTGAACGATCAGTAGTGATTGAAAGAGTAATTCATATTTTATCAAGAAGAACAAAAAATAATCCATGTTTAACTGGTGAAGCAGGAGTAGGAAAAACCGCTATTATTGAAGGATTGGCACAGAAAATTATTAGTAAAGAAGTTCCTGAATCATTACTAAATAAAAGAATTTTACAACTGGATTTGATGAGTATATTAGCAGGTGCTTCTCATCGTGGTGAGTTTGAAGAAAGAATGAAAGATTTATTAGAGCAGATAAAAGGTTCAAACGGTCAAATAATTTTATTTATTGATGAGATTCATAACATTGTTGGTGCTGGTTCATCAGGTGAAGGAAGTTTAGATGCTTCAAACTTTTTAAAACCAGCTTTAGCCAGAGGAGAGCTTCAACTTATTGGAGTGACAACAATTACTGAATATCGAAAATATATTGAAAAAGATCCAGCTTTAGAGCGAAGATTTCAACCAGTTTTTGTTCCTGAACCAACTGAAGAGCAGGCTATAAAAATGCTTACTGCCATAAAAGATAAATACGAAGCTTTTCATAAAGTAAAAGTTCCTCCAGAAGCAATTGAGACAGCAGTTAAACTTTCAAAGAAATATATTGGTGATAGGTTTTTACCTGATAAGGCAATTGATTTAATTGATGAAGCGGCTTCAGCGGTTCGTTTACCTTTAATCTCTTTACCAGAAGAAATTAGATCCTTAGAGTTAAGAATTAAAGAATTATCTCAAGAAAAAGCAGAGGCCGAAAAAAAAGGTGATAAGGTAAAGATGAGGATTTTAAACTCAAAAATTGATGAGATAAATTCTGATTTAAAAGTAAAACAAGAAGAATACAATTTAAAAAAAAGTCAGACAACAGGTGCAATATCAACAAATTTAATAAGAGATATTATTTCTCGCTGGACTGGTATTCCGGTTTCAAAAATCACTTCTTCAGAAACAGAAAGGTTAGCTCATTTAGAAGAGATTATTCATAAAAGATTAATTAATCAAGAAGAAGCCGTGATAGCTATTTCCCAAGCAATTCGTCGTGGTCGAGCCGGTCTTAAATCAGCTAATAGACCAATTGGCAGCTTTGTTTTTTTAGGACCAACAGGTGTAGGAAAAACTGAGTTAGCTAAAACATTAGCAGATGTTTTATTTGATAGTGAAGATTCAGTGATTAGATTTGATATGACTGAGTATATGGAAAAACATGAAGTGGCAAAACTATTAGGAGCACCGCCTGGGTATGTAGGTTATGAAGAAGGAGGTAAGTTAACTGAGGCAGTAAGAAGAAAACCATACTCGGTTGTTTTATTTGATGAGATTGAAAAAGCTCATCCTGATATTTTTAATATATTACTTCAGATTTTAGACGATGGTCGATTAACTGATAATAAAGGAAGAGTAATTTCATTTAAAAACACAGTTGTTATCTGCACTTCAAATATTGGTACTAAATTAATTCAGGAAGAGATGGTTAAAAATTATCAATCAGCTTCTGTTGATTCTGTTGATATTGACAATAATAGTAATCAAGATAATAAAGAAAAAAATAAAGAAAAAACAGTAAACAAAGACAAAAATTTAAATGAAGAAAAAAAGAAAGAAAAAGAAGTTAAAAAAGAAAAGTCTTTTGAAGAGATAAAAGAAAAAGTGATGGCAGAATTACTAAAATTTTTTAGACCAGAGTTAGTAAATCGATTTGATGAAGTGATAATTTTTGAACCTTTAAGATATGAAGATATAATGAAGATTATTAAACTTCAACTTAATTCTTTACAAAAACTTCTTGAAGATCAAGGAATTGATTTATCATATGATGATAGTGTGATTGAAGAGATTGTTCAGATAGGGTTTGATCCTTTTTATGGAGCTCGACCATTAAAAAGAGTAATTCAAAAATTAATTGAAAATCCGCTATCTTCTTTAATTATTGAAAATAAAGTTAAGGAAGGTGATGTAGTTAAAATAAAAAAAGAAAAAGGCGAGTTAATTTTTAATATTGAAAAATCATCGTTAGTTAATGTTATTAAAAAGAAATATCAATGTCAAAGTTGTCAGTATAGTTTTGAACAAGAGATAATTATTAATACCACGGTAATTTGTCCTAAATGTTTAAAAATTATTAAAGATAATAATGAAAAAGATTTTAAGCCAATCAATTAACATAAATGGTCAACCAATTAAAGGACCATTAGAAATTCCTGGTGTTTCCCCAGATGAAATAACATTAGGTCATATTATAAGTAGAATCTTATCTTTTATTTTACCTATTGCTGGAATTATTCTTTTATTTGTTTTGATATGGGGTGGTTTTGATTATATGACTTCTGGTGGAGATGCTAATAAAATAAAAAATGCTCAGGCAAAAATCACCACCGGACTAATTGGTTTTGGATTGTTGATTTTTTCATATTTGTTAACTAAATTAATCTCTGTGATTTTTGGTATTCAAACAGGAATAATTTGAACAATATAATACTTTCTTATATAATATAAAAAACTATGTTTTTTAATTTTAAAGAACCTCCAATTATTATCTCAGTTGGTGGTAGTTTAATTTATCCAAATGGAGGAATTGATGTTAATTTTCTCTCAGAATTAAATAAATTAATTAGAAAACAAATTGCTAAAGGAAAAAGATTTTTTTTGGTTGCTGGCGGAGGAAAAATTGCTCGTCATTATCAAGAAGCAGGTAAAAGAGTAATTGGTAGTATCTTAGATGAGGATTTAGATTGGTTGGGAATTCATGCCACTCGTTTTAATGCTCATTTATTAAGAACGATTTTTCAAGATATTGCTTATCCAAAAATTATTAAAGACTATAGTAAAAAAATTTTTAATTTAAAATATTCAGTAGTAATTGGTTCTGGTTGGAAACCAGGTTGGTCAACTGATTATGATGCGGTAATTTTAGCTAGAGATTACGGTGCCAATTTAATAGTTAATCTTTCTAATGTTGACGGTGTTTATGATAAAGATCCTAAAAAATATAAAGACGCTAAATTTATAAAAAAAATTACTTGGGAAGAGATGATAAAAATAACTGGTACAAAATGGACACCAGGTTTTAACGCTCCTTTTGATCCAATTGCCACACCTTTAGCAAAAAAACTTGGGTTAACAGTAGTGGTTGCTAATGGTCATAATTTTTCTAATTTAGAGAAGATAATTGAAGGTGAACCATTTATTGGAACAGTAATTGCACCGTTTAATATCGATGCCAATTTTTATGATCGAGATTATTTTTTTGGTAAAAAAGGCGGTCATAAAATTAAATATGCCGGTTCATTAATGGGAGATATTTTTCATAATTATAAGGATTTAATTAGAGCAATTTCAATTAAATTACAATTTAATCCTAAAAAAGTTTTGGATGTTGGTTGTGGTATAGGAAGATTGGTTTTTTGGTTGAGAAAATTAGGGGTTGAAAGTTATGGGATAGATTTTTCTCAAACTGCTTATTCTTTAGTTTCAAAAAAGATAAGAAGATATATCAAGGTTGCCGATGCTAAGAAAATTCCTTTTCCAGATAATTATTTTGATTTAGTTTTAAGTT
>DAIQPK010000056.1:0-4401 GCA_036787375.1 Patescibacteria group bacterium
AACATGAAAACATCAAACATCAAATATCTAACATCTAACTTTAAAAGGTAAAAAATAATTTTTAATTTTAATTTTTTATTTTGATTTTTGATTTTTAAATTAAAGATGTTAGAATAATTATTTATGAAATCTTATTGTACAATCTATTTTGTCCGCCATGGGTTAACCGATTGGAATGTATTGGGAAAAGTGCAGGGTCATAGTGATATACCTTTAAATGAGAAAGGAAAAAAACAAGCAGAGGAATTAGGAGAAAAATTATCCAACGTGAATTTTTATCGAGTATTTTCTTCTGATCTAATCAGAGCTAAACAAACAGCAGAGATTATTGCTTTAGAAAAAAAACTAGTAGTAAAGACTACTCAAGCCTTAAGAGAGCGTTCTTTTGGAAGATTAGAAGGAATAGAATGGAGAAAATATCAAAAAGATTTAGATTCAATTTGGAAAAAGTTAGAAAAACTTAGTCAGGAAGATAGAAAAAAACATCGATTAGAAAAAGTTGAAGACAATAACCAGTTAATGGCTCGATTTATTCCTTTTATAAGAGAAGTGGCAATTAGTTATCCGGGAAAAAATATTTTAATGGTGACACATGGAGGACTACTTCGAGCGTTTTTAATTCATTTAGGATATGGAGATGATAAGAGTTTGCCTTCAGGTTGTATAAAAAACACTGCTTATATTGTAATTGACACAGATGGAGTTGATTTTTTTATTAAAAAGGTTGAAGGAGTAGAAAAAAAAGATATTTAGATTAATTTTTTCATTATTTTTTTTACTTCACGATCATTTATTTGGTGATAGCGACTGCGATGGGAAAGTAAAGCACCAGAAAAGGTTTTGGGAATATGCATTAATTCATGGATTAAGGTTTTTATTTTTTCTCGCTCAGTTAATTTATCAAAACGACGAGCATTAACTTCAATAATATAATGAGGTTCAAGTCCGGCTACTTCTTTGAATAACCGGCTCATTCCCCAGATGCGAGCAACTGCTTTTGTTTTTGCATCAAAGGAGCGAATACAGTGAATATGATTAAATTTAATGTGATTTAAGTTAAGTTGTTTAACAAGTGTTTTAATCTTTTTTTTAATTTCAGGAGCAATTTTATATTTCATAAATTAAAAGTTTAAAGTTAAAAGTTAAAAATTGCAAGATAAGAGCCAAAATAAACTTATTATTTAGATAGATTTTTGGTATAATACTATAAAACAAATTATAATAAAATTAAAAAATTAAAAAAATGAATATAAAAAAACCTAATTCAGAAAACGCTTTTGAAGAAAATCCTTTTATTAGAGAAATAGCTAAAAATATTCATTATTCCTTATATTCTAATATGTTATCTGATGAAGATAGAAATATTACTAGAATTAGAGATGTATTAGATCCAATTGGTAAATTAATTGAATTTTTTTTAAATATAAAATTATTGGAACAACTTAAAAGTATATTGGGTCTTCCTTTAAGAGATAGATTTTCTTATCCAGATTATAATGAAGGCCCTTTTTACTTATGGCATAGTGCATCATTATCAGGAGAAGGATATGATTATGATAGAGAAGGTTTTGAAGATAGAGTAGCGAGTCTTTTAATCGCTTCTTTAATATCTAAGATCAATGAAACTTCTTCAAAAGATAAGGATAGACTAAGCTTATTAATGCTAGCAATTCAATTAATTTCAACTAATTTAAAATTTAGTTCTTCAGTTAATAGAGGTTATGATGATGAAGATCTTGTTAATTTAGGATTACAAGATTTATTTGCCGATATTCAGAATGTTTTTCTTAGACAACTACCCAATAGTCAAGAAAAAAAAGATGATATAACTAAGATAGCTTGCAGTATATTTTGTAATCATCTGATTAGTTGTGGGTTAGAACTTGAAGCTTCAAAACCTATTCCTAAAAATTTAACAAAAGCTTTTAAAAGATTATTAAGAGAGAGTCTTAAAAATATTAGAGAAAATAGAACATATCTCCAAAGAGATTTTGGTTTAAGATATATTGAAGGAATAAGAAGTGTAGTTTTTGAAGTGATTAATGGAAGACATAATGGAGTTGTTTATTTATTTGATCATATTATTCATATAATGGGAAAAAATGGATTATGGTCTACACTTGAAGAAATAGAAGATTTATCTGAAGATGATTGGCGTCAAAGACTATGTCAAACATTAAAAGATAAAGACTTGTTTAATTTTTTGATCAATATTAATAAAGTAAGAGAAATTTCTGGCAGATATGACGAAAGAGCTTTATTAGATTTTTTAAGAAACAGATCTTTTCCAAATGGAAGAAAAATAAAAATGGCAGATTTAGGTTTTGGAGCCTTAGGGGTGTCTTGTTATGAGTTGGTTGAAAAAATAAAAGAATTAGATATAGAAGTTGATCTAACAGGATTTGATTTATTAGAATATGACAGAGTGAGTGATAAGCCTGAAAATTATTTAGTTCAGAGGTTTTTAAGAAATGAAGAAGGAGTTTTTTCACATGATAATAGTGATGAAATCCCAGATTTTTGTTTATTAACAAAGGAAGAAATTAAAAAAATAATTGATTGGAGAAGACAACTTTTAGAAAAAAGAAAATTAATAGGTAAAGTAGATTTAACGGAAGAAAATATTTTTAAAAATAATCCATATTTAAACTCATGTGATCTAGTAACAATGAGAGGTACAGTAGCTTGTGTGAGTGATCTTGAAAAGAGATGGCGGATGATAAGAAATGCTTTAGAATTAGTATCTGAAGAAGATGGGGTTATTTTAATAGAAGGAGGAATGACGCTTTTAGGAGATCAAAATGTAAGAAGTATTGCGATAAGATTAAGAAAAAATTCAAATGCAGAGGTGGTGTATTTAGATCTGTCCAGAAGAAAAAAAGATCGTGTTGTCAATTATAATTCTTCTATTAATCAAACATTAGTTGTTAATGGAGAAGGATTTTATGATAGAAAAGAAAATATACAATTTGAGGAATTAGGGAGAAATTATATTAGCTTACCATTTTCAGATATTGAATTATTAGTAAAAACAATTTATGAATTAATTAGATAATGAATTAATTAGATTCCAAAAAGATTAATTATTTTGCTTGATTTTTTGATAACCTGCTGATTGAAAGATTTTCCTGTTTTTTACTTTTTACTATAAATAATTTAATTTTATACATACGTAATTTATATTGATTTTTAATGTGATAAATTATATAATTATAATTTATGAGTGAAAATATGAGTGAAAATGCTTTATCAAGCAGTGCAAGAGAATTTTTATTTGGCGGTAGAGATATTTTGAGAGGTTTAGGATTGACTTTTTGGGGGTGGATGAGATCAGTTGATGCTATAGCTTTATTTACAGGGATAGTTGTTAGTAATTTAATAAGTTTAGTTTTATTCACATGTGGGGCAGGCTTGAGATTACCTAAACAAACCAGAAAAGTTGGTGAAAGGATTATAAAGCTTAGTGAAATAATTTGTAAAGCAGCTTTTAAAGACCCTTGGATAGCAAGAGTATATGGTTATCCAGCGTTAGCAGCTGGAGTAATATATTTAGCAAAAAGACACAATTAATATCCCAGTTAATAAAATAAGTAATTTTTCTGGTATCATATAGTTAATGAAGAGGATTTTTTTTTTATTTTTTATTAGGTTTTTTGGTTTTTTGTTTTTGATTTCTCCAGTTTTTGGCCAGATTAATGATGTAATTGAGGGTGAGCATATTAAAAACTATTTAGCTGAGATTATTGTTAATAGAGATGCCTCAGTTGATATTAAAGTGGTAAATTGCTAGATTTTGAAAAAATTCTTTTAGATGAGTTTTTTGGATCAAAAAATGAAATTAGATTAGAAGACGAAAGACTTTATAATAAAGTAGAAAAGGTGAAAAAAGTCTTTATGAACAGACAGTTAAAGATAATCTTTTTCTCAAAAATCCGTAATCTGTACGGACGAAATATTATATTTTATCAATTTTAGGATTATTTAGTGGTAGTTTTTTTCTAACTTTTGTTTTTTGGTCTAATAATGCCAAGAAAAACTTTAGATTGAGTTAATGCTTTTAATCTGGCTAAGTCTTTAAAAAATTTTTTAACTTCTCAGAAAAGACAATTAAAGTTTCAAGCTTATAAACAAATGACTTTTGAAAGATTACTGGCTTATACGGTGGCTTTTGGCGTCGAAAAGATCTGGGCAAAAAAGATTTGCTGGTTTAGATATTAGACCACCAAGTTGGTATCAAGGTTACTATCAAAATTTAATAGTTTGATTTTAACCAACAATTTATCTTCGTCTATAAAAAGTTTTCGCTCAGCAGCAACACCGACTCGAAGTTCTTTAGGGTTTTCTTCAGGATTTGGTAGTGGTGGGTTTTCCGGAGGTGGTGGTGGAGGAGGAAGTTGGTGA
>DAIQPK010000057.1:0-4280 GCA_036787375.1 Patescibacteria group bacterium
TGCTGATTATTCCAGTTTCTTTTAGTTTATCTCATGGATTAAATAAAAAAACTATTGCTGCAGTTATTGGGACTTTGATAGCATTAATTATTACTGGCGTATTAGCTGATTTATTTGTTAAATTAGGTTATTTAACTGGTTATGCTTCAGAGGAGGCAAGTTTTTTAGAGATATCTCATTATGGATTAATTAATATGAGGGGTTTGCTTTTAGCTGGCATATTAATTGGAGTTTTAGGAGTTTTAGATGATATTGCTGTTTCTCAAGCAGCAATTGTTTTTCAACTAAAAAAGACTAATAAAAACTTAACTCTTGATACAATCTATAAAAAAGCAATGCTAATTGGTGAAGACCATATTGCTTCGATGGTCAACACTTTAGTTTTGGTCTATACTGGTGCTTCTTTACCATTATTACTTTTATTTTTAAATAATTCTCAATCTTTTTTAACAATTTTGAATTATGAGATAGTGGCTCAAGAGATTATCAGAACTTTAGTTGGTAGCATTGGTTTGATTTTGTCAGTACCAATTACAACTTTTATATCAGTGATGATGGTGAAAGAAAAGTAGAGTTTTTATTTTTTTTGGAAGATTAAGAAGTTGCTTTAATTGATTTTGACACATCGTTTAAATCTAAAGATCGAAAAGTTTCTTTTATTATCTAAAAATTAGACTCTTTTAATAATTCGAACTTTTTTTCATGCTCCCCCTGATGGAGGAAGTGATAACTTGTTATATTTTTATTTAAATATAGGTTTAATTTACTTTTTTTAAAAAATTGATAATTTTTTTTATTTTTATTAAAATTATTCAATAAAATAATGTCTACAAATAAAAATACCAAAAGTAAAACTTCAATATTTAAAAGAATATTTTTTTTATTTGTTTTTTTATTTTTCTATTTTTTGTTTTCGTAATTTTGATTATTTTTATTAATCCATATTGGAGATATCAATACTTAAAAGGAAAAAAAGATATGTCATTCGATTTAAGAGATTTTAATGGTTATATGTACCCAACTTTTTCTTGGTGTAAAGGAGAAACTAATGGAATTGAAGATTGTTCAAAAACTATATCAGAATATGTAGAATCTTTAGTTCCAAAACTTTTTGAAAAAGATAAGGATTTTAAACCAGAAAGATATGATATTGTCAGGACAAAAAATATTATTGATGATAATTATTTTATTGGAAGAATTATAGGTTTGCCTGGTGAAGAAATTGAGTTTAAAAATGGATATGTTTATATAAATGGAGCCATACTTGATGAACCATATTTGTATATTAAAGGTTCTACTTATGGAGATGGGAATTTGTCTAGTTGTCAAAAGTTGAAAATAGGTAATAATCAAGTTTTTGTCATGGGGGATAATAGATTAGTTAGTTCATATTTTGATAGTAGAAATAAGTTAGGTTTAGTAGCAATTGAAAATATAACTCATTATTTACCTTTTGATTTACAACTTAATTTGTTTAAAAAAAGATGGAATAACTTTGGTGGTAAAAATTTAAATTTAACTGATGAAGATAGAAATCAAGAAGTTTTCAACGAAAAATTAGTAAAAAAAATAAATGAATATCGAGAACAAAAAAAATTAGATAAAGTAACAGTAGATAATAACTTAATTAAACTAGCAGAAATAAAAGCAAAAAAATATTTAGATAAAAAAATAGATGATTTAGATGTTGATTATTTTAATTCAATACTATCAGGTTTAGCAAAAAACCATGAAATATTTTACTTAATAAAAGAAGGATTTTATAATATTGATGATTATTTTGATTATTTAAGAACGAGTAATTTTATACAAAAAAAAACAAAATTCATTGGTGTGGCATTAAAAGAAAAAGAAAATAAAGATTGTAATAATAAAGTAATTGTTATTATCATATCAGAGATAAAATAAATTAATGTTTTTTAAGTTTTTAGTCTATTTATATCCCATTACCACTACTCCAATTCCTTCATTAGCGTAAGTATACCCATCAATCCATTCGGGATTTTCTAATTGTATTTTGTTTTCAAGGCTACCAGACCAAAAATTGATTGCTTCTAAAGATGTTGAGGCTTTTATATATAATTCAACTATCTTTTTATAACCGTATTTTGTTTGAATACCTTCTTGTTTTACCCATCCCTTAAAACCTTCATGTTGTTTTCCTTCTTTAACAACTTTCCACCTTGATATTAAGTTATCGCATAACTCTTTACTTAACTTTACTTCCGGTACTCCAACTGATTTTCTGTGTGTATTAACTGCATTAAACAAATCATTACCTGTATAACTTTGACTCCACATTACAGCATTACCTCTAAATAAGGTAAAAACATAAACCTCAGAGATAAACACTATTAAAAAGTAGCTAATCCAACTTTTCAAGGGTCAATGCGTAAAGGAGATTTCCATTTTTTAGCTTTCAAAACTATCCTTAAAAATCTCGTAAAAACTGTTAGTCCGAAACAGATTGCACCGATGAAAAAAAGAGGAAAGCATAGGAATTAAGCAAGCGTGTTCTGAACAGCCTTTTCCATAATAAGGATCAATACTAAAACCTTTTGTAGATAGAAAAATTACCAAAAACAAAAACAACTGTACTTACAAACCAGAAGTAAGAACTGATAACGTTAATTTTTGATAATAATTATAGAGTTTCTTAGTTTATTTAACACAATGATTTTAACTTATTTTATCAATATTTATCAAAAAATTAATTAATTATATTTATAATTTTTACATACTCTACAAAACTTATTTTTCAGTTTAAACTCAAAATAATTAACCATCCATCTTGCCCATTCTATGCTTTTAAATTTCAAAATTTTACCAATCCTTTTTGCAAATAAAATTATATAATTGCTTACAAGGATTTTTATCTGATAAAAAAATTATAAGGAATCATATTTCTTTAAAAGTTTCTTTTAGCAATAGTTTTAACATTCTTTTTCCGGTTGAGGTTTTTAAATACTTTTCTCTTCGATAAGCATCATTTTTTGATAAAAAATATTCACAATAAATTAATTTAAAATGATGTCTAAGATGCAGTTGTAGAAGATCTACCTTTAAAATGATCCGTTAAGCGTTGTTTTAAATCTGTAGTTAAGCCGATATAGAATTTATTATCTTTAAGTCAGATAAGGATATATACACAATATTTAAGAGTTGACATTTGTTTCTAGAAAAATTAATTGTGGTGAAGTAGTCTAGCTAAGCGGGACACTTCACCACCCTGAAGTAATCCGAAGATGAAAATACTTCGGATCTACTTCAGGGCTCCCCCGCCAGGTCTCGAACCTGGAACCTTGTCGTTAACAGCGACCTGCTCTACCAATTGAGCTACAGGGGAATAGATTTTAAAAGTTCTTTTCCGTTTGCAACGTATTCGTAAACTTCGGCTGGCGTTGGCGGGTGCGGTACCAATTAAACCATAAAATTTTAAATTATTATATAAAAAAAAATACCCATTGACAAGAAAAAAAAATCTTCATATAATCTTTTATATGTTGTTTAATAAGGTTAGTAATTTATTAGCTCAAGAGATTGGAACAATAAATCAAGCTCCTGTAAGAGTAGGTTTTGAAATTCCTAAATTTAATCAAGTTTTATCTTTTATTTTAAGATTTTTCTTTGTTATTGCTGGATTAGTGGCTTTGGTTTATCTTTTATTGGGAGCATTGGCATGGATTACTTCAGGTGGAAATAAAGAAAATGTAGAAAAAGCCCAACAAAAAATTCAGGCAGCCATAATTGGAATTATTGTTATCTTTTTAGTTTTAGCCGTGGTTGGTTTAGTAGAAAATATTTTTTTTCC
The DNA here is from genome assembly GCA_036787375.1 of Patescibacteria group bacterium. Taxonomy (GTDB): domain Bacteria; phylum Patescibacteriota; class Microgenomatia; order UBA1406; family GWC2-37-13; genus GWC2-37-13. The sequence goes on from DAIQPK010000057.1 coordinate 3,812, forward strand.
AGGTGATTGTGGTTTAGGGATAACTAAAACATTATGTATGCCTGAGTTAATTCAGTAATCTTACTAAATGTGAAAAACTTACTTAATTCGTTTTTTGTGCAAGCTCAAGAGCCAGCAACGTGGGATAACTGTATGTATGAAGGAGTACCAACTTTTAAGTGTTTAGAGGTAGTTTTTGGTAATATTTTAAATCTTTCAACCGGGTTGATTGTTTTAGTTTTATTTATCATGTTTATTTATGGATCTTTTCAATATTTAACCTCCTTTGGTAATGCCGAAAAAGTTAAAAAAGCTCAAGCGACTTTCAAGATGGCTTTAATTGGTTTTATTTTATTTATGTCTGCTTTCATTATTTTAAAAATTATTGATATTTTATTCTTAGGTGGAAAAGAAAAATTATATAGATTTAGTATTGATTGAGATTAATTATTATTCTTTTGGAGTAATAAAGATTACTTTAACTCCTTCA
>DAIQPK010000058.1:0-4212 GCA_036787375.1 Patescibacteria group bacterium
AAGTTTCTCTTGACAAGTTAGCAGAGTTATTATATCATTGCTAATATGGAAGAATTAACACAAAGACAGATTGATGTTTTAAAAGCGATTATTAAAGAGTATATAGAAACTGGACAACCAGTAGGAAGTGAGATTATTGAAAAAAAGTATAAAATTGGTGTTTCACCAGCAACTATAAGAAATGAGATGGTTCAGTTAGCAAAAAAAAACTATTTAAAAAAAAGTTATTTTTCATCAGGAAGAATTCCTTCAGCAAAAGGTTTTAGATTTTATATTAATAATCTAATGGAGGAAAAAGAATTATCGACTGTCGATGAGGTAAGTTATAAAAACAGTATTTGGGATGAAAGAAAAAAATTACATCGACTTCTTTCTCAAGCAACTAAAGTTTTATCCCAAAGGACAGTTTTATTATCTTTAGCGGCAACAAGTGAAGGTGATATTTATTATGCTGGCATTTCAAATTTATTAAATTATCCAGAGTTTTTAGATATAAATTTATCAAAAAGTTTATTTACTCGTCTTGATGAAATTAATTTTTGGGAGTTAATTTTAAGAGAGTTTGAAGATTTTGAGGGTGAAATAAGATGTATGTTAGGAGAGGAGGATTTTCGTGATCCTATTTTTGATCAATGTGCTAGTGTTTGGGGTGAATTTACAGGAAAGAGTGTTAAAGGTTTAATTGGTGTTGTTGGATCTAAAAGAATGTATTATGATTTTGTTATTCCTCAAATAAAATATTTTTCTAACCTGATTGAGGAAATTATCAATGAACAAGGATTTTGATTAAAATTATGAAAAATAAAAAAAATTATTCAGTTGAAGAAGAATTAAAAAAACAAGTAGAAGAGTTTAAAAATAAATATTTAAGGGCTTTGGCTGATTATCAAAATTTAGAAAAAAGAGCTAATGAGGAAAAGAAAGAGATTATTAAACTGGCTAATGTTGATTTAATATTAAAATTATTACCTTTTTTAGATAATTTAGAAAAAGCGGAGATATTTTTAAAAGATGAAGGTTTAAGAATGATTAAAGAAGATTTTTTAAATATTTTAGCTGAATTTGGATTAGAAGAGCTTAATGTCTTAAATAAATCTTTTGATCCAAATTTAGCAGAAGCAGTTGATATTATTGAAGGAGAAAAAGACGGGATGGTAGTTGAAGTAGTTAAAAAAGGTTATAAAATTAAAGATAAAATAGTTAGAATTGCTCAAGTGAAAGTCTCTAAAAAAATAAAAAAAACAAGTTAAAAATTTTTGTTTTAAACTATGGGAAAAATTATTGGAATTGATTTAGGGACAACCAATTCTTGTGTGGCAGCGATGGAGGGTGGAAAACCTAAAGTTATCCATTCAGCTGAAGGTCGAAATGTGATTCCATCAGTAGTTGATCCAGTTAAAAGAATTGTTGGTGATGTTGCTAAAAGACAGATGGTTATTAATCCTAAAAATATTATTTTTTCCGTTAAGAGATTAATGGGAAGAAGATTTTCTGATGAATCAGTTCAATATGATATAAAATGGCTTCCATATAAAATTAAAGAGGGACGAGATGGAATGGTAGTGGTTGAGGTTGAGAAAAAAACTTATACTCCTCAAGAGATTTCGGCAATGATTCTTCAAAAAATAAAAACAGATGCTGAGGCTTATTTAGGAGAAAAAATAGAAAAGGCCGTGATTACAGTTCCGGCTTATTTTGATGATTCTCAAAGACAAGCAACTAAACAAGCGGGAGAGATTGCTGGACTTGAAGTAGTAAGAATTATTAATGAACCAACAGCGGCTTCTTTAGCTTATGGATTAGATAAAAAACATGCTCACACAATTGCTGTTTATGATTTAGGAGGAGGAACTTTTGATATTACTGTGTTAGAGTTAGGTGAAGGAGTTTTTCAAGTTAAAGCGACTAATGGCGATACTCATTTAGGTGGAGACGATTTTGACAAGATAATTTTAGATTATTTAGCTGATGAGTTTAAAAAAGACCAAGGAATTGATTTAAGAAAAGATTCTCAAGCTCTTCAAAGATTAAGAGATGCAGCGGAAAAGGCTAAAATAGAGCTATCTTCATCAATGGAAACAGAGATTAATTTACCATTTATTACTGTCAAAGATAATCAACCATTACATTTTGTTACTAAGTTAACAAGAGCAAAATTAGAGTCATTAGTTGAAGGATTAATTAAAAAAACTTTTGAACCAGTAAAAAAATGTTTAAAAGATGCTGATGTTGAGATTTCAAAGATTGATGAGATAGTTTTAGTTGGTGGAATGACAAGAATGCCAAAAATTATTGAAGAAGTGAAAAAATTTTTTGGCAAAGAGCCAAATCGATCAGTTAATCCTGATGAAGTAGTAGCAGTGGGAGCAGCTATTCAGGCAGGAGTTTTAACTGGTGAGACAAAGGATGTAGTTTTGCTTGATGTTACACCTTTGACTTTAGGAGTTGAAACATTAGGTGCCGTGATGACACCATTAATTCCTCGAAATACAACTATTCCTACTTCCAAAAGTGAAATTTTTTCAACAGCGGCAGATAATCAAACCCAAGTAGAGATTCATATTTTGCAAGGAGAACGACCAATGGCTAGAGATAATAAATCCTTAGGTAGATTTATTTTAGATGGGATTCCACCAGCACCAAGAGGCGTGCCTCAGATTGAGGTTAGTTTTGATATTGATGCGTCAGGAATTTTATCCGTGACTGCCAAAGATAAAGCAACCGGAAAATCCCAAAGTATTAAGATTACCGGTTCAACTGGTTTAAGCAAAGAAGAAATTGAAAAAATGAAAGAAGAGGCAGAAAAAAATGCAGAAAAAGATAGACAAGAAAAAGAAAAAATTGAAGTAAGAAATAAAGCTGATAATATTATCTATGTAGCAGAGAAATCTTTAAAAGATGCTGGAGATAAGGTATCAAAAGAGATAAAAGAGGCAGTTGAGAAGAAAATTAAAGAGCTAAAAGAAATTTTGGAAAAAGGAACTAAAGAAGAGATTGAGGAGAAAACTAAAGAACTTTCTGATGAATTAACTAAGGTTGGTCAGGCAATGTATAGTAATCAAAATCAACAACAAAGTCAAGTAAAAGAAGAGGATAAATCCTCCTTCGATAAATCTACAGAGGATAAATCCTCTTCTGTTAAAGCTTCAGAGGATAAGAAATTTGAGGAGGGAGAGGTTGTTAATTAAGGCAATTAATTGAAAATTTTTATTATGGATTATTATGAAATTCTTGGAGTTTCAAAAAATGCTTCTGAATCTGAAATTAAAGCGGCTTATCGTAAACAGGCTTTAAAATGGCATCCTGATAGAAATAAATCTCCTGAAGCAACTGAAAAGTTTAAACAAATAAATCAAGCGTTTGAGGTTCTTTCTGATCCGCAAAAAAGGCAGATGTATGATCAATATGGAGAAGCTGCTTTTAAAAAAGAAGGTTTTGATGGTAGATACTCAGGTGGTCAGTATTATCAACAAGGTCCTTTTAGAGTTTATACTAATTTTGGTGGAGAGGGATTTAATCCTTTTGAAGACTTTGATTTTGAAGGTTTTTCTGATCCATTTGAAATATTTGAGCAGTTTTTTGGTTTTCAATCGCCATTTAAAAAAAGAAAACAACGAAGAGATATTTATGAGATAACTTTGACTTTTGAAGAAGCAGTCAATGGAGTAAAAAAAGACATTGTAATAAAAGGTGAAAAAAAGACTATCAAAATTCCCGCCGGTGTTAATGAAGGTATGAGAATGAGATTTTCTGATTTTGATTTATTAATTCATGTTAGACCCCATCCTTATTTTAAAAGACAAAATCAAGATATTTATTTTGAAAAAGAGATTTCTTATCCAATGGCAGTTTTAGGAGGAGTGGTTGAAGTACCGACGATTAATGGGATGATTAAACTAAAAGTAAGATCAGGAACACAGTCAGGAACAACTGTCAGATTGAAAGGGCAAGGAATACCTCATCCACAATCTTATTATAAAGGTGATCAGTATGTGATTTTTAAAATCATAACTCCGACTCGAGTTTCTTCAAGAGCAAAAAAGTTATTGGAAGAATTGGAGAAAGAAATTTAGTTTTTATAAGTGTTTTTATTACTTTTTTGTTAAGAAACTTGATTATTTAAGAAAATTATTGTGATTTTATATAAGAAAAAAACGATTCCGGTCAAGCCGGAATAAAAAATCAAGTTAAAATGACATTAATAAAATTTAA
>DAIQPK010000059.1:0-1103 GCA_036787375.1 Patescibacteria group bacterium
AAATTCAACTAAAGTTGATAAATCGTCATAAGACTATTGAAATCATTACCAATAGCCAACTTTGGTTTCATCCAGAAGATTTTGAAAGGAAGGTTAAACATCTTTAATATAGCAGATGCCAATTCCAGCGTTTTCTAGATCATCCATAATTTTTTCTGCTCGTTTAATATCAACTTTTAGTTCTTTTGCTAGTTGCTGAGCAGAGATTTCGTCATATCTGTCAATTACTTCTAATGCTTTAGAAAAAAGCGGATCGCGATCTTTTTTTTCAATCTGATTTTCATTCGGCGACTCTAAATAACTTAATCTTTTCTCAATATTATCAAGTTTTTTTAAAATTAGATTAATTGTATTGTTGTCCATATTATCTACCATATTATTTATTAACTGTATTATAGCATTATAGAATTATTTTTTAAATTAAAAAAACAAATATTTTTTATAGGATAAGATAGATAAATAGAATATTATAAAATATAATAAGTTTTTAATAAATTAATTATTGACTATAGGTATTTTTTTTATTAAAATACTATTTTATCTTTTTATCTTTTTATATTTATTTTATATTTATAGAGATGGAAAAATTAAAATTAGAGACAGAACCTCAAAAAGTAGTTAGATCTTTAGTTGTTTCTTTAGCTCCCGGTGAAGAATTGTATGAATATTTTAGAAATTTAATTAAACCCTCAGTTTTACGTTTTTATTTAGCGGTTAAAGGTGATGGGGCAGAAGAAAGAATAACTTTTTTTGGAGGCAGATTAAATCCTGATGAAAATTTGGAAGAAGCTATAAGTAGAGAGATTGATGAAGAACTATCATTTAGACCTTTAGGTTTACCTTTTCAAACAATATTTGGTTCATGGTTATATTCATCTAAAAAATCAGGTCCTAGAGAATGTTTTTTAACTTATAATCCAATTAATCCTATAAATACTTCTGAAATGATAATCAACGAAACGAGTTTATTAATTGGAGATAAAAAAATAAAAAAAGTTTTGGTTTTAGATTTAAGGAAACTAAAAGAATTAGTTGATAATGGCCAAATAGAAATTGTAGAAAATGAAAAAAATAAAAGAATATTAAAGATAGAAGGACATCTT
>DAIQPK010000059.1:1203-4140 GCA_036787375.1 Patescibacteria group bacterium
GAAGATGAAAAAAGAAGAAAGATGATTCAAGTCTTTAATAGCGGTTTTTTAGGTAAAGATATACTTTATTTTTTACCAGAGTTAGCTAATCATGGTTTAGACTGGAATGGTTTAGATAATGCTACTGAGGGAACTCAAACTTTTGTAGAGTTTATTAAAAATGTTTTTAGTCAATTTTTAAGTCAAGAAAATTTTACCGAAGATTCGTGGAGAGAATTTTTATTAGATAGAGACAAACCCTTAGAAGAGAAAACATCAAAATTAAAACATTTAGATGAGATTTTTAAAGAAAGATTAAAACAAATTTTTGGATTGGAAGATAATGAAATAGAAGAAGTTGATAGATTAATTAGAGATTTTTTTAGACAAATATCTTTAGAGTTTAAAACATCTTCACCATCTTTGTTAGAAAAAGGTGTCTATCAAGATTATAGTTTGGCTAGCGAAATACAAGTGGCAAATTGGGGAACTATTTTAAATCTTTTTTGCGGTTTTGATACTAAAATTAATAATCCAGAATTTTTAAAAAGGCTTCGCTTTGAATCTGGCAGACATATTATCCTTTATTTAAAAGCCTTAGCATCTTGGAGATATTATAATGAAAATTCAAAACCTGATACTTTAATTATAGCAGTTAACAATTTTTTTGGTTCAGAAACGGGAATAAAAATAGTAGAATTATCTAATGGACAGACGTTGATTTATTCTTTAAGAGAAGGTTTTAATAATCAAGAATTAATTATTGATATGAAACCTTCAAAACCATTTCATTCTTTTTTGAGAAAAACTTTTGAAGAAAGGCCTGAAAATATAAGAGATTTTTTTTCTTTTAATGTTGTTATTCCTAATAGTGCAAAATTATCTAATGAAAGAAGGTTATTTTTTATTGAGGATTTATTAAAAGGTTTTATTGATAATCTAAAATTACAATTTCCAGATGGGGAAATTGAGATTATTGAAGATAAAAATGTAGGAATTAAAAAATATTTTGAAGGAAAAACAGACTCAGTTTTTAAAGGAAAAAGAAGAGGTTCTCAAGGAGATAGAATAGTTAGAAGAAAGATAGTGTTATCAATTGGAAATAAATCAATCGAAATTGGTTTTTATCCATTTGAGTCTATTGAGAATAGTGATTTTTGGGGATGGTTTTTTTTGGGATGGTTGGAGAAAATAGGTGATGATCCTAATTATGTTGTCAGAAGAATGGTTGCGTCTGCAAATGGTATTCCATCTTTTTATGAGTTATTATGGCCTTCAGAGATTTATAAAATTCATTATCTACACAAGCTTAATGCTAGTTATTATCAAAATTAATTGATTTTTAGTTGTTGATTTTTATAGTGTAGTATTTTATATTTAAATTTAGTTAGATTATGGTTAAAACAAATCAACTTCTAAACCTCACCAACAAGACCGCCATTGTTACTGGTGGATCACTTGGAATTGGTAAGGCAATAGTTTACCGGTTGGCTGAGGCAGGAGGCAAAGTGTTATTTACCGGCAGAAACAAAGAGGAAATAAAAAAATCCGAAGATGAGTTTAAAAAACTTAATTTCCAAGTGGTTGGATTAAAATCAGATGTTTCTGTTGAGGAAGATATTAAAAAGATGATTGATGAGACAGTTAGTCGTTTTGGTGGTTTAGATATTTTAGTTAATAATGCTGGAGTTTATCCATCACAGTTAGTCTCTCAGATGAGTGAGGAGGATTTTAAAAAAGTAATTGATATTAATTTAAAAGGAGTTTTTTTAGCATCAAAATATGGTTCAGAGATGATGATAAAGCAGGGAAAAGGAGGAAAGATTATCAATATCAGCTCAATTGCAGCTATTCACGCGATTTCACCAGGGCTAGCTCATTATGTTGCTTCCAAACATGCAGTTTGGGGATTTACGAAGACTTTGGCTTTAGAATTAGCACCTTATAATATCCAGGTTAATGCAATTGCCCCAGGTGCAATTGCCACACCCGGTGTCCAAAAAATGAACTCTGGAACCAGTCAGGCCGATGTTGATATGGTTAAAGTTTTAGAGGAGTTTATGAAAAAAATTCCTATGAGAAGGATGGGTGAGGCAGATGAGATTGCTAAAGTAGTGTTGTTTTTAGCAAGCGAGATGTCTTCATATATGACTGGATCACAGATAGTGGTTGATGGCGGAAGATTATTAACTTAATCTTTGTAATACTGACCACCCATTTGATAATTAAAAATTGGTTTTTTGATTGGACCAATAAAAAGCTGGTATAAAATTGCTTTAATTGATTTGTATAAACTTAAAAACAGTCCTTCTTTTTCAAATCGTCGAGTCGAGACATAAAAGACTGGTTTTTGAAAAACTTTAAACTTCGCTTTTTGTTTAGCCAATCTTTGGATTAAGTCAAAATCTTCGCCAAAAACAATTACCTCATCAAAGCCAGCGACTTTTTCAAAAAAGGTTTTTTTTATAATCATACAAGGGCCATTGGCGGCTGGTTTGATTTTTTGAAAAAAACTCATATTAATGTTTAAAAGCCATAAAATAAATCGGCCGGTGAATGAATTTGATTTTGTCCGGTTCCAGACAGTGGTGGCGTCAAGATTATTTTTTATGATTTTTTCTTTTATTTCTTTGATAAAGTTTGGTTCAATTTCTGTGTCAGCATCAAAAAAGATTAAGAACTGACCTGAAGATTTTTTAGCGCCAAAATTACGAGCGGAAGAGACATTTTTAAACGGCTGTTGAAAAAAATTTAGATTAATATCATTTTGAAAACTTAAAGCGCGAGTTTTAGTGTTATCTTTTGATTGGCTGTCAGCAATGATGACTTCAAAGTCTTTATCAGTTTGATTTTTAATTGATGAAAGCATAATTGGTAGATTTTTTTCTTCATTTAAGGTTGGAATGATAATTGAGAAAAAAGGTGATTTCTTAGTCATTAAAAATATTATACAAAAAA
>DAIQPK010000060.1:0-4081 GCA_036787375.1 Patescibacteria group bacterium
TTTGGAGTTTGTTTTAATAATAGAGTATAAAGTTTTTCACTTTTTTCTAATTCTTCTTTTTTGTTAACCCCAATCCCAATTTCCTCAAAAACAACTGGAAAAACCAAAACTTTGTATCCTCTATCAGCAAGAATTTTTACTAAACTATTAAGATAATATTCACCACTAGCTCTTGATTTAGGAATTTTGCTAATAAATTTTCTTAAAATCTGATAATCAAAACAATAAAAACCAGCGTTTAATTCTTTAATTTTTCTTTGCTTTAAATCAGCGTCTTTTTGTTCAACTGAGTCAATCACATAACCAGTTTTTTCATCTCTAATAATTCGGCCCCAAGCCAGTTCATCAGGATTATTATAATTAACTGTGACTAAAGACATAGCTGCTTTATTTTTTAAATGATTATTAATAAATCTTTTAATAGTTTTTTCTTTATAAAACATCATATGATCTCCATAACCAACTAAAATAAGAGAAGGGGAGAGGTTTTTTTCTTTTATAACATTTAAAGCAACTTTTACTGCATGACCTGTGCCTAATCGTTTTTTTTGATAAGCATAGTTAACTAAGTATTTTTTTAAAACCTCCTTTACACTCTCAGCAAAAGAACCAACAACTACTATCTGATTATCAGAAACTTTCTTCATCAACTCTAATGCATAAATTATCAATGGTTTTCCAGCAAAATTCATCACCACCTTATTTTTTAATTTAGAGTTCATCCGCTTTCCTTTCCCTGCAGCTAAAATTATTGAGGTTATCATATAATCTTAGTCATCCCATCCATAGGGATGATTTTTGTACCATTTAATTAAAGAAATAACTGAATCTTTTAAGCTCCTTTTTGGTCTCCAATTTAAAATTTTTTCTGCTTTTTCAATTGAAGAAATTTTTTTCGCATCTTCTCCTTGACGAGGCAAGGCCTTTTTAATTTCAAATTTGACTCCAGTAATATTTTTCACCTCATTAATCACTTCTAATACTGAATAGCCCGTTCCTGTACCTAAATTAATAATCTCTTGTTTTTTTTCTTTTAATAACATTTCCACTGCTAATAAATGAGCTTCATTTAAATCAACTACATTTATATAATCACGAATTGGAGTCTTATCAGGTGTATCAACTTCAGGACAAGTTAAATAAAACGGTTCAATTTTTAATGCTCCTCTAATCGCATTTTGGACCAAAAGTGTTGACGGTTTTTTTGAATCACCAATCAAAGCATCATCTGAGGCACCACAAACATTAAAATAACGAAGAATAAAATACGAAAAATTCTTTAATTTTCCAAACCAACTAATTATTTCCTCAACCATTTTTTTTGAAACTCCATATGGAGAAGATGGTTCAAGAGGATGTTTTTCATCAATTGGAAAATATCGACCTTCACCATAAACAGCACAAGTAGAAGAAAAAATTATTCTTCTAATATTAAAATCATTCATTATTGTTATTAAGTTTAACGATCCAATAACATTATTTTTAAAATATTTTTCCGGATATCTCATTGATTCATCAACTAAACAAGAGGATGCATAATGAACAACTACAGAAATATCAGGATTTTCTTTAAAAACTAAAGATAAGTCATCTTTTAAATCAAGATTGTAGAATTGAAATTTTTTTTGATAATGTTTTTTTAAAATTTCAATGGGCTGTCGATAACCAGTTTGAAAATTATCAATGCCAACTACCTGATAATTATTTTTCAAAAATAAATCAGCAGCAATTGAACCAATATAACCGGCACAACCAGTAATCAAAACTTTATTCATAATCTTTTTATTATACCATTTTACCAATTAGTATAATCAGTATAACCAACTCGGTTATATAAATAAAACATAAAACTTAAAACATAAAAGTTAAAAAATTTATTTAAGGCAGGTCAGTCCCAGTAAACTTTATCATTTAATTATCATTTGTTCTTTGTTGTTTATTTATAATTTAGAATTTATTTTAATGTTAGTAGTTTGATGTTAGATGTTAAATGTCTTCATATTTTATATTTTATGCCTTATAATTTTATAAGTTAAAACTTATTTTTAAGATTTTATGTTATCAATAATTATTCCTTTTTATAATGAGAAAGAAAATTTACCGTTACTTATTAATTCTTTAAAAGAAGAACTAAAAAAAATAAAAATAAAATATGAGATTATTTTTGTCGATGATGGCTCAAATGATAATTATGATAAAAATCTCTTTAATAAAAAGAACCTTAAATTATTTTTCCATCATAAGAGATTAGGTAAAGGAATGGCTTTAAAAACAGGAATTAATAAAAATAATGGTGATTTAATATGTTTTATGGATGCTGATTTACAAGATGATCCAAAAGATTTAAAGAAGTTTATTGATAAAATTAATCAAGGTTTTGACTTTGTTAATGGTTATCGATTAAAAAGACAAGATAGTTTTTTAGTAAAAATTTATTCAAAATTAGCCCAATTATTTTTAAAAAAATTCTTAAAATCTCCTTATTCTGATATTAACTGTGGTTTTAAAATGTTTAAAAAAGAAGTTATTGAAGATTTTATTTTTTATGGTAATAATTTTCGCTTTTTTCCTTTATATGTATATTATCAAGGATTTAAAGTTAATGAAGTGGTTATTAATAATCAACCAAGAAGATACGGAAAAACTAAGTTTGGAAAAGGAAAGTTAATTATTGGTATTTTTGACACTTTAACTGCTTATTTTTTATATAAATTTTCCGAAAAACCTTTACATTTTTTTGGTGTTGTTGGTGGAATTTTTTTTATAATTGGTTTTTTGATTAGTTTATACTTAACAATTGAAAGATTATTTTTTAATGTCTTACTTTATCGTCGACCAATTCTTTTTTTAGGAGTTTTGCTGATTATTGTTGGTGTTCAGATAATAATGACAGGAATCATTGGTGAGTTGATTGTTTATTTAAATAAAAAGAAAAACGGTTGAAAGTCTAAGATCAGTTTAAATTAGTTGAACCCAAAAAAAATAAAACTTTGTTATTTAGAATTTTTTAATGTTATGAATCCTATTTTAGCACTAATAATTACCAATATTATTTGGGGAGCGGCTTCACCGATTTTTAAATTTGCATTAATTAATATTCCTCCTTTTACCTTAGCTTTTATTAGATTTTTTTTTGCTGGTTTAATATTTCTACCACTGACAATTTTTAATTGGGAAAAGATTTCTTTAAAAAGATGGTTGGAGATTTTTCTAGTAGGGTTTTTTGGGATTGTTATAAACATTAGTTTTTTCTTTTTAGGATTAAAAAAAACTGAAAGCATTTATGCACCAATTATTGCTTCGTCAGCACCAGTATTTTTATATATTTTTTCTATTATATTTTTGAAAGAAAAACCAAAGCTAAAAGTTTTTTTAGGAATGATGGTTTCTTTTTTAGGAGTAGTAATAATTGTATTTTCTCCAGTATTTTTAAATAATAAAAGTTTCTCTTTTGGCGAGGTAGAAGGTAATTTATTTTTGTTATTGGCAACATTAGGCTATGTGTTTTCTACTTTAATTGGTAAAGATTTAATGAAAAAAGTTAATCCTTATTTTGTCTCTTGTTTTAGTTTTCTATTAAGTAGTATTTTTTTTCTAATTTTTATTTTTGTCTTTAATGAGTTTAATAATTGGAATTTCAATCAATTAGACTTTAATGGCTGGATAGGAATTATTTTTGGAGTGTTTTTTTCTTCAGCAGCCGCTTATTTTTTATTTTATTATGGAATAAAAAAAATCTCTGGTCAAGAAATTGGCGTTTTTACTTATATTGATCCAGTGGTAGCTTTAATAATTGCTTGGCCGCTATTGGGAGAAAAACCTGATTTTTTTTATTTAATTGGGTCAGTATTAGTTTTTGCAGGAATATATTTTGCTGAAAATAGAATTCACTGGCATCCAGTGTTCAAAGTAAAACACAGAACTTAGAACGTAGAATGTAAAAAATTAAACATCTGACATCGAATATCTAACTACTAACATTAAAATAAACCCTAAATCCTAAATCACAAATAAATCATAAATAAATTAAAGATTACACTCAGTTAACCTACCAAATTCACCCAGTAAGCTCACACTATTA
>DAIQPK010000061.1:0-3987 GCA_036787375.1 Patescibacteria group bacterium
GTTCCCGTAGTTTAATGGATAAAATAGGGGTTTGCGGAACCTCTGATGGCAGTTCGATTCTGCCCGGGAACACTGGGGCAATTGTTTTGAGTTTAGTTAAGGGGACGTAGTTTAACGGTAGAATAGAGGTCTCCAAAACCTTTGGTGGGGGTTCAATTCCCTCCGTCCCTGCAAGATAATTAAACTTAAGATATGATGAATTGATCATCAAACATAAACATCAAACTTCTAACATAAAACATAAACCTTGAAACATTAAACAATTAATAAATTTTTAATTTTTACTATCATAAATACAATACATGGTTAACCATTTTTAAATAATCTACTCTAGTAAATATTAGTTGTTAACCCTTAATTAAATTAATTAAATTTAATATAAATATTTTCCAAAGATTGTTTGATTCTTAATATCAATAGGTCGCTTTAATGTGTTAAAATTATTTTGTGAGGAGAGCGAGGTTATTTGAAAAACTTGAGGGAGAGAAAGTTAAGTGTTTAGCTTGTAGTTGGTATTGTCAGATTGCTTCTGGTCGGACTGGAGTTTGTAGAACTCGCTATAATCAAGAAAGTAGTCTTTACTCGTTGGTTTACGATCAAGCAATTGGTCTTCATCTTGATCCGGTTGAGAAAAAGCCTCTTTATCATTTTTATCCGGGTGAGTCTCTTTTGTCTTTTGGGACAGTTGGTTGTAATTTTGGTTGTCTTTTTTGTCAAAACTGGCAGATGTCTAATCAGATTAAGAATTTAAAATTAAGAAATCAAAATTTAAAAAAACAGCTTCTTGATTTTATTAAAAAAATGTCTCAGAAAGTTACACCAAAAGAGATTGTTGAAATAGCAGTTAATAGTGGTGCAAAAGGAATAGCTTATACTTATAATGAGCCGGCGATTTTTATTGAGTTTGCCTATGATTGTATGAAAATTGCCAAGAAAAAAGGATTAAAGAATGTTTTTGTTTCTAATGGTTTTGAGTCAAAAGAGGTTTTTGATTTTATCAAGAATTATTTAGATGCGATTAATATTGATTTGAAAAGTTTTCGACCGGAGTTTTATCAAAAAGTTTGTTTGGCAAAGATTGAGCCAGTTAAAGAAAATATAAAAAGATATTTTCAGGCTGGCATTGAAACTGAGGTGACGACTTTAATTATTCCTCAATACAATGACTCAAAAGAAGAGTTAGAAAAAATTGCTCGGTTTTTATTTTCTGTCTCAGCTGATATTCCTTGGCATATTAGTGCTTTTTATCCTGCTTATAAACTGACTGATGTACCGCCAACACCAGTGACAACTTTAATTAAAACTTATAATATTGGAAAAGAAGTTGGTCTTCATTATATTTACGTTGGCAATATTTTTGATAAAAAAAGATTAATCACTTATTGTCCTTCTTGTCAGTCAGTTTTAATAAGGCGAGATTTTTATCAAGGAGAGATTATTGGTTTAAAAGGCAATCGATGTCAAAACTGTCATTATCAAATTTATGGAGTTTTTTAATGAAAAAAGTCCGTTATCCAGCTGTTGCCGGGTTTTTTTATCCAAAGGAAAAACCAGTTTTAGAAAAAACTTTAACGACATTTTTTTTACAGACGAAAAAAATTAATTTTGATGGTAGGCCAAAAATTTTGGTTTCACCTCATGCAGGAATAAATTATTCTGGTTTAGTAGCTGCTTGGGGCTATCGTCAGATTAAGGAGTTTAATTTTTCAAAATTTTTTTTATTGGGAGCTAGTCATTATGCTTGGTTTAATTATCTGGCATTGTCTTCAGCTGATTGGTGGTTAACTCCTTTGGGTAAAGTTAAGGTTAATAAAAAAATTATTGAAAAAATTACCAACGAGCAAATTATCTTAGATGATTACCCTCATTTAAAAGAGCATTCTTTAGAAGTGCAACTTATTTTTTTAAAAAAAATTTTTCCTCAACTGACAGTTATTCCAATCATGGTGAGTCAGTTAAGCAAGAAGTTAATTTTAAAAGCAGCAGAAAAGATTGCTTTATTATTGGATGATGAGAGTTTGTTAATAGTTTCGACCGATTTGTCTCATTATCCAAAAGCAGAAATTGCCCAAAAAGTTGATGAAAGAACAATTAAAGCAGTTTTAATTGGTAAAAGAGATTTTTTTGAAAAAGAAATAGAAAAGATTGAGTCTTTAGGATTGGCTGGATTGGAGACAGCCATTTGTGGTTATCAGGTAGTCAGATTGGCTTTAGCAATTGGAGAAAGATTAGGCTTAAAATGGAAAAAGATTTTTTATCGCCATTCAGGAGAGATCAGTGGCGATAGAACTCAGGTGGTTGGTTATGGGAGTTTGTTAGCAGTTAAAAGTTGATTTTTAAACGATGGTTAATTTTTTAGATAAAGAAGGACGAAGAGAAGCTTTTTTGATTGCTAAAAAAACACTAGAAAATTATTTTTCCGGAGATGATTACCAGCCTGAAATTAAAAATAAAAAATTATTAATAAAAGGACCAGGAGTTTTTGTAACTTTAAAAAAATCAGGAAGTTTGCGTGGTTGTATTGGCGTTTTTCAGTCAGATGAGTTTTTGTATCAAACGATAAAAAAAATGAGTTTAGAAGCAGCATTTGGTGACCCAAGATTTTATCCTTTAAAAAAAGAGGAACTTCCAGAAATTGAGGTTGAGATATCAATTTTAACTCCACCGAAAAAAATTAATGACTGGAAAAAAATTAGATTAGGGGTTGATGGGGTGATCGTTGAGTCAGGTTTTAGGCGGGGTGTTTTTTTACCACAAGTGGCTAAGGAGACAGGTTGGAATCTGGAGAAGTTTTTGCGAGTTTTATGCCAAGAAAAAGCTGGATTACCAGCAGACTGTTATAAGCAAAGAGAAGTTAATCTTTATATCTTTCAAGTTCAAGAGGTGAAATAATTAAAACGATTTCTGCCACTCCTACAACCGACTCGGTTATCATAACTTTGGCATAAATTATAGATTGTTATAATAATCTAAAAATACACAAGAAATAAAATATTGACTAAAATGATATAAGTGTTAAATATAGTCAACAGTTAAATCAGTTATAATCAGTTGAATCGGTTGAGTTAACAAGAAAAATAAAACATAAAACCCTGAACCAGAACAGAGTTCGATTCAGGGCAAGCGTGAAACTTAAAACATGAAAAACAATTTATCATTCTAGTAAGCGAGGAAAAAGGAGCGCATCCAGAATCGTTGTTTTTTTCGGGAGGTCCGTCCTCAGAAAAAACCAATATTAATTATTGCATTTGTTATTTAATTTGTTTTATAATCCAATTTTTAAATTCATTATGGAGTTGATAGTTGTTGCCTTGAGCAATATATTCATCTAAAAAACCACCAATGGCTCGGGCAAAAAGAATAGTGGTTAATTTTTTTAAAGAATAATTTTTTTCCAATAATCTATTGACGATTTTTTTTGCTAAAGATTGATGATTAAATTGTGAGTAAATTCTTTGAATAAGATAGGCAATATCATAATACTCAACCCATTGAGTCATTGCTAATTGACCATCAATTAAATAGATTTGATTATTTTTTAAAATCATGTGGTTGATATTAAAATCACCATAGCGACAAGCAGTTTTTAGTTCTGAAGCTTGATTTTTAACCTTTAAAAAAAGGTTATCTAGATTATATTCTTTAATAATTTTTTTAGGAAGAGATTGAAGATGGTTGGCAGTTTTATTGATAAATTTTTCTTGAGGAGTTTTTCCTTTGATAAAATTATCAGCAGGTAATTTTTTTATTTTCAGTTGACTAATTTTTTCTGAAAGATTAATAATTAAGTCAAGATTTTCAGAGAGAAAATCTAAATCAACGAAATTATTTTCTAAATATTGACAGACAAAATAAAAGTAGTTTTTAAAATATCCAGTTGAATAGATTTGAGGAACATTAATTTGATTTGAAACTGATTTATACCAATAATATTCATTTTTATTAAGATATGAGATGCCTTTTGAAGTAGCTAATTTAATAAAAACT
>DAIQPK010000062.1:0-3973 GCA_036787375.1 Patescibacteria group bacterium
ACCCATTTTCTAAAAAAATGATAACTAAAAAGAGACGGTAAAGAAAAATAGTGGAAAATATCTAAGAGTTGAGATTGATATTGATTAAGATATGGGTAAATTTTTATTACTTTAAAACCAATCGATTGAAAAGTTTTTATCCATTGATTTTTTGATAAAAGATGATAATGGTCTTGTTTTTTTCTCATAAAATCAACATAAAATTGACCAAAAATTTTTCTTACAAAAAGATTTTTCTCCCAATTATCAGTCATTACTGTGGTTAAAAAATAACCATTCGGTTTTAAAACTCTGTTAATTTCTTTAAGGGAGTTTTTAAGATTGGGAATATGTTCTAAAACACAGTTGGAAATTATACTGTCAAAATAATTATTAGAAAAGGGAATTTTTTTACCATCATAAAAAACAGTTTTTTTATAAACTTGATTTTTTTCGGCCTCAATGGCTTGACTATCATTCAAATCTAAACCAATATAAATTTTTCTTTTTCCAAAAACCGTTTCGGCAAAAAATCCGTCTCCGCAACCAAAATCTAAAGTTTTACCTTTGATATATTTTTTATATTTTAAAAACAAAACTGCCTCGACTGATCTAATTAAAGAAAAAAGTAATGGTCGGTTTCCTAAATATTTTTTAATAAAAAAATCAAGGTCTTTTTTCATATTTTTTGATTAAATTATCATAAAAGCGATAGACATTATTAATATTAAAAATTTTTTTAGCTTGGTTAACAAGTTTTTGATTGGTAAAATTTTTTTTATTATTTAATATTTTTAAGATTGCTTGAGTTAATTGTTGATTATTTTTAGCCTTAACAAGAAGCCCCATTTTTGTTAATTGGATAGAAACTCTGACACCTGGTAAATTAGAGGCTATCACAGGAGTTCCCAAAACCATAGCTTCTGCTTGAACCATACCAAAAGCCTCTGTATGATTAATTGAAGGAAGAACAAGAATATCAATGATTTTATAAAAAGCTCTTAAATTATTTTCTGATAAATTACCTAAAAATAGATAATTAACTTTATTTTTTTTTAATAAGGTTTTTATTTTTAAGTAATAATTATTTTCACCAACAACTTGTTTTCCATAAGGTCCAGCAAAAACTAGACTAATTTTTTTATTTTTAATGTAAGAGACAGCTTTTATTAAATATTCTAATCCTTTTTCAGAGGACAGTCGACCAGCATATCCTACCCATATGCTATTTTTTTTTATTTGTTTAAATTTTTTAAACATTTTTTTTTCTATACTATAGGTTTTTATTGGTGGTAGAGTAATGACGATTTTTTTATTAATTAGTGAATAGATAAAAAAGTTTTTTAGGTAGTCTTTAGTATAGATAATTACTTTATGAGAAAAAAACATTTGCAAAATGGTAATTAGATTAGTTAGCCATTCGATTGGTTTTAGAACTAGACTTTTAAAGTATATAAAACAATGAAAAAGAGAGAGGTTATTTTTTTGGTAAAGTTTGCTTAATAAGATTAAAGGTAGGCCTTCAACTGAAGGTAGATTTAAAAAAACTAAATCAGTATTTTTTAGGAATTTAATAAAAAAATAGATAGATTGAGGGGAAATATAGCCTTTTGAGATTTTAAATAAATAAGGTAAGCGGATGATTCTTATTTTATTAACTGTTTCTTCTTGACATTGATTTTTAAAGTGATTAAAAGTTAAAACAGTAATTTGATGTTTTTTGGAAAGATGAGACAAGATTTTAAAAGGATAGGTAGTTAGGCCTGAAGTATAAGGATAAAAATAAGAGGAAAAAAATAAGATTTTCATTTTAGGTTATGTTTTTGCCAATTAATTAGATTATTAATTCCTTTTAAAAAAGGAGTTTTTGGTTGCCAGTTAAGAAGTTTTTTTATTTTATTATTATTGGAGACAAAGTATTTTTGATCACCAATTCTTTGTTTATCAAAATTTATTTTTATTTGATAACCAAATTTTTTTTCTAAAATTTTGATTACCTGAAGAAGGGAATAAGCATTTTTTTTGCCACCACCGATATTAAAAACTTGGCCTTTGATTTTTTCAATATTGAAAATGGCTTTCTCATAAGCTTCAATTAGATCATCAATATATAAAAGATCTCTTATTTGTTTACCATTGCCAAAAATAGTGATTGATTTTTTAAATAAGAATTGTTTGCTAAAATGAGCAACCCAACCTTGATCTTCAACACCAAATTGATGGGGGCCATAAATACAAGATTGGCGAAAAACTACAGTTTTTAAATTGTAGATTCTTCCATAGTCAATAAAATATAGATCAGTAGCACCTTTTGAACAACCATAAGGAGAGATAAAATCAAGTTTTTCATTCTCGTCAACATAAAAAAATTTTTTTAAATGTTTTAAATCACCATAAACTTTATTAGTTGAAGAATAGATTAAGATTGCTTTCGGATTGTTTTTTCTAATAAACTCAAGCAGTGAAAAACTTTCTATTAAATTATTTTTAAAATCTTGTTGAGGATTTTTAATGGAGGTGGTAACCGCTGTTTGTCCTGCTAAATGAATAACAACATCAGTTTTTTTTAAAAAAGAAGAATAGTTCTTAAAATTGCCAACATTAGTTTTGATAATTTTAATTTGAGGATAGTTTTTTTTTAGAAATTGGGCATTTTTTTCTACCTGAGGTCTTGAGAAGTTATCAATAATTATAATCTGATTATTTTTGTTTTTAGCAAAGTATTTAGCAGTATTTGTGCCAATAAATCCAACTCCGCCGGTTATTAATATCTTCATAGTTTATTTTTTTTAATTTTTCAATTATACTAAAGAATAGTCTATGCTACCAGTTTTAATTAATTTTGGATTTATTAAGATCTATACTTTTGGATTTTTCTTAGTTTTAGGATTTTTTTGGGGACTATTTTTATTATGGAAGAATATCAGGCTGACTTCGTTTAAAGAAGAAGAGATTTTTGATACGGTTTTTCTGTCAATTATTAGCGGATTATTTTTTAGTCGATTATTTTATGTGATTTTAAACTTTTCTGATTTTGGTTTTAATATTTTAAAGTTTATCTTAATTAATGGTTATCCGGGATTGTCAATTTATGGTTTTATTTTCGGGTTTTTTATCTTTAGTTTTTATTATCTAAGTTCTAAAAAAATTAATTTTTTTCAGGCCGTTGATTATTTTATTAGTCCTCTATTTTTGGTTTTAACATTGGGAAAAATTGGTAGTTTTTTTTCTGGAGAAGAAGTAGGGACAATAACCACTTTTTTTTTAAAAACAAAGTATCTTGGTTTTTCTGGTGATCGTCATTTAACAGCTGTTTATGAAGGAATATTATTTTTTTTTGGTTGTTATTTAGCTCAAAAGTTAGTTTTTGAGATAAGAAAAGAGAGATTGTTTAACGGTTTTCTATTTGTTTTTAGTTTGTGGTATTTTTCTTTAGTTTATTTAATTTTTGATAGATTAAAAGAAATAAAGTTTTATTTATTGAAAACAAGTTTTAATTATTTAGTTTCTTTAGTTTTGTTCTTGACAACAACTAGTTATTTTGTTTATTATTTTAGGAAGCAAATTATGGGAGGGATAAAAAATTATGGCAAAAAAATTATCAAAACAGTTAATCAAGGATTTAAAAGAAAAACTAATTAAGGAGAAAAAAAAATTGCTGGGACAGATAGAAGAATTAAAACAAGAAGATCCTTTTACTGATCCTGATCATGCTTCTGATAATGCTGCAGTTGATACTGATGTTAGAGAGCAAGTTGGTCATGAGACAATTGAGGCTCAAATTAATGATTTAAAAGATAGAGTAGAGAAAATTAATTCAGCTCTATTAAGAATAGAAAAAAGTAGTTATGGAGTTTGCTTGCGTTGTAAAAAACCAATTGCTTTAAAGCGATTAAAACTAATTCCTGAAGCTGGTTATTGTATTAACTGTGAAAAAAGTTTAAGAAAATGAAATCTTCTAGAAAAACTTAAAACTTCAAACATAAAACATAAA
>DAIQPK010000063.1:0-3664 GCA_036787375.1 Patescibacteria group bacterium
TTATTAGCTTATGAAAAAATAATTTTTTTTGGTAATTTAGATAGTTTTTTAAATCACTCATTAATAAAAGAAAATCAGAGAAATATTTTTGAAAAAACCTATTTCACTTTAAAAATTGATGACTATCAAAAAATAGAAGATGAGGTTAAATCAAAAAAATTAATAGAAGAAACTATTAATATAGTAAAAAACTATAATTTTTCTGGAATTGTTTTAGATTTGGAAATTAGCGGTTTGTTTAATGTTAATCAGATAAATAATATTCATAATTTTGTTGAAAATTTTTATACGTTAGCAAAGAAATACTATATAAATTTTTCGATCGCAGTTTATGGAGATAATTTTTATTGGAAAAGAATTTATGATTTAAAAAAATTAAATAATTTTTCTGATGAGATAATGATTATGGCTTATGATTTTTCTAAAAGTTATGGTTTGCCTGGTCCTAATTTTCCTTTTTCAGGTAAAGAAAAGTATAGATATAGTTTTCAAAAGATGATTGATGATTTTTTAAAGTTTGTTCCTGCCGAAAAAATCACAGTGATTTTTGGCATGTATGGCTATCAGTGGTTGGTTGATGAAGAGGGAAGAAGTCTAAATCAGGCAAAGGCTCTTACCTTAAGACAGATAAAGGATAAGTTTTATCCAGATAGGATGTTAACTATTGATAAGAAAATTTTTTGTAAGATTAGTGATTGTTTTTTAAAAAGAGATGATTTATCAAAAGAGGTTTTTATTGACTATCAAGATAATGAAAAAAAATATTTTATTTGGTTTGAGGATGAAGAGTCAGTTGAGATTAAAAAAAAGTTTTTAATAGATAAAGGAATTACTTCGTTTTCTTTTTGGGCGTTTGAGTATTTTTAGCGAAGGCGTTTAATTGTTTTATTTTCCACATAAAAAGAGCTGGTTTGTTTTTGGCATTGGAGTCAATAACAAAACGTAAAGCATGTTCTAAAACTGGCCGAGGAATAATTTTTGCCAGACGGATATAAAGACTTTTTTTCCTTTTTTCTCCTAATTTTTCTGCTAAATAGATTCCATAGGCTTGAAACTCACGAGAAATATATTTATCTTCCAAAGGATTAAATTTTTTTAAAATATCCTTAATTGATTGCATAAGTAAATTATAAAAAATCGAGGAAAAAATTAAAATTTAAGATTTTTAAGTATTTTTAGATTGTTGTGCCAATCCGTAGGTGAACCTGACAGGTTCATTCAGGATTTGGCTAAAATTTCTTGATAGACTTTTTCGTATTCGTCAACCATTCGTTCAACAGTAAAGTTTTTTTCAACACGAGCTCGGCAATTACGACGCATTTGTCTATATTGTTCCTCTGGCATAGAATAAATTCTTTCAACTGCTTCACATAATCCTTCTATGCCAGTTTTTTTGACAATCCAATCACCTCTAATATCATCATCTGATGAGTTAACAATAAAACCAGTTTCACCATCTTTTATCACTTCAGGCGCAGATCCTCGAGCAAAAGCAACCACTGGAGTTCCAGACGCCATTGCTTCTATAAACATTAATCCAAAAGGTTCTTCCCACTGAATAGGAGCAATCAATAACTTAGCATTGACAAGAAGATTTTTTTTAATAGAAAGATAAACTTCGCCAATAAATTCGATATTGTTAGATTTTAACAATTCTTTATTTTGATTAAAAAAATTTTCATCATTTTTATCGATTTTAACAGCAATTTTTAATTTTTTTTTAATTTTAATTGCTGTTTTTATTGCTTCAACAGGTCCCTTTTCAGGAGAAAATCTAGCTAAAAACAAAAAGTAATTATTATTAAATTTATCAGAAAATTCTAAATCATTTAAATTAATACCATTGTAAATTGTTTTTAAGTAATTTAGATTAAGTAAATCTTTTCTTTGGTTATTCGATATTGAAATATAATAACTATCTCTATAAGTTTCGAAAACTAAATTTTGGTAAGGATAACTTAATGGTCCGTGATGAGTAGTGATAAATTTTTGGTTAAATAAATTTTGAAAAGTTAAAAGTCTCCATCCAGTATGATTATGAATTATATCGAATTTTTCTTTTTTTAATTTTTTTATAACATTGCTAATTGATATAAATTTTGCTGTTTCTCTTATTTTTGAGTCAGATTTAAATGGTTCTTTATTTCTTATTGAGTAATCATATATAGGAATAATTTTATAATTACCTAATATGGGTGAGTCTTTAGTTGTAAATAAAAACACGTGGTGATTTTTTTCTTCTAAATATTTGGCTAAATAAAAAACTACCCATTCAATTCCACCATAAAATTTAGGCGGTACAGTTTCCTCAATTGGGCTTATTAAAGCAATTTTCATAAATATTTTTTATAAATCTTTAAAATTTTTTCACTAATTTTTTCCCATTGATAATGTTCTTTAATAGTAAAGATAGCATTTTCAGAAATTTTTTTTAAGAGTTTTTTATCAGATAATAATTTTAATATTTGATTTCCTAAATTTTTTCTGTCATGACTATTAATTATAAATCCATTTAGACCATCAATAATAATTTCCCGGCTACCGGCAACATGAGAGATTAAAGGTACAGCACCACAAGCCATTGATTCAAGAGTGGTTAAACCAAAAGGTTCGTATCGAGCTGGTAAAACAAAGATCTCAGTATTTCGATAATAGGCGGCTACTAATTTTTGATTAAGTTGTCCTAAAAAATTAATTTTATCTTCAAGTCTATAATTTTTTATTTTTTTTAAAATTAATCTTTTTGCTAATTTTTCTTCATCTGAAATTTCCTCATCAGCTAATTTGCCACCACCAATATATAGATTAAAATTAATTTTATTTTTTATAAAATTTAGAGCATCAATCAATCTATCAATTCCTTTTGCTGGGACTAATCTGCTCATGGTTAATATTAAATTTGGTTTCACTTTAATTTTTTTATCTATTTCATTTTTTTTACTATTAAATATTTCTGTATCAACACCAGGAAAAACAACGTGAATTTTTTCAAAATCAACAATATAATGATGAAGAAGTTGGATTCTGGTAGTTTCGCATAGAACTAAAATTGCATCAGTATTATTAAATATTTTTTGTTCAATAGCGATTCTTACATGGTATCGATAATAGGGTTTTAATTTTTCAATAGGTGCTTCTTCTATGTTCATTTCTAGCTTTTTGGCTTTTCCTAATGTGTGAGGAGTATTTATATGAGGGATATCTAAAATCTTTTTTAAAAGTATTCCTGCATAACCACCATCCCAATAATGTGAATGAATAAGATTATATTTTTTTCTTGTTTTATTAATATAAATAATAAAATTTTCTATCCATTCTGGCATTAGTTCATAAAGTTTTTCTTTTGGGATAAAAGAGTTATTTTTTCCGGCAGAAATTCTAACAATTTTAACATTCTCTGCAATGTATTTTTCATCTTCTGGATATTCGTTAAGTTTTCGGGTAATAATATCAACTTTAATACCTTTTTTACCCAATGCCTTAGCAAGATTTAAGACATAAATTGTCTGTCCACCTGTATCAGTTTTTCCAAGAGGTGGAGGATAGTCAACATATCCTTGAGGGTTGAGCATGCATATTCGGTTTATTTTTTTTATATTCATAAATATTATTTTATTATACAATATTAAAACACAATTATATTTTAAAATTATATTTTATTTTT
>DAIQPK010000064.1:0-3475 GCA_036787375.1 Patescibacteria group bacterium
ATTGTGATAAAATACAGTAAGAATAAAAAAAGATTTTATGGATGCTCTAATTATCCTAACTGTGATTTTAATAGTTGGAAGATATCAGGGATTAAATCATAAATTATGAAATACATTTTTATATCAGGAGGAGTCATCTCTGGAATTGGTAAAGGTATTACTACTGCTTCAATCTCTTTACTTCTTAAAAAAGCTGGTTATAAAATTGCTCCAATTAAGTTTGAAAACTATCTTAATTTAGATGCTGGTACTATCAATCCAATTGAACATGGGGATCCATTCTTATGTGATGATGGGACTGAAGCAGATATGGATATTGGCACATACGAAAAGTTTTTAAATCAAGATATGGGAAAGGAGAACTTTATTACTATGGGAAAAATATATAAAACTGTCATCGATAAAGAGAGAAGATTTGAATATAACGGTGAGGACGTTGAAGCAATCCCTCATGTTACTGAAGAGATTATTAATAGAATTAACTTTGTTGGTAAAAAAAATCAAACAGACATTGTTATTGTTGAATTAGGTGGTACTGCTGGTGAGTATCAAAATATTTTTTATTACGAAGCTTCAAGATTATTAACATTAAAATATCCTAATGATGTCATACATATTCATGTTTCTTATGTACCAACTCCTCAACACTTAGGAGAACCAAAAACCAAGCCAACCCAACTTTCTGTAAGAACCTTAAACTCAATGGGAATTCAGCCTGATTTTATTATTGCCAGAAGCGAAAAAATTCTTGATAAAAGAAGAGTGAAAAGATTAGCCCTATTTTGTAATATTCAACCAGAGAATGTCATTTCTAATCCTAATATTGAGATTGTTTATGAGGTGCCATTAGTACTAGAAAGACAAAATTTAACTGAGAAAATTTTAAAAAAACTTAATTTAAAAGTAAAAAAACCAGATTTAAAAAATTGGATTGAATTTGTTAATAAAGCAAAAATTAAAAAAGAAAAAGAAATTAATATTGCTATTGTTGGTAAGTATTTTGGTACGGGTGATTATCAATTAAGAGACTCTTATGCTGGTTTATTTGATGCTTTAGACCATGCTTCTTGGCAGTTGGGTATTAATCTTAAAATTAATTGGATTAAGGCTGAAGATGTGGAAAAAAAAGGTGTTAAGATCATTGGAAAAACCAATGGAATTATTGTACCTATTGGTTGGGGTGAACGAGGAGTAGAAGGAATGATTGCGGTCGCTAGTTATGCCAGAAAAAACAAAATCCCATATTTAGGACTTTGTTATGGGATGCAACTGGCAGTGGTAGCTTTTGCTCGAGATGTTTTAGGTTGGTCTGATGCTCATACTACTGAAGTTAATCCTCATACCAAACATGATGTCATTCATCTGATTCCTCAACAAGAAGAGTTAATGAAAAGAAGAGCTTATGGAGGAACAATGAGATTGGGAGCTTGGGAAGCCTATATAAAAAAAGGAACCTTGGCTTATGAAATATATAGAAAAAGTAATATCTCTGAAAGACATCGTCATCGTTATGAGTTTAATGATAAGTTTAAAGATGATTTTGAAAGAGCTGGCTTAATTATTAGTGCTCGATCAAAACTAGAAAATCTTTGTGAGATGATTGAACTACCAAAATCTATTCACCCATTTTATTTTGGTATTCAAGGTCATCCAGAGTACAAAAGCCGTCCTAATAACCCTCATCTAGTCTTCATCCATTTTCTTAAAGCTTGTTGTCGCCATGTATAACTAACTCAGTTATACAAATATAACTGATTTCAATCTCATATTCCTAACCCTTCTTTTAAATGCTGGAGAGCCTTAGAAGTTAATTGCCTTCCTCGTGAGGTTTTTTTAATAAAACCTAATTGGATTAAATATGGTTCAATAAACTCCTCAACTGTTTTTATATCTTCAGCTAGAGAGGAAGCAATTGTTGATAAACTTACCGGAGTATTATTGAACTTAACTGCTAAAGTTTTTAAATACTTTTTATCAATATCCGTTAAACCAACCTCATCAATATCAAGCATATTAAAAAGTTTTTTTAAGATTTTTTCATCAATTTTTTCTAATTTTTCTACTTCTAAAATGTCTTTGGCGCGAGATAAAATTCGATTGGCAATTCTTGGAGTTTTTCTTGATCTTAAAGCAATTTCTTTGGCACAATCATCATCAATCTTAATATTTAAAATCTGAGAAGTTCTTTTAATGATTTCTTTTAGCTCATCATAATTATAATAATCTAATCTTAAAATTAAACCAAATCTATCTCTTAAAGGCGCTGAAAGCAATGCTAATTTAGTGGTTGCGCCAATAATAGTGATTTTTGGAATATTAAGCCTAACAGTTCTGGCTGATGGACCTTTACCAACAATAATATCTAACATATACTCTTCTAAAACTGGATATAAGATCTCTTCCACTGGTTTAGGTAGTCGATGAATTTCATCAATAAATAAAACATCATTATCTTTCAAATTAGTTAAAATAGCCGCCAAATCACCGGTTTTAGTTAATGTGGCCCCTGATGTAATTTTAATATCTCCTTTTAACTCATTGGCAACAATATAAGCTAAAGTCGTTTTTCCAATTCCTGGCGGTCCATAAAAGAGAATATGTTCTGATGGTGACCCCCGTTTTTTAACTGCTTCAATAAATAAAGATAAAGTCTTAGTGATATTTGTCTGACCAATATAGTCTTTTAAATATTTTGGTCTTAAATTAGCAATATTATGATTTTTCATTTTTATTTTTTAAAGCCATTTTAATTTTTTCTTCAATTGAGAGATTTTTTGGTAAATTAGTAATGATTTTTTTTGCCTCAATTGAAGAAAATCCTAAAGATACTAAAGCATCAATAGCAGTTTTATCCTCGTCTGAGATAACTAAATTTTTAATTTCAAAATTAATATCTAATTTATTAGATAACTCTAAAATGATTTTCATAGCAGTTTTTTTACTCAATCCAGGAACCCGACTTAAATAATCACTGTCATTTTTTTTAATAGCAGCAATTAAATCATCAATATTAAAAAAAGAGATTATATTAAAAGCAGTTTTTGGTCCAACACCAGAAACTAATAAGAGTAGTTTAAAAAAATTAAACTGTTTTGTTGTTTCAAATCCAAAAAGAACTAAAGCATCATCTTTAACCTGAAGATAGGTATAAATTTCAATTAAATTGTTTTTATTAAAATTAGAGATTAAATCAGGAGTCAAAAATACTTCATAAAAAACCCCACCATTTGTTTCAATTAAACCAATATTTCCAGAAACTTCAACTAATTTCCCCTTTAATTTACCAATCATAGATTGATTATATAATATAAAATCAAAACAGAGAGTAGAAAATAGTTAAAACCAGTTGAAGCCAGTTAAAATCAGTTGAAATCAGACTTTTATGACAAGCCGTGAGTGAACCTGTCAGGCTCACTGATTTAATTTTAAATTTTTAATTTATTTATGATTTATTTGTGATTTGGTATTTAGGATT
>DAIQPK010000065.1:0-3384 GCA_036787375.1 Patescibacteria group bacterium
GATAACCGAGTCGGTTGTAGGAGTGGCAGAATTAAATTTTCAGGAACTCTTTGACGCCTCTTATACCAATTAAAATTAGTCCAGAGTAGATTGAGAAAAAGATAAGTTCTAAAGCGGGAACCGAATAAACTTCAAAAACATGATTTAGGAAAGAGTTGTATAAAATTAAAGGGTGGAGAATAAAAGGAAAAAGGAAAGCAATTAAAAATATTGGTTTTAATAAAAGTTTAAAATTAGGGATGATATGGCGGTGAGACAAGAAAAGATCAATTAAGATAAACTGTTGAAGAAAAATTATTACAGAGAAAATTAAAGTTAAACTTTTTTTTAAGTAAAGGGAAGGAATTAAAAACAAAACAATTAAAGCGCCGACCATAAAAATGTAATGAAAGTCAATTTTATCTAAAATTGTCAGTTTTTTTCTTGGTGGTTGATTAATTAATCTTGAGTCATTAGGAGCAAAAGCCAAAGATATTGCTGGCAATCCATCAGTCACAATATTAATGTACAAAAGCTGCAATGGTTTTAAAATTGGAAAGCCAAATAATAAGGCAACAATAATGTAAATAACTTCACTGATATTACAAGTTAAAAGATATTTAATAGCATTTTTTATATGAATAAAGATATTTCTACCTTCTTCAATTGCATTAATTAGAGTAGCAAAGTTGTCATCAATAATAATCATCTCGGCTGTTTCTTTGGCAACGTCTGTCCCAGTTTTTCCCATTGCCACACCGACATTAGCCTGTTTTAAAGCTAAAGCATCATTAACTCCATCACCAGTGACAGCAACCACTTCACCTAATTGTTGATAGAGTTTGACTAATCGATATTTATCTTCAGGAGAGGTACGGGCAAAAACTCTAATTTTCGGTAAGATTTTTAAAAGTTGTTCGTCAGTATATTTTTTTATCTCTTTACCATTAACAATATCGCCACCATCTTTTAAAATACC
This sequence comes from Patescibacteria group bacterium, assembly GCA_036787375.1. Taxonomy (GTDB): domain Bacteria; phylum Patescibacteriota; class Microgenomatia; order UBA1406; family GWC2-37-13; genus GWC2-37-13. Next base: position 959 of record DAIQPK010000065.1, read on the forward strand.
AGCTTCTTCAGCAATAGCTTCAGCAGTTAGTTCATTGTCACCAGTTATCATTACCACCTTAATACCGGCTAATCTGGCTTTTTCAACCGCTTCTTTTACTTCAGTTCTTATTGGATCAGCAATAGCGACAAAACCTAAAAAAATCTGATTTTTTTCTAAATCTTCATGTTTATATTTTTTATATGAAAAAGCAATTAACCGATATCCTTTTTTAGCTAAGTTTTCTAAATTTTTTAAAATATTATATTTACGGACTTCAGTTAAGGCTTCTGTTTTATTGCCAATTTGAATTTTTTTACAGATTGATAAAATTGTTTCTGGTGCGCCTTTTGTTAAGACATAGTCATTGTCATCTTTAACAACGGTAGTCATAATTTTGGAAAATGGATTAAAAGTTAATTGATCGATTATTTGATAATTTTGTCTTAATTGTTGATAGGAAAGTTTAAACTCTTCGTTCATAATAAGAAGAGCACCTTCAGTAGTGTCACCAATAATATCCCAATCATTATTTTTTGGATTAAAAGCAAGGGAGGCAGTTGAGTTTAAAGCTGAGTTAATAAGCATTATTTCAAAAGGATGATTTTTTATAGATGGTTTGTTTTCGCTTAAATCATAAAGTCTATTATCAATAAAAATTTGACGGACGCGCATTTTATTCGTAGTTAATGTGCCAGTTTTATCAGTTGCCACCAAGGTAATTGATCCCATGGTTTCAATAGCGTTAAGTTTACGGACAATGGTTTTTTTCTTAGCCATTCTTTCAACACCTATTGCCATAATAATAGTCATTACTGCTGGTAGCCCTTCAGGAACAGCGGCAACAGCCAAGCTAACTGCAAGAATAAAACTTTCAATTGTGTGACTAGTTTTTATAAAAGAGAGAATAAAAACAATTATTGAGGCGATAATACCAATAATTCCTATTTGTTTGGTAAAGGTTTCTAATTTTTTTTCTAAAGGAGTTTTTGATTTGTCAATGGTTTGAAGAGTTTGGGCGATTTGGCCGAATTTGGTGTTATCACCGGTTTTTTCAATTAAAGTATAAGCAAAACCTTTAGCAACTACTGTCCCTAAATAAATATGATTGCTTTCTTCATCATGAGCATTTTTGGCAACTGGTAGGCTTTCACCAGTCAAAGAGGCTTCATTGACCTCAAAATGATGAGTGTGAATTAGTTTTCCATCAGCTGGTATTTTTGCTCCTTCTTCTAAATAAATTAAATCACCAGGAACAAGATAACGACTATCAATCTCGATTTCTTTTTCATCTCTTATTACCCTAACCTTAGTAATTGTCATTTCTTTGATTGTCTGTAATGATTTTTCAGCTCTAAACTCTTGGTAGACGCCAAAACAAGCATTAAGAATGACAATTATTAAAATAAATATGCTATCAATTGGTTCACCGACAAAGTAAGAGACAATAGCAGCTGCCAGTAAAAGATAGATTAAAAAGTTATTAAATTGGGAAAAAAAAGATTTTAAAAGAGTAAATTGTTTTTTTTCCGTTAGTTCGTTTTTCCCCCAGGTTTTAAGAAGTTCGTCAGCTTTTTTTTGACTTAAACCAAGTTTAAAAATTTTATCTTTATCCATTTTTTTTAGTTATCTTAGTAAAACTGCCAATTTGAGAGTTAGGAATATATATAATATTTCCTTTTTCATCTTTTAAGATAATTTGTCTTAAGCTAATTTTTTTAACAGTTCCTTCTAAAGAGCCAATTTTTAAATAATCACCAACATTAATTTGGTTTTCAATAATAATAAATATACCAGAGATTAAATCTTTTATCAAAGTTTGGGCACCAAAAGAGATTGATAGACCAATTAATCCGGCACCGGTTAAAAATGGAGTGATGTTGACGCCCCAAATATCAAGAGTTAAAAGGCCAAAGATGATAAAGATTGAGATAGTAAGGGCGCTTTTTAAAAAAGATTTTAAGGTTTGGGTTTTTTGAATCAGTTTTTGTTGATTGGTGGTTTTAATTTTTAAAGATAAGTTATCAATCAACTTTTTCAAGAAAGAATTAACTAAAAAAGCTGTTGTTAAATAAAAAAAACTAACTAATAAATTTTTAAGCATATATATTGATTATACAGAATTTTTGAAGCAAGATATTACTTTTTTAGAAATTAAAATCGAGTTGAATGCTATTCTTTTAATGTTTCCATCATTTCTTCTAATCGGCTTTTTGCTTTATTATATATGTTTCCACCTTTTCCTTTAATTGTTCGTTGGTTAATTGGATTTGATTAAGATCTGTTCTTAATTTTTTAGCAACCGTTTCTTTTATTCTTAAGATACAGAAATTAAGAAAATCAGGATCTTCTGATAGTAATCTTTTAGCTAAATCTTCTCCTTGAGCAATTAACATTCTCAAATTTATAAGAGATTGTTTATCATCATTGATTCTTCCCGTATCATA
>DAIQPK010000066.1:0-3373 GCA_036787375.1 Patescibacteria group bacterium
ATGCCAAAGTTAGGATAACCGAGTCGGTTACATATTATGATTATTTTATTCCTACAAGGTAGATGTCAGGGTATTGGTTGGCTTCAGGATTAAGATTGGCTAAGATAATAATTTTTCCGTCAGTTAAAGAATGAAAAAAGTCTTTTTCATAAGGTCCTGAATAAACTGTTTGCGGATTAGTATTATCGTAATCTAAAACAATAATTTTTTTTCCTTGATTAATAACTAAATGTTTTGAGTTATAATACCACTGAATTTGTTTTTCATTATCAGCTGATATTAAATAGTTTTTGTCTTCTTTTTTATCATAGACATAGATTTGGTCTTTTTTTAGGATTCGCGATTCTTCTGTTTGGTTGGTGCCAATTAATCTTGGTTTGATAAATATTGGTAATTCAACGTTGGTTAGACTTTGGTATAAAACTTTAGTTTCGTTAGGAGAAAAATCAATGATTTTAAATGATTCTGAAGCGATTTTTTGAAACTCTTTAGGATAAGTTTCTAAGATTTTTTTTATATCCTTATCCTGTTTTTCTTTCCAGGCGGTTAATAAGTTATTTCTTGATTCTTCAGTTAGTTTAAAATTTAAGATATCAGTATTTTCTTCTTCTAAGGAGATTAAGTAGTTATCAATTAAAGCTTGTTTTAGATTAGGAGAGATGATGACTTCTGAGTTTTTAATATCTAAGTCTTCAGGATAAAGACCTTTTTTTATTAACAGTTTTAAACTGGAGAAAAAGTTAATCGGTTTTTTTAAAGCATCTACTAAATAAATTCCTTCTTCAGAGAAAATTAATAATTTATCAGATCTATCTAATGAAAAGGCTCTGATAACTCCTAAATTGGTTAAAGGAGAAAGGGAGGGGTTAATAGGAAAAAGAGTGGCATCAATAGTAACTACCAACTCACCTTTTAAAATGATTTTTTTTTTCCAGTTATTATAGCCTTCTTTTTTAATCTCAACCTCGTAAACATCTGGTTTAAGAGTGAGATTGGTGTCGGTAATTCCCCTGAATTGATTATTAAGATAGATCTTAGCGGTTTTAGGATAAGAATAAAAAGCAATAATTCCTCTTGAAGTTAATGATTTGTTTTCTAAATCAAGCCGATAACCGCGGGCATAGAGAATTAAGAAAAAAGAAAGACCAACAAAAAGCAAAAAAAGGAAGAGTTTTTTTATCATTTTTAATCTATCTCAAAATAATATTAAATTGTATTATACTATAAAATATTATGATTTTTTCAAAGAAAGTTGGGATTGATCTGGGTACTGTCAATAGTTTAGTTTATGTAAAGGGTGAAGGGATTGTTTTAAATGAGTCAACAGTGGTTGCTTATTCATTAGAGGACAGGATTCAAAAAAGAATTTTAGCTGTTGGCGATGAGGCAAAAGAGATGATTGGTCGGACGCCGGGAACAATTGTTGCCTCAAGACCAATGAAAGAAGGGGTCATTGCTGATTATACGATTACTTCAGCAATGATTACTTATTTTTTAAAAAAAGCTTTAAAAGGAAAGGTGTTTTGGCCAGAAATTGTAATCTCAATTCCTGGTGGTGCTTCCCAAGTAGAAAAAAGAGCCGTGGTAGCAGCTTGCAAACAAGCTGGCGCCTCAAATGTCTATTTAATTGAAGAACCTTTAGCAGCTGCCATTGGGGCCAAAATCCCAATTTCTCAAGCATCAGGTCATATGATTGTTAATATCGGTGGTGGAACAACTGAGATTGCGGTAATTTCTTTAGGTCAATTAGTAGTTTATAAGACAGTTCGGGTAGCGGGAACGAAGTTTGATGAGATGATTATGCAGATATTAAGAAAAAAATACAATATTATTATTGGTGAAAGGACGGCTGAGGATATCAAAATAAAGATTGGTAATGCTTTTATTGAAAAAGATACTGAGTTGAAAAAATTAGAGATTAAAGGAAGAGATTTTCAGTTAGGAATGCCAAAGATTTTTGAGATAGATGAATCTGTTGTTAATGAAGCATTAAGCAAACCTTTAAAATCAGTTTTAGAAGGTATTAAAGAGGTATTATCACAGACACCACCGGAATTAGCAGCTGATATTGTTGATAAAGGAATGGTTTTGTCAGGAGGAAGCGGTTTGTTAACTAATATTGATCGTTACATTACTTATTATACTGGTGTTCCTTCTTTTGTTGTCGATGAACCTTTATTTTGTGTGATTCGAGGAGTAGGAATGGTGGTAGAAAATTTAGATGATTTTAAAGAAGCAATCCGATAGTAATTAAAAATTAAAAATTAAAAATTAAAAATTAAAAGTTTTTTTATTAGGTAAAGTTATTCTTTTAATCTTATAATTTAAATTAAAATACATTAATTAAAATTAATAATAAAAATTATTTTTTTCTTGTTATAATAAGGTTATAAACTATAAAAAAATTTGAACAAAAGTTATTAAAATTAAAAATAAAAACCTATTTAGAATTTCTTATAGTAAAAAAGAAAAAGATGATAAGAAAAAAAATCTTAGGAATAGATGTTATTCCTTACTCTAAAAAAATAATCCTAGAGAAAATTAAAAAATACCTTAATAAACCAGTTGGTTTTTTTCATATTACTTCTTTAAATCCAGAAAATTTAGTGGTTGCTTCTGAAAATTCAAAGTTTAAAAAGATTATTAATACAAGCCAATTAAAGATTATTGATGGTGTAGGGATTGTTATAGCAGGCCGATTATTAGGAGTTAAAGTTGGAGAGAGAGTTACCGGTGTTGGTTTGATGGAAGAACTAGTAAAACTAGCTGATAAACTGCGCTTAAGGGTGTTGCTAATTGGTGGAAGACCAAAATTAGCAGAGTCAATAGCTAATTGCTATAAAAAAAAATATCTTAAGGCTAGATTTTTAGGTATTGAAGGAGTTAAAGATATTAAAAAGGGGATGACTAATAATGAGAAGGAAAGACTTTATCAGATAGTGATTGATTTTAAGCCAAATTTAGTTTTTGTTGCCTTTGGATCACCTTATCAGGAATTGTGGATAGAGGAAAATAAAAAGATGTTTGAAAAGAGGGTAGTTGTGGGAGTTGGTGGTGCTTTTGATTTTTTAAGCGGACAAGTTAAACGAGCGCCGGTTTTTATAAGAAGACTTGGTTTAGAGTGGTTGTTTAGATTGATAAATCAACCTTGGCGCTTAAAAAGACAGTTGAGATTAATTAAATTTGGGTCGTTGGTGATGAAGGAGATGTTGAAATAAACATCAAACTACTAATATTAGATAATTTTTAATGAGCCTAAGTTAGTTGAAATCGGTTAAGATCTGTTGAAAAAAGTTGGAAACAGTTAAATTTATTAACTTAATTTTTAAATTAATCTTTAGGAATCAATAATAAATTTATTATTTTTCAAGTT
>DAIQPK010000067.1:0-3322 GCA_036787375.1 Patescibacteria group bacterium
AGTATTTACAGTTTTTAGGTTTTGGGTTATTGATAATTGCTTTTTTATTTATCTTGTTATATAAACCTAAAAATCAAAATTGACAAAAAAACCACTTAAAATTATAAAATGTTACTACAACCTGCAGTTAACCTGGCAGGTTCACCCAAGGCTTGGCACAAGGCCCTGATTTCAACTGATTCCAACTGGTTTTAACTGTTTTTAACTGTTTTTTTTGTATAACCGAGTCGGTTGTAGAGGTGGCAAAAAATTAAAAATTTATGTTATATTTATCTGTATAAACTATAAACTTCAATAAACTAGTTAAAAATGATAAAATAATTTTATGAAAAAAATAATAGAAAAAATCAAACCAATTCTTATAAAATATCAAGTCAAAAAAGCATCAATTTTTGGTTCTTATGCTCGCGGTGATTTTAATCCTAAAAAAAGTGATATTGATATTTTATTTGAATCACCTAAGGATATGGGTCTTGAAGCTGTCCTTTTAAAAAGAGACTTAGAAAAAAAACTTAAGAAAAAAGTTGATTTAGTAAGCTATAACGGAATTTAGAAATACTTAAAAAAGTATATTTTATCAAAACAAATCAAACTCTTATGAAAAAAATATCGTTTGGAAAACAATTACTAAGAATGTTTCTTTGTTAAAAAAAATTAAAAAGTTATTGAAAAAAAATAATCTATGTCAACTCTTTGTCATCTTCAAGTCCGTAATCCAAAAGACGATGAGACACCGATTGAAGCGGCTACTCAAATTTTTGCCTCACTTCTTCCCTATCCTTATATTCCTTTATGGAAACGTTGGCTTGTCAAACCTTATACCTATGCTTTTGAGATTTATCTAATCTCCCAGACAATTTATTTTTATATCACTGCTCCACAACAAACAGAGACCTTAATCACCAGCCTTGTCTCCTCCTCTTTTCCCAGCTCTCAACTAAAAAAAACCTCTGATCCAATGGAACTAATTTTTAAAGCTAAAAGACTTTCCTTTGGCCAATTAGCCTTGAACTCCTATACTTATCTGCCAACCAAAACTTATATGGATTTTAAAGATGTTGATCCGCTATCATCTTTAATTGGTTTTTTATCAAAACAACCAGAGTTTCTTAAGATGGCAGTCCAAATTGTCATCACTCCTCCATACTTTGCCTGGGCTGATGAAGCAGTCTCAGTGGCTCATAAAATGGTTTATGACTCATCAGCTAATCGCTACACTCACAATCCTCAAAAACTCTTAATTATGAAAAAAGCTTCATTTCAAGGAGGAAAAACTACTATTAGACTTTTAGTCAGCTCAAATAATCAAACGGTCGATCCTTATCCTTTTTTAACTCAACTGGCAGGAACTTTTGGTTCTTTTTCCTTAGGTGAAGGCAATCAATATATTTTCAAAAAAGTTTATTTTTTCAAAGATAGCTTTTTAAATCGGATAAAACAAAGAAAGATCTCTTATTTTGAAGCCGGCCGTCAGATCTTAAACGCTCAAGAACTAGCAACAATTTGGCATCCACCTGGTTATCTTTTATCAGGTATTAAAAACATTGCTTGGGGAAAAACTCTACTTGGTGAGCCTCCGGAAAATCTACCAGTTGTGCCTGTTTTGACGGATGTCGAGGCATCAGGAATCCCGACGAAGCGCAAGGACCCGTCGATATTCACCGACGGTCCCGAGCATCGGACGGGAAAAATGCCAAGACAGGATCCATCACAACAATTCAAACAGGATGTCAATTTTTTTGCCCAAACTGAGTTTAAAAATAAAAATACGATTTTTGGCATTAAATCAGCTGATCGAAGAAAACATATTTACATCATTGGCAAAACCGGCGCTGGAAAATCAACCTTAATTGCCAATATGGCAATTGATGATATCAGAAAAGATCGCGGTTTAGGAATTATTGATCCTCATGGCGATTTATCAGAGATTATTTTAGACTATATTCCCAAACGCCGGATAAATGACGTTGTCTATCTTGAACCTTTTGACACTGATCGTCCTTTTTCTTTAAATGTTTTAGAGGTGAAAAATAAACAACAAAAAGACTTAGTTGCCTCAGGTATTGTCTCAATTTTTTACAAACTTTACAAAGATTCATGGGGACCAAGACTGGAATACATTTTAAGAAACGTCATCTTGACACTACTTGAGATACCAAACACCACTTTAGTTGATATTTTAAATCTTTTAGCCCACCAAGACTATCGAAAAAAAGTCGTCAGTCAGCTTAAAGATCCTGTCTTAAAAAACTTTTGGGAAAAAGAGTTTGCTAAGATGCCAGATAGACTGAAAGCCGAAGCCATCTCCCCAATCCAAAATAAAGTCGGCCAGTTTGTCACTTCTCGAATGATAAGAAATATCATTGGCAAAACTAAATCAACTATTAATTTAGAAGAGATAATGAATCAAGAAAAGATTTTAATCTTAAATCTTTCTCAAGGTAAATTAGGTGAGGATAATGCTTCCCTTCTTGGAGCAATGATTATCACCCAAATCCAACTGGCAGCCATGAATCGAAGTTTTATTAAAGAAAACGAACGAAAAGATTTTTTCTTATATGTTGATGAGTTCCAAAACTTCGCCACCTCATCATTTGTTAAAATCTTATCTGAAGCAAGAAAATATCGTCTGTCTTTAATTTTAGCCAATCAATACATTGATCAGCTTGATGAGACAATTCAAAAAGCTATTTTCGGCAATGTCGGCACATTAATCTCTTTTGTTGTCGGCAGCCGTGATGCTTATATTCTCTCCAAAGAATACGGCGAGATTTATAAAGAAAACGACTTAGTCTCACTTGGAAAATATGAGATTGTTTTAAAACTTTGTATTGACAATATGACCTCAGCTCCCTTTCCTGCCAAAACTTTACCTTTACCATCATTAAAAAACGACAATCGAGAAAAAATTATCAAATTTTCCAAAGAAAAATACGGCCGAAAAACCGTCTAAACCACCACATAACCAATTGCTTATGGGAAAATTGGCATTAATTATAGATTGTTATAATATCCTAAAAATATATAAGAGATAAAATATTGACTAAAATGGTAAGAATGTAGTGAAACATAAAACGTAGAACATGAAACTTAAAACACAAACTTCTAACTTCAAACTTCTAATAACTAACATTTAACATTAAACAATATATAGACAACGATTCCGGACAAGCCGGAATGACGATAATTTCTTTTGTCATTCTGGCAAGCGACCGAAGGGAAGGGCGTCCAGAATCATTGTTTTCTTAAATGAAAACTAGAATAATTTATTAGGTAATTGCACCTGAAATCATAAAATCTTGTATGATAAAAGGTGCACTAT
>DAIQPK010000068.1:0-3170 GCA_036787375.1 Patescibacteria group bacterium
TTTGGAGTTTGTTTTAATGTTAGTAGTTTGATGTTCTGTTCTCTACGTTTTTATTTTTTAATTTCAATTATCATTCCGGGTTTTGGATAGTTGAATTCATGAAGACCAGTGGTAGGATTTTTTTCAGTGAAATGGCGCCAGATAGTGATTTCTAAAAATCGATTGTCTTTTTTTCCAGATGAGCCGGGATAGATAACTAACTCTCCAGGAACTCCGCCAAAAAGATTAGGAACAAACTTAACTTTTTTAGTAACTTTGCCAATAGTAATATTTAAAATATCATTGTATTCATATTTACCTTTAAAATCTTCTTGAGTCAAGGTAGTTTTGATATTGCCAAAGTTATCAATATGAGCAATATAATAACCTTGTAAATTAGGGATAATATTTTTGCTAATTTCTTCAAGTTCTAATTCATCTTCAAGATAGTCCATTAAATGAGCTGAAATTCTTGAATAAAGATCTCTTGAGTGAAACTGACCTTTCTCATTTAGCCCTTTATACTCATAAACTCTCTCAATTTTATCTTTAATCATTGAGTAGTCATATCCTGAATTTGGACCAAGCAAATATATTCCAGAAACAAGTTTTATAATTACAGGTTTAGCGCCAGCAGCTTTTTCAATACTTTTATTAGAATGAAGTCGAGGATCAGTATTTTGAAAAATAACAGTTTCTTGGGGTGAGCCGAATCTTTCAATGTTTTCAACTAATTGACTGATTAAAAAACTCGTATGGATAGTTGAAGGAGTTGAAGAAACAAAAAAAATATCTGAATTTTGGTTATTCTTTAAATAACCATCAACAGCAATTTTGACCTCAGCCTGAGTTAAACTATCCTCAGCCCAGTCAGCAACTACATAAAGTTTTTTCATAATTTTTCTTCTAAATTCAAATCATCTAAATTAACAATACCTATAATCTGTTTTTTTTCATCAATTACTGGTAAAGAAAATAATTTGTATTTTAACATTTTTTTTAAGGCAATTTCTACCGGGGTTTTTAAATGAATAACAATTAAGTTTTGAATCATAAATTTGTAAACTGGTGTTTCTAAGTCTTGAAGGAGGAGTTCATGAAGATTAAAAACACCAATGAGTTTTTTTTCTTTATTAATTACATAAATATTTTGTAAAAATGAATAATCAGTTGTATATTGTTTTATTTTTTTAATTACTTCATAAACGCTATTGTGAGAATCTACGACCAGAAATTCATTAGTAATAAGACTACCTATAGGTGTATGAGAGTATTTTAAGAGATAGGAAATTTTAATTTTCTTTTTTTCTGGTATAAGCTGGAGTATTTCTTCCCGCCTTTTATTTGGTAAATTTAAAAGAATATCAACAGCTTCATCGGGATCAATAAACGATAAAAATTTTGCTGCAGTTTGTTTTCTGAAATTTTTAAAGAGAGAAATTTGATAATTAAGGTTTAGATTACCGATTACTTCACTAGCCTTTTCCCAATCAAGCATTCCTAAAATATTCTTAGCATTAAAAATGTTTGTTCTTTCTAAATAATCGGCTAAATCTTCTGGGAAAATCTTTTCTAATTTATCTTTAATATTTTTTAATTTTACGATTCCTTTTCGTAATTCTAACGGCTGAATTTCTGCCCATGAGAGAAAATTTGATGTTGATTTAAAATTAAAAAATTTTTTTAAGAGCTTATAAAGGAGGTCTCCACCAAAAATTCTGACTCTTCTAGCAATTCCTAAAATACCAATATCTACACCAGCAATAATTAATTTATTATGAGAGAGTTGATTTATAGCCACGTCGTTAACACGAATGATTTTATTTTCTTTGATATCGATGATTTGCTTATCAAGAAGATTCTTGACTATACAAAGCTCATTTTCTTCGAGTAAAGAGATTAAGTAGTCTTTCTCTATTTTTATTTGATTATTAATTTTAATTAGATGTTCTATTGAGATAATAACTTTGTTATTTTTTTTATCTTTGAAAACTATTTTGGTAATAATAGGATAATCTGATGATAAAAAAATAAGATCTATTAATCGACCAATGTAAATACCATCTAAAGTAAAAATTTTTTTGTTATATATTTCAGAAAAATAAATCATTTTTTGTTATGATGTTATTATATAACATTATTAAATTTATATGTTATAATTTTTTTTATTAAAAGTAAAAGGGTCGCTGGTTCAGCGGTAGAACGCTTTCCTGATAAGAAAGAGGTGCTAGGTTCGACTCCTAGGCGACCCACATTTATTTTGAAAGAATAGACTCGTAGCTCAGCGGTTTAGGCCTGACTTACATCCGCCTACCAAAGTGACCGTTTAGCTCAGTTGGTAGAGCGTTGCGCTTACATCGCAAAGGTCGGTGGTTCAAGTCCACCAACGGTCACAGATATAAAGTGGACAGGTTCAGAAGGTTAGAGGTTCAAATTCTCTCGAGTCTGCCAATTCTTGTCTTTTGCCCGTTGAGCTACCACTTGAAAACCATTGTGGAAGGTTGGGACAAGTTTTTCTTTTCTAAATTAAGGTTCAAAAATATGAAATGAAGAAGTTCTTTGTTTTCTCTCAATAATGCTTTTGTTTCGTATAGCTGACGCCCTTTTTGAGAAAGTTCAAAAATATTCATTCCTAAATTCATATAGTCAATATTGACGTTTGTGTGTTGGTTTAGCTTTCTATAATTGCTTCAATTTCTTGTTGATATTGTTCTTGTTTTTTATTATAAAAATCTTTTGTAATTTTTTCGTCTAATCTGTCGTCGTAAAGAATACTTAACCTACATTCAATCTATTTCTTTCTTGATTCTAATTCTTGTAAAGTTTGAGCTTGATATTCGTTTTCGTCTTAATGGCTTTCTTTCAAAGCTTTCCTAACCCATTCAAGAAGTCGGGCGTTTTTGATAATAAAACTATCTAATATTTCAAGGATTTGTTTTTCTATTTTTTTCTTCTTTGATATATTTCTTTCTTTGACAGTCGGTTTTGAACTTGGTGCAACAACCGTAATGATGTCCTTTCTGAAGCTCCCAAGTAATACATCAACCACAATCACAGGTAACCAAACCGTCTCCAAAAAGAAAAGCATGCTTTCGGTATTTTCCTGCCTTAAATTGACGGTGTAGCAAGTCTTGGACGAGGTAAAACAAGTCTTTTGTGTTTTCCATTAAGATAATGTTTACCTTTCCAAA
>DAIQPK010000003.1:0-28990 GCA_036787375.1 Patescibacteria group bacterium
ATGTTGGACCAGCAGAAGGTTCAAAGCCAAGAGAGGTATTAAAAAGACCAACAGATGAGACAATAAAGGATGAGAGTACGGTTGAAATAAGTTGAAAATAGTTATAATCAGTTTACGAGTTAAGCGTTACGAATTTTTCAGGTTACGGGTTAGCATGTTACGGGTTTAAGGATTACGAGTTTTTAGGTTACGAGTTTTTGCGTTTGAAAATTGCGTGTTTACAAGTTAACACGTTTACGGGTTTAAGTTAAGGTTTTTTCTGCTAAACTCTAAATGAACCTGTTAGATTAACTGGCAGGTTATGGCAATAGTCTATAAACCTTAAACATCAAACATCAAACAATCAATCTTTAAAGTCTGTCTTATGTTTTCCGTTTTATATTTTATGTTTTTACGTTAGATGTTTAAAGTTAGAAGTTAGTTGTTAGTTATTAGAAGTTTCAAGTTTCATGTTTTATTTTTCTTGTTAACTTAACTGATTTAACTGACTTTGACTAAATTCAACTACTAAATGTTGACTATAGTCAACATTTATACTACTTTTTTTAACAATTTAATTTTTAACAATCTTTAGATTATTAAAACAATCTAATACTATATCCTATAATAAGCAAACCGGGGCGGTTAGATATGGTGACAGAATGAAGAAGATTCTCTTGACAAATTAAAATAAATGGTGAATAATGGTTTTATATGGTGTTTTTTGGTGAATATCAGGTTTCTTTTACTTCGCCAGGGAGATTGGTTTTACCAAAAAAAATTCGTGAACTTTTAAAGGGAAACGTATTTATTTTGACAAAAGGATATGATAATTGTTTAAGCGGTTATGACAAAGAAGATTGGGAAATGCGAGCGAAGAATCTTTTTCAGAGTTCATTATTAGAAACAGAAAATATTGATAAAAAAAGATTTCTTTTTTCTTCAATTAGTTATTTAGAAGTTGATGATCAAGGCAGGTTTGTTATTCCAAAAAATCTTTTAAGTTATGCTGAAATATCAGATGAGGTGATCTTTATTGGTGTCGGTGATCATTTTGAAATTTGGAATAAAAAAAGGTGGGAAGAGTATTCGAAGAAATTGAAAGTTAGTGGAAGAGTTTAAAGTTGATGCACACAGCAGTACTTTTACAACAAATAATTAAAAGTCTTGAGGTTAAAAAAAACGGATTATATATTGATGCTACTGCTGGCGAGGGTGGTTATCTTAAAGAAATTATTAATTTAGGAGGTAAGGTTTTGGGGATTGATTGGGATGAAGACCAAGTGAATATTTTAAAGAAAGAGTTTGAAAACAAGGCAAAAATTGTTTGGGGAAACTTTTCTCAAATTAAAAAAATTGCTGAGAAAAATCATTTTTTGCCAGTTGATGGAATTATTTTTGATTTAGGTTTGTCAATGAGACAAATCAGTGGTTCGAGAAGAGGTTTTTCCTATAAGAACTTGAATGAGGTTTTAGATATGAGAATAAATAAAAAGTTAAAAATTAGGGCGAGTGATTTAGTTAATAGTTTAAGTTTTAAAGAATTATATGAGATTTTTGCTAGAAATTCTGAAGAAATCTATTCTCGGGCAATTTGTCGAGCTATTATTAAGAGGCGCAGTTTAAAAAAAATAGTTTATGTTAGAGATTTAATTGAATTAATTAATAGGGTTTTAACAAATAAAAATTATCAAAAGAAAATTAAGGTTTATCAAAGAGTTTTTCAGGCATTAAGAATAGCGGTTAATAATGAGTTTGAAAATTTAAGGAAGGGATTAGAAGGAGGATTGAAGATATTAAAAAAACAGGGAAGAATTTTAGTTTTAACTTTTCATTCATTAGAAGACAGAATTGTTAAAAAATTTGTTAAAGAAAAAAAAATTAGATTTTTAACCAAGAAACCAATTTTTGGTCAAAAATCGTTTGAGAGAAGCGCTAAATTAAGAGTGATAAGTTTTTAAGATATATGAAAACTAAAAATAATTTTTTTACTAAAATTTTTTATTTTTTTATTATTGTTTTAATTTTAATTAATGGTTATTTTTTTTATTGGTCAATAAAATTAGGTGATGAAATTGGAAAATATGAAAGTAAATTAGAAGAAATAAAAAATCAGAATTTGTTATTAGAAAAAGAGATGTCATCAGTTTCTTCGTTAGACTATATATATAAAATTGCTAAAAAACTAAGTTTTTCTTCTGATAACAAAACTTTAATTTTAGAAAATTTAGTTTATGCTTATAAATCAAGTCAATGAGATTAAAATTAATTTTTGCTTTATTTTTAATAATTTATTTTTTAATTATTGGCAAATTATTTTATATTCAAGTTTTATCTCCGAAAAAAACCACCGTTGATTTGTATTTAAAAACAAAAAAAATTTATCCAGAAAGAGGAAAGATTTATGATCGGAATTTACTTCCTTTGGTTCTTAATCAAAGCTCTTACTTAGTTTATTTAGAGCCTAAAAAAATTAAAGATGAGGAAAAATTAGTTAAGATTCTTAGCCAAGAATTAGAGATTGAAGAAGCATCTTTGTCAGCTAGGATTGATAAAAATAAACAATGGTTAATCTTAGTTAATGATATTAGTCAGGAAAAAAAAGAAAAGTTAGAGAAGTTAAAAATAGCAGGAATAGGTTTTGAAAAAAAAATGAAAAGACTTTATACGGAGTCATCTTTATCAGCTCATTTAATAGGATTTGTAGGAAAAAATGAAGAGGGTGAGGATGTTGGTTATTTTGGTATTGAGGGTTTTTATAATAAAGATCTACAAGGATTACCAGGCATAATTGAATCAGAGCGTGATATTATTGGTCGACCAATTTTTTTAGGTTTACAAAAAGAGTATGAACCAGAGAATGGTCGTAATTTGGTTTTAACAATTGATAAGAATGTCCAAAAATTAGTTAAAGAAGAACTAAAGGAAGGTTTAGAAAAATATAAAGCAAAACAAGGTTGTATAATTGCTGCTGATCCGTTGACAATGGAAATTATTGCTTTAGTATGTTTGCCAGATTATGATCCAGAAGAATATTATCAATTTTCAGAAAGTTATTTTAAAAATCCAGTCGTTTCTGATGTTTATGAGCCAGGATCAATTTTTAAACCTTTAGTGGTGGCAGTGGCAATTAATGATAAAAAAATCAATCCTAATGATTTTTTTTATGAGAATGGTCCAATAGAAATTGATGGTAATAAGATTAAAACTTGGGATGAGAAATATGAAGGGAAAATCACGATAACAAGAATATTAGAAAAATCATCAAATGTGGGGATGGTCTATATTGGAGAGAAATTAGGAAAAAAAAGATTATATAGCTATCTTAAGAAATTTGGTTTCGGAGAACTAACCAATATTGATCTTCAAGGAGAAAATTCATCATATTTAAAACCATTTAAACAGTGGTATAACATTGATTTTGCTACCGTTACCTTCGGACAAGGAATTGCTATCACTCCAATTCAGATGGTGAGAGCATTTTCCGCTATTATAAATGGAGGCAATTTACTGAAACCTTATTTAGTAAAGAAGATTATTTCTGATAAAGAAACAATTGAAATTAAACCAAAAGTGGAAAGAAAAGTTATAAATAATCTAACTTCAGAGATATTGAAGAAAATGCTTGTTTCCACAGTGGAAAATGCTGAGATTAAATGGAATAGGCCAAAAAATTATAAAATTGGTGGAAAAACTGGCACTGCTCAAATTGCCATCGCTGGTCATTATGATCCTTCTTTAACCAATGCTTCTTTTATTGGCTTTTTTCCTTTAGAAAAGCCTAAACTAGTAATTTTGGTGATTTTAAGAGAACCAAGAACTTCTCCTTGGGGTTCAGAGACTGCTGGACCAATTTTTTTTAATTTGGCAAAAAAACTGATTACGTATTATAATATATTGCCAGGACAATAAAAATTAAATATATATGAATAAGCAATATTTTAGATTTTTTATTCAAAGACTAAAGAATCTTTATCATTTATTTGAGGCAATTTTAGCCAATTTTTTTTATAGATTTCCTTCAAAAAAAATTAAAATAATTGGTATTACTGGTACTGATGGAAAAACAACAACGACTCAGTTAATTGCTCATATTTTAAGAGGAAATAGAAAAAAAGTTTCTTATATCTCAACTATTAACGCGAATATTACTGGTAAAAATTATGATACAGGTTTTCATATAACCACTCCATCGTCATTTGTTATTCAAAAGTTTATTAAACAAGCAGTTGATAATCAAGATGAGTATTTTATTTTAGAAACCACTTCTCATGGCCTAGATCAAAATCGAGTTTGGGGTATAAGATTTGAGATTGGTGTTTTAACTAATATTACTCATGAACATTTAGACTATCATTTAAATTATCTAAACTATATTAAGACTAAGTCTAAATTATTAAAGATGGCAAAAGTTGCTATTGTTAATAAAGATGATTTGTCTTATCAATATATTAAAAATGAAAAATTTAAAAAGAAAATTACTTATGGAAAATTAAAAATAATAAATGAAATTAATGGTTTAACAGAATTTAATAAGTATAATTATTCAGCTGCATATGTTGTTTGCAAGCAATTAGGTTTAGCTGATCAACAGATAATTCAAGCAATAAAAACATTTAAATTACCAAAAGGAAGGTTTGAGATTGTTTACGATCAAGATTTTAAGGTGATTATTGATTTTGCTCATACTCCAAATGCTTTTGAAAAACTACTTCCAGAAGTAAAAAAATTAGTTAAAAAAAACTCTCGATTAATTCATATTTTTGGTTGTGCTGGATTAAGAGATTTTACTAAAAGGGAAAAAATGGGAAGAATTTCTTCTTTATATTCAGATTATATTATTCTTACGGAAGAGGATTATCGAACTGAGAGTTTGAAGGAAATATGCAATCAGATTGCTCAAGGAATAAAAAACTGTCGATATCAAATAGTTGATAATAGATATGAGGCGATTAAAAAAGGAATCATGATGGCTAATAAAGGAGACATTCTTTTAATTACTGGTAAAGGTCATGAAAGGAGTTTGGCCCGGGGAAAAAAAGAATATCCTTGGGATGAGTTTAGAGCAGTAAAAAAAATTATAAAAAATATTAAAAGAAATGATTTTATATAATCAGATATTAAAAGCTTATTACTCTACTTTAGTTAATAGTGATAAGTTTTTTTTTGGTTTTTCTACTAGGGAGATTGGTGATGGAAGGAGAATAGAGACAATCTTTAACTTTCTTAATCAACATAAGATCAGTTTTGAAAAAGTGATTATTCCTGAGCAGATTCATTCTGCCAATGTCGAATTAGTAGAGAAAAAAAACAATCCCGAAATTATTTTAAGAGCTAATGATACTGACGCAGTAATCACTAAAAAAATTAATTATTTGTTAACAGTAGTTACTGCTGATTGTTTGCCGATAATTTTTATAGAAGAAAAAACAGGAATTATTGCTATTAGTCATCAAGGTTGGCGAGGAACAATAAAAAAAATTGGTTTAAAAATAATTGATCAAATAATCAGCCTAGGTGGAAATATTAATAAAATAAAAATTATTATTGGACCAGGTATTGGTCAATGTTGTTATTCAATTAATGAGGAAAGATATTACCAGTTTTTAGAAGAGTTTGATGGTTATTCAAAAAAGATTTTTTTTTGGAGAAAAAATCAGATTTTTTTTAATTTACTAAAACTGAATTACTTATTATTTATTAACAAAGAAATAAAAAAAGAAAATATTGATTTTTTTCCATTTTGTACTTTTTGTCAAAAAGACAAATTTTTTTCTTACAGAAGATATAAACAAAAAAACGACCATTATGGAGAAATGTTAAGTTTTGTTATGAAAACTTAAATATGAAGGTTTTACAATATAAAAATTTTTTTATCTTAGGAATAAAAGGAATAGCAATGGCTAATTTGGCAGTGATTTTAAAAAAGATGAAAAAAAATGTTTTTGGAGTTGACAATCAAGAAAAGTTTATTACTGATAGATTGTTAAAAGAAAATAAAATTGAATTTCTTGAAAAATTTGATCATTCATTATTAAAAAGAAATATTGATTTAATAATTTACTCAGCTGCTCATCAAGGAATCAGTAATCCTTTATTAATTGAGGCAAAAAAAAGAGGTATTAAATTAATTTCTCAAGCTGATTTTATTGGACAGTTGATGAGTCAATTTAAAATCAAAATCGCTGTTTCTGGTTGTCATGGAAAAACTACTACTACTTCACTGCTTGCTTATGCTTTAAATAAACTAGAAAAAAAACCATCCTACTTAGTTGGTGCGTCATATTTTACTGATTATCAAGGTGCTGATTATCAAAAAAAAGATTATTTTGTTGTTGAGGCTGATGAGTATGGTATTAATCCGCCAATCGATAAGACCCCGAAGTTTTTTAAACTTAATCCTGATTGGATTATTTGTACTAACATTGATTTTGATCATCCTGATGTTTATGAAGATCTTAAACAAACTAAAAAAGCTTTTTTAAAATTTTTTAATAAGAAAAAACTTGTTCTTAATTTTGATGATATTAATTTAATTCAATCTTTTAAAAGATTGAAAAAGAATAAAATTATCAGTTATGGTTTTTCTCAGGGAGTTGATTTTTTAATTAAAAATTATCAGATAAAAAACGACTTAACTAGTTTTAAGGTAAATAACTATGATTTTGAGATTAAGTTATTTGGTAGGCATAATGTTTTAAATGCAACGGCGGTGATTAGTCTGCTTTTTAACTTAGGATTTAAATATCAAGAGATAAAAAGAGCTGTTAGAAATTTTGCTGGTGCTCAAAGAAGATTGAACTTAGTTTATCAAGGCAGATTTTTGATTTATGATGATTATGGTCATCATCCGACTGAGATTAAATCAACTATTGAAGCATTAAGATTGAAATATCCTAATCAAAGAATTATTGTTATTTTTCAACCTCATACTTATTCAAGAACTCAGGTATTATTTAAGGAGTTTAGGCAGTCATTAACTTTGGCTGATTATAGTTTTATACTTCCTATATTTGCTTCAGCCAGAGAAAGTTCGTTGGATTTTAATATTAGTTCAAAAGATTTGGTTAAAGGTCTAAAAAATTTATTTTATGTCAACAATAATCAAAAGTTAATTGATAAAATTAAAAGAATCTTAAAAAAGAACGATCTTATTTTAACAATTGGAGCTGGTGATATTTATAAAGTAATTGATCAATTAAAAACCTTATGGATAATAACTTAAAAATAGAAAAAAATAAAGATATTTCTCATTTTTTAACCTTAAAAACCGAAGTTAAGGCTGAGTATTTTTTTGAGATTAAAAAAAGAGATGATTTTTTTAAGATAAAGTACTATTGTTTAAGTAAAAAAATAAAGTTATTTATTTTAGGCGGAGGAAGTAATTTGGCAATTACTAAAAAAGTTTTTCCGGGGTTAGTGGCAAAAAATAATTATTTAAAGCTTGAGATTTTAAAAGAAGAAGGTGATTATGTTGACATCTTAGTTTCTTCAGGTTATCCAGTGAGTTTATTAATTGCTAAAACTATAGATCTGAATTTATCAGGTTTTGAGTATCATCAAGGATTGCCGGGAACTGTCGGTGGAGCAGTTTATATGAATTCAAAATGGACAAGACCATTAACATATTTTGGTGATAACTTAGTTTTTGCTTATTTATTGGACAATCAAGGAGAAGAAAAACTAGTTAAAAAAAACTATTTTCAATTTGCCTATGATTATTCAATCATACAAAAAACTAAAGAGATATTAATTGAAGCAGTTTTTAGATTAAAAAAAGATGATAAAAATAAAATAAAAGAAAGAGCTCAATTTGCTTTAGAATATCGCAAAAAAACTCAACCTTATGGACAAGCTAGTTCTGGTTGTTTTTTTAAAAACCCGGGAAATATTCCTGCTGGTTATTTAATTGATCAGGTAGGTTTAAAAAACTTTTCTGTCGGTGATTATTATATTTCACCGATTCATGCTAATTTTATTATTAATAAGGGTAATGGGAAACCTGAGGATTTATTAAAATTATTATCAATAATAAAAAGAAAAGTTAAAGAAAAATTTAGTATTAATTTGGAGGAAGAAGTTGAGATAATATAAATATGGAAGACTCTTATATTATCAACGGTGGTAAAAAAATATCAGGGACAATTACTCTTTCTGGAGCAAAAAATGCTGCTTTAAAAATGATTATTGCCTCACTTCTTTTTAACAGTAAAGTAGTTTTAGAAAATGTGCCTTTAATTAATGACGTTAAGGAGCTAATTCATCTGATTAATCTATTAGGAGTAAAAACAAGGTTTTTAGAAAAAAATATTTTAGAAATCGATCCGTCAGATTTATCTATTAATAAGGTTGACATGCTTCATGGTTCAAAGATAAGAGTTTCCTTTATGTTATTTGCTTCTCTTTTATATAAATTTGGAGAATGTTATATACCTAATCCTGGTGGCTGTCGGATTGGTGCTCGACCGATTGATAGAATTATTGAAGGAATGAGGTCTTTAGGAATTGAGGTTAATTATGATTCTAATACTGGTTATTATCAAGCTAAAATGATCAAAAAACCAACCGGTTATTATTGTTTTATCAAACCAACTCATACCGGAACAGAGTTATTAATTATGTTATCAGTTTTTTCTGATTCAAAAGTGATTATTGATAATGCTGCCACTGAACCAGAAATTGATAACTTAATTGATTTTTTAAACTTAGCTGGAGGAAAAATAAAAAGAATAGGAAAAAAAATTGAGATAATAGGTGGAAAAAAATTAGTTTTAAATCAATCATTTAAGATTATCTTAGATCGAAACGAAGCAGTTACTTATGTTTGTTTAGCAATAGCTACCAAAGGAAAAATAGAAATTAAAAACATAAGTCTTAATTTATTAACTTCTTTCTTGGAAAAAATAAAAGAGGCTGGAGTGAGTTATTCTTTTAAAAATAACAGTTTATTATTTGAGTATAATGGTCAATTAAAACCAGTTTCAATTGAAACAATGTCTCATCCAGGATTTATGACTGATTGGCAGCCGAATTGGGCAATATTAATGACTCAGGCTAAAGGAGAGTCAATTATTCATGAGCGGGTTTTTGAGAACAGATTTTCTTATGTTGATCAATTAAAGAAATTAGGGGCAAGAATAGAAAAAATTGAGATTAAAGTAGATAAACCAGAAGAGTTTTATTTTTTTAATTATCAAGAAAATCAGATATATAATCAAGCAATTAAGATAACTGGACCAGTTAATTTACATAGTGGAGTTTTAGAGATTAAAGACTTAAGAGCCGGAGCAACACTGGCAGTTGCTGCTTTAGTTGCTAATGGGCAGTCAGTTGTTAATAATGTCTCGATTTTAGAAAGAGGTTATGAAAACTTTGTTAATAAAATAAGAGCTTTAGGAGGTGAGATAAAAAAAGTTTAAGTTAAAAGTTTTTTTAATAAAATTAATAAAATAATTCTTTATGAGAAAAATAAAAAATGGATTGATTTTAGCTGCTGGTGATAGTACTCGGTTTTGGCCATTAAAAGATAAGAACTTTTTTAATTTTTTAGATGAATCATTAATTTTATATCAGATAAAAAACCTCTCTTTTTACTGTGAAAATATTTTTGTGGTTGTTAATCAAAATAATATTATTCCAATAAAAAAATTGTTAGAAAATAGCAATTTAAAAAAAAACTGTCAACTAATTATTCAAGAGAATTTATCTTTAGGTCAAGGAGGAGCAATTATTTCCGCTTCAAAATATATAAAAGGAGAGGCATTAATTATTAATGCTAATGATTATTTAGATTTTTCAATTTTAAGAAAAATTATTGAGATTAAAAAAGATAATAGCAACTTTGTTTTTCTATTTGGAAAAAAAATTAATTATTATTTTCCTGGTGGATATTTTCGATTTGATAATAATAGAATAGTTGAAGTAATAGAAAAACCAGCTAAAGATAATCTTCCTTCAAATTATCTTAAACTATTTTTAGATTATTTTTCTAATCTTTCTTTTTTAGTTGATGAATTAAAGAAAAATAAAGAAATTACTGATGATAGTTATGAAAAAGCTTTATCTTCAATTTTAAAATCAGTAAAAAGTTATTTTATCGAATACAATGGTTATTGGCATAGTTTAAAATATCCTTGGCATGTTTTATTAATGATGAGAATTTTTTTAGAGAAGATTAAAAATAGTTTTATTGATAAAACAGCTCAGATATCAGACAAAGCAATTTTAATACCACCAATAATTATTAAAGAAAATGTTAGAATTGGTGACTATGTAAAAGTTGTTGGTCCTTGTTATCTTGGAGAAAATACTATTGTTGGTGATTATTCATTAGTGAGAGAAAGTCAGATTAATAGTGATTGCTTGATTGGTTCTTATTCAGAGATTGCTCGTTCATATATTGGCAACAAAGTTTTTTTGCATCGTAATTATATTGGAGATTCGGTAATTGATGATCAGGTGATGATGGGAGCTCAAGCGGTAGTTGCCAACCTTCGTTTTAATGGAGAAGGTGTTACAAGTCAAATTAATGGAGTAAAAGTTGATTCTAATTTAGGAAAATTAGGAACAATTATTGGTAAAAACTCAAAAATCGGCGTTAATACAACAATTTTTCCTGGAGTTAAAATTGGTAAAAATGTCTGGATTGTTCCTGGTGAGACGGTTTCTTTAGATATTAAAGATAATATTTTTTATAAAAAAAATAAAAAAAGAAAAAATTATTATGAAAACAGATAAAAAAAGAAAAAAAATTACTGTTTTAGGAGGGGGAACAGGAACATTTGTTGTTCTTTCTGGTTTAAAAAGATACGACGATTTAAGTCTATCAGTGATTGTTTCAATGACTGATTCAGGAGGCTCAACTGGTAAATTACGTGATCAACTAGGAGTGTTGCCTCCGGGCGATCTAAGACAGTGTTTATTAGCTTTATCAGAAGCATCAATGAATTGGCGAAAACTTTTTTTGTATCGTTTTGACTCAGGAGATTTAAAAGGTCATAATTTTGGCAATATTTTTTTAGCTGCTTTAGAAAAAATTTGTTTTTCTTATGATGAGGTGGTTAATTTTGCTTCAATTTTATTAAAAACTAAGGGAGAAGTTATTCCTGTTACTAAAGATAAAACCCACTTAGTTGCTTATTATGAAAATGGAAAAGTTGTTGAAAGAGAAGGATTAATCGATGAAAATAAGGGAGAAAAATCAAAAATTAAAAAACTTAGTCTTAAACCAAATGTTTTTGCTTTAAAAAAAGCAGTTGAAACAATAAAAAAGTCAGATTTTTTAGTCATTGGCCCTGGTGATTTATATACTAGTATCATTCCGGTTTTATTACCAATTGGTATAGTTGAGGCAGTTAAGTGTTTTCAGGGTAAGATTATTTATATTATGAATTTGATGACAAAAGCTGGTCAAACATATAATTATAAAGCTAGTGATCATTTAAGAGATTTGGAAAAATATTTAAAAAGAAAAATTGATATTATTTTAATTAACAATGAAAAGATTAACCAAAAAATATTGAATATTTATCAAAAATATGATGAAATTAAAGTAGTTAATGATTTAGAAAAAGATAGATATAAAATTATTGAGACTGATTTGTTAGATAATCGAGAGTTTAAAAAAGATAGTTCTGATATCTTATATAGAAGTATATTAAGGCATGATAGTAATAAGTTAGCAAGAGTTTTAATAAAAATTTTTTATGCTTAAACGTCATACTATTTCTTTTAAACATGCTTTTGATGGCTTAATTTGGTCGTTGAAAACTCAACCAAATTATCGAATTCATTTATTTTTATCTTTGTTATCACTAATTGGTTGTTTAGTTTTAAAGGTTAGTCATTATGAGTTTATTATCATTATTTTTTTAATTACAGTTGGTTTAGTAGTGGAAACTTTAAATACAGGGTTGGAACAGACAACTGATGCTATTGATAGAAAAATTAGAGAAGATATTAAAATTGCTAAAGATGTAGCCGCGGCAGCAATGTTGATATATGCGATTGGATCTTCAATTATTGCTTTGATAATATTTTTACCAAGAGTTATTAATTTGTTTTAATATGCCTTCGGTTTATCTTTTTGCCATATTTTCTTCTTTTATTTTTAATCTTTTTTTAATTATTCCTTTTATTGATCTTTTATATCACTTAAAATTTCAAAGAAAGCCCCAAAAAACTAGAGATGTTTTTAATAAACCAACACCAATATTTGATAAGTTTAATAAAGGAAAAGTTGGCATACTAACTGGTGGAGGAATATTATTATTAGTAACGACTTTATTCGTCTTTTTCTTATTTATTTTTATGTACTGGGTATTTCAAAAAAAAATCTTAACTAACTATCCTTCAATTGCTTCTGAGATAAAAATCTTAGTTTTTACTTTTATTTCTTTTGGTTTTCTTGGTTTATATGATGATTTAAATAAAATATTTTTGTGGACAAAAACGAGATTTTTTGGTTTAAGAATGAAGTTTAAATTGGTATTGGAAATTATTTTGGGATTAATTATTTCATACTGGTTATTTTACGAGTTAAAAATCGATATTATTTATATTCCTTTTTTTGGAGTTTATAATCTTGGTTTTTTTTATATGCTTTTTGCTACTTTTGTGATTGTTGCTTTTGCCAATGCTGTTAATATTACTGATGGTTTGGATGGTTTAGCAGCTGGAGTACTGACATTTTCTTTAATTGGTTTTTGGATTATCTCTCGATCAATTTTAGACGTGCCAACTTCGTTATTTATTGCTAGTTGGTTGGGAGGTTTATTAGCATTTTTGTATTTTAATATTTATCCTGCCAGATTAATGATGGGTGATACCGGCGCTTTATCTTTTGGAGCAACTTTTGCTGTTATTGGATTAATATTAGGTAAGGCATTTGTTTTGCCTATTATTGGTGGCGTTTTTGTTATCGAAATATTTACTTCGTTAATTCAATTATTAGGGAAAAAATATTTAAAAAGAAAAATTTTTCCTGTAGCCCCATTTCATTTATGGTTACAACTTAAAGGTTGGGAAGAACCAAAGATTGTTATGAGGCTTTGGTTAATTTCAATTATTTTTGTTATCTTCGGTTTAATGATTGCTTTTATGAAGTGAGATTACAATCATTATAATCATTATAACTGTTATAATCGTTATAAATTAATCGATATAATTAATATAATGTTAGATATTTACAATCATTTAAAAAATCAGTATCAAAATAAAAAAGTTTTAATCGTTGGTTTAGGCTTACAAGGAGGTGGTGTTGGTTTAGCAAAGTTTTTTTCAGAAATTGGAGCTAAGGTAATCGTTAATGATAAAAAAACTGAAGATCAATTAAGATTATCAATTGATAAATTAGTTAATTACAATGTTGAATTTCATTTAGGTGGACATTATCTTGAGGATTTTTTATCAGCTGATGTGATTTTTAAAGGACCGTCAGTTTTATGGACAATACCAGAGATATTAGAAGCAGAAAAAAAAGGTATTCCAATTGAAATGGAGCTATCTTTTTTTGCCAAAAACTTTCCGGGAAGAGTTATTGGTATAACTGGAACGAGAGGAAAATCAACTACTACTAATATGATTTTTTATCTTCTTAAAAAATCTGATTTTTCAGTTTTTTTAACAGGTGGTTTACCTGGCATCTCGACAATAAATTATCTAAAAACTTTAAAAAAAGATGATTGGGTAGTAATGGAGTTGTCTTCTTGGGCTTTGTCAGGATTTCATAAAAAAAAGATTAGTCCTCATATTGCTGTTTTCACTAGTTTTTATCCAGATCATCTAAATTATTATCGAAGCATAGATGAGTATTTTTATGACAAGCAAGCAATATTTTTATATCAAAAACCTATGGACTATTTAATAATTAATAAAAGCATTTTTTTTGAAACGAAGCCAAAGTCTCAGGTGTTTATTTATGATAAGAATAATTTTCTAGGATCTCTTAGATATTTGCGAGGTGATCATAATTTAGAAAATGCGGCTGCGACTTTAAAAGTAGGAGAAATTTTAGGAATTGATAAAAAAAAAGCTATTGAAATAATTAACGATTTTCCTGGAATTCCCTATCGACAACAAGTAATTGGAAAGAAAAATAATCTTATTTTTGTTAATGATACTACCTCAACGACACCAACAGCAACAATAAAAGCGATTAATAGTTTTTATTGGGATTATGAAATAGTTTTATTTTTAGGAGGTAATTCAAAGAATCTTCCCTTTGATGAATTGATTAATCAATTAAAAAAAGTCAAAAAGATTGTTCTTTTAGCTGGTAGTTTTACCGATGAGATATTGAGTAAAGTTAAAAAATATCAGGATAGATTATCACCAAAGATATATGATAATTTAGAAGAAGCAGTTTTATACGGATATAATCAGGCAAAAAAAATAAAAAATAAAAAACCGATTTGTCTTTTATTTTCACCAGGAGCAACTTCTTTTGCCATGTTTAATAATGAGTTTCATCGAGGAGATGAGTTTAATAGAGTTGTTAAAAAAATAATATGAAAATTGGTATTTTTGATTCTGGATTAGGAGGATTGCTTATTCTTAAAAAAATCAGAGAAAGACTTCCTCAATATGATTATGTTTATTATGGTGATAATGCTCGGGTTCCTTATGGTAATCGATCAAAAAAAATTATTTATCAGTTTACCAAAGAGGCAATTGAGTTTCTTTTTAAAAAAGACTGTCAACTAGTGATTTTGGCTTGTAATACCGCTACTTCAAATGCTTTAAGACAAATTCAAAGACAATATCTTCCTCATTATTATCCAGATAGACGAGTTTTAGGAGTGATTATTCCGACAATAGAGTATTTAAAAGATAATCAAAACATAAAAACATTAGCAGTTATAGCTACCAGTTCAACCGTTAATTCAAAGTCGTTCACTAAAGAGATAAGAAAAATTAATAATAAAATTAAAGTTTATGAAAAAGCTTGTCCCTTGCTTGTTCCTTATATTGAGTCAGGTATGAAAAATAAAAAAATTCTTCAACTAATATTAAAAGAATATTTAAAAGTTTTTTTTAAAAAAAAGATCGATTTATTAATATTAGGTTGTACTCACTATGGTTTAATTAAGAAAGAAATCATTGAAGTTATTGGTAGAAAAATAAAGGTCATTGATCAAGCCCAATTAATAGCAGAAAGATTGTTTTTATATTTAAAAAATCATCAAGAAATAAAAGATAAATTGTCTAAAAAGGGAAAAGTTGAATATTTTTTTTCTGATTTTAATAAAAATTATCAAAAATTAATGAGATATTTTTTAGAAAAATGAAAAAGATTTTTTGTAAAAATAAATTTTTTACTCCTTTAATTTATCTTCCAATAGTATTATCACTAATTGGTTTAGTATTTATTTTTGAAGCTTCAGCTATCCGAGCCTCAGTTTTATATAAAGATAGTTTGTTTTTTTTAAAACATCAATTTTTATGGTTAATCATCGGTTTTTTTTCTATGATTATTATTTCTTGTTTTGATTATCGAAGACTTTATTCTTTATCAGCAATTTTATTAGCAATGACTTTTTTTTTATTGATATTGGTATTATTGCCAGGTGTGGGTACTCGTGTTGGCGGTGCTCAGAGATGGTTAGATTTTGGTTTTTTTAATCTTCAACCAACTGAATTAGCAAAGTTTTCGCTAATTATTTATCTTTCTTCATGGTTTATAAATAAAGAAAAAAGACGATTTTTATCATTTTTATTGTTGGTTGGTTCTTTAATTTTTTTAATGATAAGTCAGCCTGATATGGGAACTGCTATTATTATTTTTTTGTTAAGTATAACTATCTATTCTATTTCCGGATTAAGTTTATTAAATTTATTACTTTTTTTACCATTGGCAATGGTTGGTTTTTATTTTTTAATTTTAATTGAACCTTATCGATTAAATCGATTAATGGCTTATCTTAATCCATTTTCTGATCCTCAAGGGATTGGTTATCATTTAAATCAGATTTTAATTTCTTTATCTCAAGGAGGGTTATTTGGTCAAGGATTGGCATCTTCAAGACAAAAATATCTTTATTTGCCAGAAGCTCATACCGACTCTATTTTTCCGATTATTGCTGAGGAATTAGGTTTTCTTGGCGGTTTTTTTATAATCTTCTTATATCTAATTTTTATTTATAAGATTTATCATTTAGCAAGACTGTCTCCTGATAAATTAGCAAAATTAATAGTTTCTGGTATTTTTGTTTATTTTAATCTTCATATAATTATTAACTTAGCAGGTGTAGTTAATCTTTTTCCTTTAACTGGGGTTCCATTACCTTTTTTATCATATGGAGGTAGTAATCTGGTTATTTCTTATCTTTTAATAGGAATTATGTTGAACATTGAAAAAAGGGTAAAGGTTTGTTAGTTAATTTTAAGTTTTAGTAAGGTTTATAATATAAATTAAGATGAGAGTTTTAATTACCGGTGGTCATTTATCTCCAGCATTGGCTGTGATTGAGGAGTTAAAGAAAAAAAATCAGATTGAAATTATTTATGTAGGAAGAAAATATCCTTTAGAAGGAGAAAAAGTTTTATCTCTTGAATATCAAGAAATTAACAGATTAGGGATTAAGTTTGAAAATATAGTTACTGGTCGGTTAACCAGAGTTTTATCAATAAAATCATTGGTTAGTGTTTTAAAAATCCCAGTTGGATTTTTTCAAAGTTTTTTTATTATTGAAAAACATCAACCTGATATTATTCTTTCTTTTGGAAGCTATGTAGCAGTGCCCTTAGTTTTTTGGGCGTTTTTGTTGAAAATTCCTATTTATACTCATGAACAAACAATTAAACCAGGTATAGCAAATAGGATAATTGGTTTTTTTGCTAAAAAAATATTTTTAGCTTTTGAAGAAACAAAAAAGTTTTTTCCTCAAGCTAAAACTTTAGTCGTTGGTAATCCAATTAAATCATCGATTTTTAAAATTCAAAAAAAACCTTTTACAATAAAAAAAAAGATGCCAGTGATTTATATTACCGGTGGCAGTTTGGGAAGTCATAGTATTAATATTCATATAAAAGAAATTCTTTCTCAATTATTAAGAAAATATATTATTATTCATCAAACTGGTGATACTAAGGAATTTTCTGATTATCAACAGTTATTAAAAATTAAAGAAAGTTTATCAGAGAGTTTAAAAGAGAATTATTTTTTAAAAAAGTATTTTTTTAATGAAGAAATTGGTTATATTTATTCTTTAACAGATTTAGTGATTAGTCGAGCTGGTGCAAATATTTTTTTTGAGTTAATATCTCTAAAAAAACCAGCGATTTTGATTCCTTTACCTTGGTCGGCAGGTAGAGAGCAGCAACATCATGCGGAGATTTTTGTTAAAAATGGTTTTGGAGAGATTTTTCATCAAAGAGAACCAAGTAGTAAATTAGTTCGTTTAATTAATCTAATGATAGAGAAAATTGATTTTTATAAAAAAAATTTTTTATTAAATAAAGATTTTTCTCATCAAAATGAAGCAGCAGAAATTATTGTCAGTAATATTTTTAGTTAAGATTATTTTTTTCTTAGGTTTTTTTATTAGTTTGCTTTTTTACTTTAATGATATTTTAAAAGTAAAAAATATTGTTTTAAAAGAAAAGATCGATATTATTGGTTTAGAAGATTTACACAATAAAAACATTTTTTTTATTAATCAAAAGATAGTAGAAGAAAATTTTCTTAAAAAAAATCCCTTTTTAAAAGCTGTTAAAATAGAAAAAAAGTATCCGTCAACTTTAGTTTTAAACATCGAAAAAGAGACAATTTTAGCCAAAATTAAGATTAATAAAGGTTATTTTTATTTAACAAAAGAAGGAAAAATCTTAAAAAAAAACCAACAAGATCAGGGTCATTATCCTTTGATAATTTTTTATAAAAAGTTTTATTATCACTCTTATCAAACTGGTGATAAGATTGATTTTCTTGAGATAAAAAAGACTTTATTTTTTATTGATGAAGCAAGACAGTTATTAATCTTTCCTTATTCGATTGAGATTTTAAATCAAGATATGTTAGTATTTAATATGGCAAAAAATAGGATTCTGTTTAGTTTGAAAAAAGATTTAAATCTTCAATCATATCAATTAAAAGAGATAGTTAAAAACTTTAAGAGGCAAGGTTTGATCTTTAAAGAATTAGATTTGAGATTTGATAAGCCAATAATTAGGTATTGAGATTAATTAGTAAATTAATGTAAAATTTTATTATGACTGATAAGTTAATCTGTGGAATAGATATTGGCAGCAGTAAAATTGCTAGTATGATTGCGGTTTTTGATGAAGAGGGAAATAATTTAAAAATTATTGGTTTTGATAGTGAAGAGTCAAAAGGAGTAAGAAAAGGTTTAATTGTTGATATTAAAGAGGTGACTGATATTTTAGAGATTAGTCTGGAAAAGACAGAAAGAATGGCTGGACATAAGATTGATAAAACCTTTGTTTCTGTTGGTGGTCCTCATATTAGTTCTTTAAACTCTCATGGAATAGTAGCGGTTTCTAATCCGCAAACTGAAATTATAGAAGAGGATGTTAATCGAGTGATTGAGGCTGCTAGGGCAATATCACTATCAACAACAAGGGAAATAATTGAGATTGTTCCTCGAGATTATATTGTTGATGGTCAGCCAGGAATAAAAAATCCTTTAGGAATGAGTGGTGTTAGACTAGAGACAGAAACTCATATTATTACAGCTTCATCAACCAATTTAAAAAATTTAAATAAGGTGTTAAATGATTTAGGAGTGGAAAATCAAGGTTTTGTTTTTGCCGGATTAGCCTCGGCTGAGGCAGTTTTAACCAATACTGAAAAAGAGTTGGGGGTGGTTTTAGTTGATATTGGAGGTGGAAAGATAGATTTAGCGATTTTTGTTGATGGCGCCTTATCTTATTCATCTTCTATTCCTGTAGGTGCTCGTAATATTACCAATGATATTGCGATTGGTTTGCGGGTTTCTTTGGATTCAGCAGAAAAGATTAAACTCTTTTTAAGTCGAAATTTGACCACTAACAAAAAAAAGGTAAATCAAATTAATCTAAAAGAACTTAATTTAGCGGAAGATTTAACTGAAGTATCTTTAAAAACTCTAGTTGATGGAATTATTGCTCCTCGTTTAGAGGAGATTTTTAAATTAATTTTTGATGAGATTGAGAAAAGTGGTTTTGGTCAGCAAGTTCCTTCAGGATTAGTGATTACTGGTGGTGGTGCGTTAACGGTGGGTATGTTAGAGATGGGAAAAAAAGTAATTGGTTTACCAATAAGAATTGGCATTCCAGAAAAGGTAAGCGGTTTGATTGAGGAAGTTAATGATCCTCAGTATTCTACCAATATTGGTCTTCTTCAATATGGAGTTAAGCATCATACTAATTATCAAGGAACAAGTTTTAAAAATTTTGGTAGAATTTTTAAAGAAATAAAAATTACTGGTAGCTTAATTAAAATTAAAGATCTTTTTAAACAATTTTTACCATAAGTTAATATGTTAATTAAACCAAAAGCTGGTCAGGCAGCAAAAATTAAGGTAGTAGGTATTGGTGGTGGTGGAGGAAATGCTGTTTCAGCAATGGTTTCTGAAGGATCAATTTCTGGAGTTGAGTTTATTACTATTAATACTGATGCTCAAGCTTTATTAAACAATAAGGCATCAATCAAAGTACAGATTGGTGAGAATTTAACAAAAGGATTAGGATCTGGTGGCGATCCGGAAATTGGTCGTCAAGCTGCTGAAGAATCTAAAGAGAGACTAAAAGAAGAATTAGAAGGAGCCGATATGATTTTTTTAACCTGTGGTGAAGGAGGAGGGACTGGTACTGGTGCTTCACCGGTTATTGCAGAAATTGCTCGAGAAACAGGTGCTTTAACTGTGGCAGTGGTGACCAAACCGTTTGATTTTGAAGGAGTAAAGAGAAAGTTTATTGCTGAGGATGGAATTGCTAAGCTTAAAGAAAGAGTTGATACTTTAATTGTTGTTCCCAATCAGAAAATTTTAACTATTATTGATAAAAAAACACCGATTCTTGAAGCTTTTAGAAAGATTGATACAGTTTTAACCTCTGGAGTCAAAGGGATTGCTGAATTAATCACTACTCCGGGTTTGATTAATGTTGATTTTGCTGATGTTAAATCGATTATGAGTAATAGTGGCACTGCATTAATGGGAATAGGAACAGGAAGTGGTGAAAAAAGAGCTTTAGCCGCCATCAAGCAGGCGATTTCCTCACCACTTTTAGATGTTTCTATTGAGGGTGCTCGGGGGATTCTTTTTAATGTTATTGGTGGTCCTGATTTGACAATGACTGAAGTTGATGAGGCAGCTTCAATTATTGCTAAATCGGTTGATCCTGATGCCGAAATAATTTTTGGGGCGGTGATTGATGAAAAATTAATGGATCAGATAAGAATTACTATTATTGCTACTCGTTTTGATGATAATCGATTAAGGCTTTTTAGATTTAGAAAAAATGAAGATATTGAAAAACCAGTTTCTTCAGTAAAAGAGAAACAAGGAGTAGAAAATGAAGATCGATTTGAAGATGAGAAAATTGATGAGGAGTTTTTAGAAGAAAGTTCTGAGTTTGATATTCCAGCATTTTTGAGGAAAAAATAAAGGAAAAAAATAAATATTCATTTTTATATTAAACTGCTATAATATTTAGATATGTTTAAATCTATTCCGAATAATTTTAACTTTATTGAGATGGAGCATAAATGGTTAAAGTATTGGTATGAAAAAGGAATTGTTAAAAAATATCTTAAAAAAAATAAAAACTCCAAAAAAAGATTTTCTTTTATTGACGGTCCGATTACTGCTAATAATCCTATGGGTGTTCATCATGCTTGGGGAAGAACCTACAAAGACTTATGGGCAAAGTTTTTTAATCTTTTAGGATATAAACAGAGATTTCAAAATGGTTTTGATTGTCAGGGATTATGGGTTGAAGTAGAAGTAGAAAAAGAGTTAGGACTTAAAACTAAAAAAGATATTGAAAACTTAGTTCCTGGAGATAAATTTGCTTCGATTGCTAAGTTTGTCCAACTTTGTAAAGAGAGAGTAAAAAAATTTTCTCAAATTCAGACTACACAGTCAAAACGATTAGGTTATTTTGCTGACTGGGATAATTCGTATTTTACAATGAGTGATGAAAATAACTATATGATTTGGAGATTTTTAAAAGAATGTTATGAGAATGGTTGGATATATAAAGGCAGAGAGTCTGTTCCTTGGTGTCCACGGTGTGAAACAGCGATTTCTCAACACGAGATGTTAACTGAAGACTATAAAGAAGTTATTCATGATTCAGTTTATTTTACCTTACCAATCATTAATAGAAAGAATGAGTATCTATTAGTTTGGACTACTACTCCATGGACAATTCCAGCTAATATTGCTATTGCCATTGATAAGGATTTTGATTATTGCTTAATTTCTTTTGCTGGAAAAAACTATTGGTTAGTTAAGGAAAAAATTGAAGAGATTTTTTCTGGAAAAAACTATCAGATTCTTCAAACTGTTAAAGGAAGTAAATTAGTAGGCTTAAAATATTATGGTCCTTTTGATCACTTAGAAGCAGTTAAAAAAGTCTCTCAAGAAAATAAAGACAAATTTCACATAGTTTTTGTCACTGATAGATTAATTTTACCGGTGACAAAAACTGAAGGAACTGGTATGGTGCATACCGCAGTTTCAGCCGGTACCGAGGATTTTTTAATGGGAAAAAAATTAGGATTACCAATGATTCCGGTGATTGCCGACAATGCTAATTACTTACCTGGTTTAGGATTTTTAACGGGCAAAAATGCTAAAAAACATCCAGAGATTATTTTAGATTACTTAAAAGAAAATAACTATGTTTTTAAAATTGAAAAGTATAAACATCGGTATCCTGCTTGTTGGCGATGTAAAACTGAATTAGTCTGGAAGGTAGCTGATGAGTGGTATATAGCGATGGATCGTCCTTCGCATAAGCCTTCGGACGGCAAGGTATCTAATTTGACATTGAGAGAAAGAATGATGAGGGTGGCAAAAAAAATTAATTGGATGCCAGAGTTTGGATTGGATAGAGAGCTTGATTGGTTAAGAAATATGCATGATTGGTTAATTAGTAAAAAAAATCGTTATTGGGGATTAAGTTTGCCGATTTACGAGTGTCATAAATGTGGTTATTTTGAGGTGATTGGTTCAAAAGAGGAATTAAAAGAAAAAGCAGTTTTTGGTTGGGAAAAATTTGCTGGTCATTCACCTCATAAACCATATATAGATGAGGTAAAGATAAAATGTTTTCAGTGTGGTGAGACTATTTCAAGAGTTGATGATGTTGGTAATCCTTGGTTGGATGCGGGGATTGTTCCTTATTCAACGATTACTGAAAATAATCAAGGTGAACCTCTTTATAATAAAAACAAAAAAGAATGGAGAAAATGGTTTCCTGCTGATTTTATTACTGAGTCTTTTCCTGGTCAGTTTAAAAACTGGTTTTATGCTTTAATATCCGAGTCAACAGTGATGGAGAATCAAGAACCTTTTAAAAGAGTTTTAGGTTATGGGACTTTGCTTGGAGAAGATGGTCGACCAATGCATAAAAGTTGGGGAAATGCGATTGAATTTAATGAGGGAGCTGATAAAATTGGGGTTGATGTGATGCGCTGGATGTATTGTCGACAAGAACCAGCTGATAATATGCTTTTTGGTTATAAAAAGGCTGATGAGGTGAGAAGACAGTATTATTTAATTTTATGGAATGTTTATAAGTTTTTTGTTGATTATGCTAATTTAGATGGTTGGAAATTAGTTCGAAAAAATGGATCTTATGACTCAAGAGTTACTCTTGTTAAAGGCAAAACCTTAGAAAAGAAAAAATTTATTTTTACTTCGTTTAACAACATCCTAGATAAATGGATTTTAAGTCGGTTTGCCTCAACGGTTTTTTCTGTAGAAAAAAATCTTAAAAATTTTGATGCTAAATCAGCAATTTTGGAGATTGAGAATTTTATTTCTGATTTATCAATATGGTATGTGAGAAGAAGTCGCGAAAGAGTTTGGGTGAATAGCAATGACGATAAAGACAAAAATAGTTTTTATTCAACCTTATATTATGTTTTAGTTAACTTATCGATTATTTTATCACCATTTTTACCATTTATTACCGAGGAAATCTATACTAATTTAACTAGTGAAGAATCTGTTTATTTAGAAAACTGGCCAAAAATAGATAAGAAATTAATAAATAGAAGAATTGAAGATCAAATGAAATTAGCAAGAAAAATTGTTGAGTTAGGCCATAGTTATCGAAAGGAAAATAAGTTAAAAGTGAGAATGCCGCTAGCAAAAATAGTCTTAAAAACTGATTTTGACTGTTCAAAAATTTCTTCAGATATTTGGGAAGTAATTTTAAAAGAGCTTAATATAAAAAACATTTCTGTTAATAAAACTTGTTATCCAAAAAAAGAAGTTAAAGTGTCGAAAGAAGAGTTAGAGTATGAGGGTGAATTGAGAGAGTTTGTTAGACTTACTCAAGTTAAAAGAAAAGAATTAAATCTTAAGCCAAATGATTATTTAGATGTTAAAATTCCTGATAAATTTAATAAAGATAAGGATTTTTTAAGAAAAAAATTAATGATTAAATGATAGCTTTTTCTACTTCTATTTTAGTCATCTTTGGATTACTTAATCTTTTTGGATTGAATAAAAACCTTTTTTTAAAACAATTAGTTTTTACTATTTTTAGTTTTGTTGTTTTTTTTATTATTAGAAAGTATAAAAATTTTATTTTAATTAACAATAAAAAAATTTTTTATTGGTTTTTTATAGTTTTGTTAATAATTACTTATATAATTGGAGTTGAAGTAAAAGGATCTTTACGTTGGTTGGATTTGGGTTTATTCAGAATTCAACCAAGCGAAATTTTTAAACCTTTTTTTATTCTTTTTTTGGCTGATTTTTTATCAAGAGAGTTTTTATTTTCTAATTATTACTATTTAATTTTTAGAAGTTTTGTTTATTTTTTTATTCCATTTTTTATTATTTTTAAACAACCAGATTTAGCTAATGGACTAACTTATTTAGTGATTTATTTAGTTTTGATTTTTTTTTCAAAAATTCCCAAAAAATACTTAGTTTCTTTTTTTAGTATTTTTTTGATTTTTGTTCCTATTTTTTGGTTTTTATTAAAAGATTATCAAAGATACCGGTTGTTAGTTTTTCTTAATCCTTCAATAGATATTCAAGGAATCTCTTATAATCTTACTCAGTCAATTATTACCATTGGTAGTGGTGGTTTTTTTGGTCGAGGTTTAGGATTAGGAACTCAATCAAAGCTCTATTTTTTACCAGAAAACACTACTGATTTTGCTTTTGCTTCTTTGGTTGAACAATTTGGTTTTTTTGGAGGCTTAATTATTATTATTTTTTATTTTTTAATTTTTATTGATTTATTTAAAAAATTATTGTTTTATTATAAAAATAATAAAAGTAAAAAATTTGATAAAATAAATTTTTATTATTTATTAGGATTAATTTCTTATTTAGGTTTTCAGTTTTTTGTTAATATTGGTATGAATATGGGATTATTACCTATTGCTGGTGTTTCACTACCATTTATTTCTTATGGTGGATCATCAGTATTAGCTTTATTAATCGGTTTGGCTTTAGTTTATTAAAAATTTCTTGTTTTTATTAATTTTGTTAGGTATAATGTTTACTTATGATTAAATTGGCAGTTGTTAAAACTGGTGGCAAACAGTATTTGGTTAAAGAGGGCGATCAAATTATTGTTGATAGACTTAATAATTATCAAGAAAAAGAAAAAATTAAATTAGAAACATTAGCAGTTTTTAGTCAAGAGGGAAATTTATTAAAATTAGGCGCTCCAAATTTAGATAAACAAGTAGTGGCTGAGGTGGTTTCTCATCATAAAGGAGAAAAAATTAGAATAGCAAGGTTTAAGGCTAAAGTAAGATATCGAAAGGTTAAAGGGTTTCGATCACTACTGACAACATTAAAAATATTAAAAATCAATTAAAAAATAACTTATGGCCCATACAAAAGCTCAAAAAGCTGTTCGTGGTAATCGAGATTCTATTTCTAAAAGATTAGGAGTAAAGATTTTTGGAGGTGAAAAAGTAAAAAAAGGAAATATTATTATTCGTCAAAAAGGAACAAAATTTCATCCAGGTGAAAATACTATTATTGGCAGGGATTTCACTATTATGGCTAATAAAGATGGCGTAGTTAAGTTTTATAATAAATACAATAAAAAATACGTTGCTGTTGTTTAACGTCTAATCTTAAACATTAAACTACTAACTACCAATTGCTAACTACTAATCAAAATCCTAAATACCAAAGATTTTTACTGAGGACGGACCTGCTTTTGAATTTAGTTCTCTTATGTTTTAATTTTGTTGTTTAAAGTTAGATGTCTTTAAACTATTGCCACAACCCACTAGTGAACCTGACAGGTTCATTCATGGGTTGGCACAAGGCTCCAGATTTAACTGATTTCAACTATTTTTAACCGTTTCTAACTTAATATTGTTTAACGTTAGAAGTTGATTATTAGATGTAGTATCACCGAGTCGTTTACATATTCTGTTTACAAAAAAAAATTTTTTATCTAAAATTATTAGTTATTATGATAAATTTTCTAAAAGGATTAATTGAGTTTGTAATGGAGATTTTAGAAACGATTGCTTTTGTAGGATCGTTATTTATTGTTGTCTATCTTTTTATCTTATCTCCAAATCAAGTTAAAGGAGTGTCAATGGAACCTACTTTTCAGTCAGGTGAGTATATTTTAACTAGTAAGATAACCTATAAGTTTAAAAAATTAGAAAGAGGTGATGTGATAATTTTTAAATCACCAAAAAATCCTGATATTGAGTATATTAAAAGAATCATTGGTTTACCAGGAGATATAGTAAAGATTACTGATAGTGGTCAAGTTTATGTCAATGATGTTTTAATAAGTGAATCTTATATTTTGGCGACAACTAATCTCTGGCCAAATGGATGTGTTGTTGAGAATAGACCATACCAAGTTCCTAAAGACAGTATTTTTGTTATGGGAGACAATCGGCCAAGATCTGCTGATTCTCGAGAGTTTTGTGCTGTGCCAATACAAAATTTAATTGGTTATGTTTTTTATCGTTATTATCCACCACCAAAGATGGGTTTGATTAGTAATCCTTGGCCAAAGTCCCTTCGCTAAAAATTTTTTTAATTTTTTTTAAACTTAAAGAAGTTTTTTTTAAATTATCAAAAATAACGATTTCTAATTTAAGTTTAGTTTTTGTTTGAAGGATTTTAACTTTTGCTTCAGGAATAATCTTTTTTATTTTATTGATAACTTTATCTCTTTCTTCATTCGAAATTGCTTCGCCTTGGTGTTTAACTGAATAAAGAATTTGACAAAGTTCGTTTTCGGTATCAATAATGGTAAGATTATTAGTTAAAATTTTTTCATATAAGCCAATAATTTTGTTTTGATCTTTGACTCTCGAAATAATAAAAAGATGGGTTAAAGAGATAAGATTTGAGTAATAACCATCAATTACTATTTCGGGAAGATTGTTTAAACGATTTAAATGACATATATATGAGGAGCTGGTTTTAAGATGATTAGCAATATCTTTTATTTTAAGATTCTTTTCTTTGACTAAATATTTTATATATTTAGCTTTTAAGATAGGATCATTTTCTGATTTTATTTTTCTAAGGATTTCTTCTAAATCAGACATAGTTATATTTTAGCAAAAATAAGGTGTTTTGATTTTTTGAATATCTTTTAGTATCATCATTTTATGAAGATTTTTATTGGCGCTGATCATCGGGGTTATAAACTAAAAGAGTTTTTAAAAGAAAAATTAAAAGAGAAATATGAGATTATTGATATAGGAAATAAAGATTATGATCCTAATGATGACTATCCTGACTTTGCTTTTTTATTAGGAGAAAAAGTAATAAAAAACCCTGGAAGCTATGGAGTATTAATCTGTGGTTCGGGAGTAGGAATGTGTCTGGCAGTAAATAAAATTAAAAAAATAAGAGCTAGTGTTGTTTTTAATTCAAAGATGGCAGAATCTGCGAAA
Source organism: Patescibacteria group bacterium (assembly GCA_036787375.1). GTDB lineage: Bacteria > Patescibacteriota > Microgenomatia > UBA1406 > GWC2-37-13 > GWC2-37-13. Next base: position 27,065 of record DAIQPK010000003.1, read on the forward strand.
GCTGATGATAATTTAAATGTTTTATGTTTGGGCGCTGATTTTATTAACAAGACCTATGCTTTAAAAATTATTGAAACATTTATCAATACTAAGTTTAAAAATTTAGAAAAATATAATCGTAGGTTGGAAAAAATAAATTTATATGAAGACAAAAATTGTTCCTAGTCTTAATGGTCAAAGTTTTTCTGAGATTATTAAAAAAATTAATTTATTAAAAATCAAGACTAAACATTTTCATTTAGATGTGGCTGATTTAGATTTTACAAATTATAAGACCTGGAACAATCCAGATGATTTAGATAAATTAGAAAAGAATATTTACTTTGATCTTCACTTAATGATTAAGTTGTCAGCGAGGAAAATAAATAAATGGTTTAAATTAAATATTAAAAGATTTATTATCCATCAAGAAAATAATAAAAATGTTTTTGATATGATACAACTATTTAAAAAAAACAAGCGAGAAGTTTATTTAGTTTGGCCACCTGAAGTGGATTTTGAAGAGATTAATAAATATTTAAGTTTAATTGATGGAGTCTTGGTGTTGGCTGTTAAACCAGGTAGGGCTGGTCAAAAATTTTTAGACGAAACTTATGAAAAACTAAAAATAATTAGGAAAAGATTGACAAAAAAACAAAAGTTAATGGTTGACGGCGGAGTTAATAAGGATAATTTTAAAAAGGTTCTTTCTTATCGGCCTGATTATCTGATTATGTCTTCAGCTATTTACGACACCGATGACCCAAAAGAGACTTATCAAAATTTTAAACAGATTATAAAAATGAGATTAAAAAATTAAGATTATTTTTATTTATCTCGAAAATCTCACAGGATAACCAGTTATATATAATCCGCTCGGATCACTATCACTAATTATATTTAAAAGATATTCAAGAGCATCAGAAGGTATAAGAAACTCACCAATAAGAGGGTGAGATAAGTGTTTATTGCCAGGTTGACAATTATACTTTGGTCATGATAAATAAAAAAGCGCATATTATTATTTTTATCTCTAATTACACCACCTATGATAAGAAATCCAATCTCTGGTGGATAAACAATGTGCTTTTTTGTTTGTGCCATAGAGTAAATATGGCCAAAACTATTTGAGCCAAAACCGTCTTTAGCAATAACAACATCAATTATTCCATGAAGTTCATCTCCATCCTTTCCGCCAGGTAATTTAGTTATGTTGATTATCATTTTGTTATCATTTTTATTTATATTATTTGATTTATTATATACTAACAATTCATCTAATTTTATACCTATTTACCAACAGCTTTGGGTTTGAATTGGAAGAAAAGTTAAACCTCGATGTAAAATCTAAAAACTTTAATGACACGATTAATATTGAATGGATCTTGAATATGTGGATCTTGAATATCAAAACTGTAAGGTTTCCTATAGGAAATGGTGTATGTTTAGGAATACAGATGGTGTGAGGGCCCCAATTTTCAATAATATAGATGTATTTTCCGTCTTCGTTTTTAATTAATCTTCCTACTAAACCTGCTTGGGCTAGAACTTCTTAAATGCATATAACAGTTTTCTCCTATTGTTATATTTAAAGGTGATAATAAGGTTAATTCTGCAGAAGCATATGGTGGTAATATAGAGTCATACGGTAGAACCCCTTTTACATCATCAGGAATAAAAGTGATTTATGGTAATGGTAATCCAGCTAGTAAGATATAAGCTTTTGCGGGATCATTTTCTCTATTTCTTGACATAAAATTTAGTGAAAAATTATAAACTATATTATACACTTTTTTATAAAATTTCACTATAATATATATAAAAAAACAAATATAATAAGAGTAATTAATAAGTAATAAGTAATAAAGAGCTCGTAGCTCAGCGGCAGAGCATTCGGTTCACATCCGAAAGGTCGGTGGTTCAAACCCACCCGAGCTCACTAATGAA
>DAIQPK010000069.1:0-2993 GCA_036787375.1 Patescibacteria group bacterium
CAGGAGGCTCATAATCTCCTAGACCGTGGTTCGATTCCCGGCCCCGTAACCAAAATTTAATCTTATCTACTTATTGGCTATTTTTTAATTGTATCCGTATTTTTTAATATACCAGATTTTAACAATTTGAGTTAATAAAATGTAAGAGATAATAATCAAAAAAAGTAATGGCCAGTATAAGAAAGGTAATCTAACAAAGTTAAAATAATGATTAAAAGAAGAGAAGGTAAGAAAAATTCCTATACTAACAACAATTAAAGTTGTTAAAACTAAAGGTTTACTTGCCCAAGTTTGAAGAAAAGGAGTTTTTCTACTTCTTATTACATGAATGATTAAGGTTTGGGTGGTTAAAGATTCAACAAACCAACCAGTTTGAAAAAGTGATGGATTAGTCCAGGCATTAAATATAAATAACATCATAAAGTAAGTTAGATAATCAAAAATTGAGCTAATTGGACCAATAAAGATCATAAATCTACCGATATCTTTTATCTGCCATCTTCTTGGTTTTTTTATATATTCTGAGTCAACATTATCTAAAGGAATAGCAGTTTGCGAGAGATCATAAAGAAGGTTATTAACCAATATTTGGGAAGGTGTCATTGGTAAAAATGGCAGAAATATACTTGCTCCTAAGACACTAAACATATTGCCAAAATTAGAACTAGCACCCATTTTTATATATTTAACAATATTACCAAAAACCCTTCTTCCTTCAATGACGCCATCAGCTAAGACATTTAAACTTTGTTCAAGGAGAATTAAACTTGATGATTCTTTGGCAATATCAACAGCATTATCAACCGAGATACCAACATCGGCAATTCTTAAAGCTGGAGCATCATTTATTCCGTCGCCAATAAAACCAACCACGCGGTGAGATTTTTTAAGAGCATTAACAATCTTTCTTTTATGATCGGGTGAAAGCTTAGCAAAAATGGTTGTTTGCTTGACTTTTTCCACTAAAGTTTTTTCATCAAGTTTTTCTATCTCATTACCTAAAATTACTCTTTTAATTGTTATCCCTACCTCTTGGGCAATTTTTTTTGTTACTAACTCGTTGTCACCAGTTAATATTTTTACTTCAATTCCATATTGAGTAAGTTTTTTTATTGCTTGATTGGCAGTTTCTTTTGGTGGATCAAGAAAGATTATTATTCCTGAGAAGATTAGGTTATTTTCATACTCGGCAGTTTTTTTATTATTAATTTTATCGAGATATTTATGAGCAACAGCAATAACACGGTATCCTTCTTGACTAAATTGATCATTCATCTGTTTTATTTTTTCTTTTAATTTGTTAGTTAAAGAATATTCTTTATTATCTAATTCATAAAAATTAGAGATGGTTAAAACTTCTTCAACAGCGCCTTTACAGATAATTAATCTTTCTTTTTTCTTATTTTCAACAATTAGAGAAACTCTTTTTCTTATAAAATCAAATGGTAGTTCATGAATTTTTTTATATTCTTTAGCAATTTCATCAACTTGATTTTTTTTAGCATGTTTTAATATTGCCGTGTCTAATAAATTTTTAAATCCAGTTTGATAATAGCTGTTTATATAAGCATAATGAAGAGTTTGTTTATCTATTTCGCCATTAATATTTAAACATTTAATCAAAGTAACTTTGTTTAAAGTTAAGGTTCCAGTTTTATCAGTACAGACAATATCCATCGCTCCTAAGTTTTGAATTGAGCTTAAGTCTTTAACGATCACCTTTTTCTTAGCCATATTAATAGAACCTTGAGAGAGATTAACGGTGACAATTGCTGGTAGCATCTCTGGAGTTAAACCAACGGCAATTGAGATAGCAAAGAGAAAAGATTCAAACCAATTACCTTTAATAATTCCATTAATTAAAAAAACGGTTGGGCTCATAATAGCCATAAATCCAATCATTAAAAGAGTGAAATTATCAATTCCTTTATCAAAACTGGTTTTTATTTTTTGGCCAGCAATATCTTTAACAAGATTACCAAAATAAGTACTAATACCAGTTTGGAGAACAATACCTATTCCATAACCACTTTCAACATTGCTTCCTGAGAAACAAATATTTTTTAACTCAAAAAGAGATGTTTTTTCATTAAAATCTTTATATTCAAGATGATTTTTTTCTACAGGTAAAGCTTCACCGGTTAAGATTGATTGGTTAAGAAAAAGTTCATTACTTTTTATAATTCTTAAATCAGCAGGGATAACATCTCCAGCAGTTAATTCAATAATATCTCCGGGAACGACTTCTTTTAAATCAATTTCTTTTTTTTTGTGATTACGGATGACAGTACAAGTAGTTTTAACTAAGGATTTTAAACTTTCTGCCGAGTTATAAGCTTGATTTTCTTGAAAAAATCTTAAGGTAACGCTGACAAAAACCATAATACTAATAACCACAGTTGTTTTATAATCTTGCGTGAAAAAGGAGATTAGTATAATAAAAAGTAAAAGAGCGATTAGAGGATTGGCAATTATTTTTAAAATTCTAATTAACCAATAATCTCTTTTTTCCTGATTGATCTCATTTTTTCTATATTGAAAAAGTCTTTTTTTAGCCTCTTTTTGAGTTAAACCCTCAGCTGAAGTTTTAAGATTTTCAAAAATTTTTTCTGGTTTAACTTGAGAACAATTTATTAAGTTATCGATAATCTCTTTTTTAGTTTTTGGTTTTATTTTTGGGTTTTTTTCTTCATACTCAAGCATTTTGATTATTTTTTCATATTCATCAAATCTTTCAGCAAGAGTTTTTCCTGTCATCCAACCAAATATTAATCCCATTGAAAAAATTAAATTTATTTAAATTTTAAGTTAAATATAATTATATTCTTGAAATTAAATTAATTATTTTAAAAATATCTTTAACCATTTTTGCCAGTTGGTTAATTTTATTGTTGGAGTTGGGGTTGATGTTAGATTAGGTGAGGGAAGAACAATGATTATCTCATTTTCTTTACTTAAATTTAATTGGTTTCTGATAATTTTTTCTAATTCTG